>NZ_JAMYRE010000002.1:0-392421 GCF_040321265.1 Mesorhizobium sp. M0491
AAACCACACCCCACCCCCTCCCCCCGCGCCTGCGGGTCTGGGTGTGTGGTTTTTGTTTTTCACCCCCCGCCGGCCCCCCCCCCCCCCCCCCCCCCCCCCCCCCCGGGTGCGGTTACTTCTTGGGGAGGTATTGATCGGGCATCGGCGAGCCTGGGAACCACTTCTCATAAAGCGTCTTCCAGGTGCCGTCCTGCATGGCCGCATGCAGGGCGGTGTTCAGCGCATCGCGAAGCTTGTCGTTGCCCTTGCGCAAGACGAAGCCTGCCGGCGCGTCGAAGGACGGGATGTTAACCGCGATCTTCAAGTCCGGATAACGAACGCCATAGTCCTTGGCTGCCTCGTAATCGAGGAAATGAGCGTCGACCGTGCCATTGTTGAGCGCCGAGACGGCCGAATTGTTGTCAGGAAATTTGACGAGATCAGTCCCGACAAAATTCTTCGCCGCATAGATTTCCTGCAGCGTACCCTGCACGACGCCAAGACGCTTGCCCTTGAGCCCGTCGGCCGACGTGATCGCCTTGTCTGACGTAAGCACGGAGAGATAGCCTGCAAGATACCCGTCGGAAAAGTCGACGGTCTTCTTACGCGCTTCCGTCGTGCCGATTGCCGCGACCGCGACATCGAAGCGCTCGTTGGCAACCGAAGGCATCAGCGCCGAGAATTCCTGACCGGTGAAGATCACCTGGTCCGGCTTGAAGCCAAGGCGGCTCGCGACGTTGCGGAACAATTCGATGTCGAACCCGGTGAATGTGCCGTCCGCCTGGGTGAAAGCGTAGGGCTTGGCATCACCCATGGTACCAACGCTGATGACTTTCGCATCAATAAGACCATAGGGATTGTCATCCGCGGCGGCTGCTCCGGAAACAAAACCCGCGCCGATGCACACAGCCATAAGAGCCATTGCGCCGGCCCGGACCGGTGACATCAACGACTTGAGAATTCCTATCCTGCTCATG
Organism: Mesorhizobium sp. M0491; assembly: GCF_040321265.1. Taxonomy (NCBI): domain Bacteria; kingdom Pseudomonadati; phylum Pseudomonadota; class Alphaproteobacteria; order Hyphomicrobiales; family Phyllobacteriaceae; genus Mesorhizobium; species Mesorhizobium sp. M0491. Next base: position 957 of record NZ_JAMYRE010000002.1, read on the forward strand.
TCTTCTCTCCACTCTGAAGGTCTGTTCTTCTTGGTATTGACGTCGAGCCGGCAATCCCACGCTTGACATCGCCCGCCGCCGCGACCGCGGCATGCGCCTCTCGGCCCGCAATCTTCTAAAAGAGACCGGTCTCTTATTGATTGAGACCGGTCTCTTTGATAATCGTTATCGCCAGATTGACCTTCCGTCAACAACTCTTGTAGTCGTTCATCCAATGAAAAGAACCGCACCCAAGACCCAGTCGATAACGGTCAGCGATGTCGCCCGAGTGGCCAATGTGTCCAAAGCGACGGCCGCGCGCGTGCTCGGCGGATACGGTGTCGTCAGCGACACGATCCGCGCCAATGTCATGGCCGCCGCCAAGGCCCTTGACTACCGTCCGAACGAACTGGCCCGAAGCATGACGACCGGCAGGTCCGGCATCATCGGCGTGGTGGTCGGAGACATCGAAAACCCGTTCTTCAGCCTGGCGGTGCGTGGAATCAGCGACGCGGCAAGGGCGGCTGGCTTCAACGTCATCTTGGCCAACTCCGGCGAGCGGATCGACGCGGAAAGGGCAGCTGTGCGGCTGTTGATCGGCAAGCGCGTCGACGGACTGATCGTCACGCCGTCGGAATCGCGTGACATCTCACACCTGCGCGACATCCACCGTTCAGGCCGGCCGCTTGCCCTGCTTGACCGGGCGCTGCCTGATCTCGATGTCGACACGGTTACGGTTGACGATCGAGACATCGCCATGCGGGCGACCCGTATCCTTGTCGACGCCGGCCACAGCAAAATCGCCTATGTGACCGCGGTTGACGCCGAAGGCAATGAGTATCGCGACCTAGGACAAATCTACACCTCATCGGTCCGTGAGCGCATCGACGGCTTTCTCAAGGTGTGCCGGGACGCCGGAATTGATCGACCGGAACGTCATATTCGCCTTGGCGCGACAAGCCCCGACGAGACGCGAAAGCTCGCCGACAAACTGCTGTCGGGGCCAGATCGACCGACCGCAATCCTTGCCTCCGACAGTCTCATAGCCCTGGAGATCTTCAAGGTCATGCGCCAGCGCGGGCTGCGCATTCCACAAGACATCTCGCTCATCACTTTCCATGACGCGGACTGGACGAGCGTCACGACCCCGCCCATCACCGTCGTCGACCAGCCCGTCTATGCGCTGGGCAAAAGCGTCGCGGAACTGCTCATCCGCCGCTTGAAGGGCGAAGCACGGCCAGCTGAAAGGCTCATTCTGCCGACCACAATCATCGAACGCGGATCCGTTGGTCCGCCTGCTGCCTACAAGCTGTAGATTCTCAAAGCCGAGCGGTCCAAAGCATAGCATGGAAGCCTATGCCCGAGCGTCGGATGGTTTGTATTCTGCGCCCGCATCCTTCGGACCAAAGGAGCAAATCTCGACTCGAGCCAAGCCAGCTTCCTTGGTGCCAACCCGCCAATTTTTACCTTTGTGGAACCTCGAGCAGCGCCAAACCAGGCTGTCGTTACGGTGAAGTTGCCCACCAGAATCGTGTGATTTTACGCCACCGTCGGACGCTGCCCGCGGACGTGCATGTCCGTGCAATAGATGTGCAGCAGTCGTTTTGGCTTCTCAACCGAGTAGCGCTATTTCTAAGTGCCTGATTTCCCTTTGGAAATGGCACGGGCAGCAGGGCTCGAACCTACGACCTGCGGTTTTGGAGACCGCCGCTCTACCAACTGAGCTATGCCCGTACGTGCGCATGTCGGCGCAGCAGGCGCTTCCTAAAAGCTTCCGCACGCTCTGTAAAGGGTGGTTTGCAAGCAAACGTACCTTCACCCCCCCTGCGCCAGAAATCGGGACAGCTGACGACCAGCTCGTTCGGCGAGAGGTTACTTTGTTTTCAGCGGCCGATAGGGTCCGCCCGGCACGCCCCAGCCCCAGGCCGGCATCGGTTCCGTCTCGGGATCGCACGTCTCGCCGAGATTGGAGTTCATCTTGGCCAGACGCGATCCCCATTCGACATAGCCCATGAAGGCCGAACGGAATTCCGGATCGTCAGGCAGGCCGACCGCGTCGGCTGCATCGGCCAGGAGGCTAATCCAGCGGCGGCGCTGCTCCTCGCTCAGATGCTTGCCCAGATGGTGCATGACCATCTCGCGGTGGCCACCGAACTGCTCGCTGTAGGTTTTTGACCCGCCGAAAACCTCGCCGATGAAGGCCGCGACATGGGCGGGATGATCCGGCGACATGGTCTTGAACACCGGCCCGACGATCGGGTCCTGCGCCACCTTGTCGTAGAAAGTCTGGGTCAGCCGGTTCAGGGCCTCGCCGCCGCCGGCCCATTCGTAGAGGGTCGGGATATCCTGGCTCATTCTCGATCCTCCGCCTGCCTGGCGCCGCCAGCAGCGACGATAGCGGAACAATCGGAAGTGTCTCAACCTGCCTCGATGGCCAGTTCCGGCTTCGCCGCGGTCTACAATTTGGCCGGCGCGTCAGCCTCGGCATTGGCGGAGGGCCGGATCCGGCAATTCTCGGGTCTTGGCACCGCCTCGCAAATGGTGGCGCCGGTCAGCGCGTCGACCGATTGCAGGCTCGTCGTCAGTCCGACCTTCAGCATCATGCCGGGTTCCAGCCGGCGCTCGACCGAGCGACGCTCGATCGCCGCGAACAGGGCGGGAGCGATCGCCATCTCGTCGAGATAGGCCTTGACCATCTGCTTTTGCCCCATCAGGTAGAGGCTAAGTCGCGCCTGGGGACCGACAAGCCGCTTGATGCCGCCGGCAAGCATCAGCGCGCAGGCCGAATCGCACTCCACGCCCGCATCGATGCTCAGCCCGGCATAGGCGCCCTCTTTGGCCAGGCAATTCCACGCTCCCGGGTCACAGCCGACGAAATCGGTGCGGCCAACCGCGACGTCGAGCTTCCTTTCATGGATAAGCCGTCCCGCCGCCAGGGCGCTGAACAGGTCGCCTCCCCTCGAACTGACCACGACAGGCAGTTGCCGTTTGCCGAGCGTGGCGAGCAATTGGCGCAGCTTCTGCGGGGTCTGGGGAGTGATCGCGCCTTCCGCCGAGATCCATTCCGGGCAGTCTGGATTGCAGAGCGGATTGGTGCCGCGAACGACGACGAAGCGCATGTCTTCATCGCGCCGCTCTTCATCGTGTCGCGCCGGCTCGGGTTCGATCGCCGGCGGAGCAGGCTTGGCCGCGGTCGCCGTCAGGCCATCAGGCTTGTCCCCCGGCATTTCCCGGCAATTCGTGGCCAGGCGGCCGGGCTCGCACAGGCTTGCCGCGGTCAACAGGCCTACAGCGTCCGTGCTGGTGACCAGCTTCATCGCCAGCATGTCGTCGAGGGCGATCTGGTGAATTTCGCTGGCCGGCGTGCCCTTCATCGTTTCGAGCATGCCTTGTTCGATGCCCATCTGGTTGAGATAGGCCGCCAGCTTTTTCTCCACCGACTTGCTCATCTCGTAGGTCTTGTAGCTGCCGGCGTTCTTGCGGCTGACGATCTTTGTGTTGAGGATCTTCTTCTTGCCCCCCACGATGCGGTAGGTGGTGCGGTATTGCAATTTCGTGCGGATGTAGGTCGTGGTGATCTGATGGACGCCGAGATAGGCCCATTCGCCGGCCACCCGCCTGATACCGCCGGCAAACATCAGAGGACAGGCGGAATTGCACATGGCGCCATAGTCGATGACATCGCCGAAGTAGCGGGCGTCACGGTCCTGGCATCCCTTCGCACCGGGCTGGCAGCTGGAAAACACCGTCTTGCCGATGGCGATATCGAGCTTGTTCTTGCGGATCAGCCGGCCAAGCGTCAGCGCCGCCTCGACATTGCCGCCGGGAGAATCCACGACAACAGGCAGTTTCCGCCCGCCAAGCGTCTTCAGCATGCGTTTGAAGAGTGCCGGCGTGCCGGCTTCTATGGAGCCCTCGGCCGATATCCATTCCGGGCAGATCGGCTCGCACCCCGGTGCGTTGCTGCGGACAATGCCGAACCGCATCGTCGGCCCAAGATCCGGCGCCGCATCCGCCGCAAAGGCTACCGGGCCCGCGGCAAGCAATGCCAGCAGGCAGATCAAGGCCAGCGACCACAATGCCCGACAACGGTGAAGGCGCCCTGAAACCATTCTGCAAAAAGCCCCTTGATGCAACCTATACTAGACGAGGTCCAAGGGCTTGCAACAGGGTCGAGCGACAGGGCGGTAGCCGATAGCCCGGCAAACAAAAAAGGGCGGCCCGAAGACCGCCCTTTTCTTGTCGATCCGGCAAATGCCGGGCTCGATTATTCCTTGATGGTGACGACGATGCCGGCACCGACGGTGCGGCCGCCTTCACGGATAGCGAAGCGCAGCTTCTCTTCCATGGCGATCGGCACGATCAGCTCGACATCGACCGTGATGTTGTCGCCCGGCATCACCATCTCGGTGCCTTCCGGCAGCGACACGATGCCGGTCACGTCCGTCGTGCGGAAGTAGAACTGCGGACGGTAGTTGGTGAAGAACGGCGTGTGACGGCCACCTTCGTCCTTGGTCAGGATGTAGGCTTCGGCCACGAACTTCTTGTGCGGCTTCACCGTGCCCGGCTTGGCCAGAACCTGACCGCGCTCGACACCTTCACGATCAACGCCGCGCAGCAGCGCGCCGATGTTGTCGCCAGCCTGGCCCTGATCGAGCAGCTTGCGGAACATTTCCACGCCCGTGCAGGTCGTCTTGGTCGTCGGACGGATGCCGATGATCTCCAGCTCCTCGCCGACCTTGACCACGCCGCGCTCGACGCGGCCGGTCACGACCGTGCCGCGGCCCGAGATCGAGAACACGTCTTCGATCGGCATCAGGAACGGCTTGTCGAGCGGACGAACCGGCGTCGGGATGTAGGCATCGACCGCAGCCATCAGCTCGCGGATCGCGTCTTCACCGATCTTCTTGTCGCTGTCTTCCAGAGCAGCCAGAGCCGAACCCTTGACGATCGGAATGTCGTCGCCGGGGAATTCGTTCTTGGTCAGAAGCTCGCGAACCTCGAGCTCGACCAGTTCGAGCAGCTCGGCGTCGTCGACCTGGTCGACCTTGTTCAAGAACACCACGATCGACGGCACGCCGACCTGACGGGCCAGCAGGATGTGCTCGCGGGTCTGCGGCATCGGACCGTCGGCAGCCGACACGACCAGGATCGCGCCGTCCATCTGCGCGGCACCGGTGATCATGTTCTTCACATAGTCGGCGTGGCCGGGGCAGTCGACGTGGGCGTAGTGGCGGGCAGCCGTCTCGTATTCGACGTGAGCCGTCGAGATCGTGATGCCGCGCGCCTTTTCTTCAGGGGCAGCGTCGATCTGGTCGTAGCGCTTGTATTCGCCAAAATACTTGGTGATCGCCGCCGTCAGCGACGTCTTGCCATGGTCGACGTGGCCAATCGTGCCGATGTTCACGTGAGGCTTGTTACGCTCGAATTTACCTTTTGCCATTGTCTCTTTCCTTGGACGGCCCGGATCTTCAGTTCGGTCGAAGACCTTCAGTTCAGTCGAATGCGGGGCGATTAGCGACAAAGGCCAAAAAACACAAGCGTCTTTTGGCCGGGTGCCGTCTCACTCAGTCCGAACCATCGATCCGATTGCGGGGATATGACGAAGATATAGGAAGGCTCTGGGCAAAATGAAGGGGTAGCGGGCCGACCGATCGAGGCCGCGAAAGCGCTGGCTTGCTTGCCCGGCCCTGTCTGATTCATGGCCAGGCCATGGACCATTGCCGCCACCACCCGCCTCTGATCTTGTGGCCAGATGCATTTCATCCCTGCCTCTATCCGCGGCCCGCTGTTCATGATCGTCTCGACGGGATCGTATCTCGTCAACGACACGATGATGAAACTCGCGACGGCAGGCCTGCCGTCCTACGAAGTGCTGTTTCTGCGGGGTGCCGCGGCTGCGCTCTGGGGCTTCCCGCTGTTGTTCGCGCTGGGCTACGGCAAGCAGATCCCGCTGATCTTCGACAAGCGCGTACTGAGCCGGAACGTGCTCGAGCTGGCGGCGATCCTTTGCTATGTGGTCGCGCTCGCCAATATGCAGATTGCCGATTCCACCGCGCTCGGACAGATCACGCCGCTCTTGATGCTGGTCGGCTCCTCGATCCTGTTTGGCGAACGGATCGGCAGCCGTCGCATGGCGCTCATCGGGCTCGGTTTCGTCGGCGCGCTGATGGTGGCGCAGCCGACCATGCAAGGCATTTCGATCTACGCCCTGCTGGCGCTCGGCAACGCAGCCCTTGCGGCGGCGCGCGACCTTGCCGGCCGGCGGGTCGCGGCCGTGGTGCGGGGGATGATCGTGGCGATTTCCGCCGTCGTCGTGGTGCTGATCGGCGCCGGCGCCGCGCATCTGGTTTTCGAGCGCTGGGTCATGCCCGGGGCACATCACCTGCTGCTGATGGCCGGCGCCGGATTTTTCCTGATCTTCGGCCATTTCTTCATCTTCATGGCCTACCGTGTCGGACCGACAAGCGCCGTGGCGCCGTTCTACTATTGCTTCACCGTCTGGGCGGTCATTTCTGGCCTGCTGGTGTTCGGGCAGTTCCCCAACACACTGGCGATCTGTGGCATCCTGCTGGTCGTCGGCAGCGGGCTGACCATCGTGTCGCTGGATCAGCGCCGGCTGGCCGTCGTCGCCTGACGCATGTCGCCCAAAAGGGGCCCCGGTTTTGGGAGAACGACGTGCATAAACAAAACCTGGAGCCTCCGCATCCAAGCACCCGCGCATGAGCAGTTGCCGGGCCGAAAAAGATCGTCTACTCGGCGAAGCATCGTTCGTTCGACGACGACATGATCAATCAGCCAACGGAGTTCCCCGTGACCGATTTTGACCAGAACAAGAGTTCCGACGCCGAGCACAAGGCCGCCATCCGCAAGTCGCTTGTCGGCTGGGCGGTGTTCATCGCCGGAACGCTGATCTTTTTCGTCGCCGCCGATGCAGTGCTGATGCCATAGACGAGCCGCTGCACGTACCGGCCCGAAGCCGGTCTTGCCTTCGGAAACTCGAAACCTCAGACGATCCGCAGGCGCCTAAAGCGTCCGCCTTGCGCTGAACTGATGGTAGGCCCACAGAACGACTACCGCTCCAATGACGGCAACGATCAGGCTGTAGATGTTGAGGCCCGTGACGCCTGACGCGCCGAAGGCACTGAAGATCAGACCGCCGACAATGGCGCCAACGATGCCCAGCACGATATCCATGATGACACCCTGGCCGGTCTTGTTGACGATCTTGCTGCCTATGAAACCGGCGATCACGCCGAGAATGATCCAGCTGATGATACCCATTTTTTCCTCTCCATCCCCTCGCCAGCCGAACATTTTCATAGGATTGTCCAAACCTCAAGCCAGCTTGAAATTCCGCCCGAATGCTTCATTGTTGAGGAGGGGTCGGGCCTTGGTCGCTATGGAGGATCCACGATGGGACTTTTTGACAATGCCGTTCCCGGCGGCAACATCACCAAACCCCTGATGATCGCGCTCGGCGCATTGCTGGTCGGCAAAATGCTGAGCGGCAGAAATGCCGAAGAGCCAGAGCAGTCTCCCGCGCCCGCTCCGACCGCCCCCGTGCCGACGGAAACCACATCGGCCGACGGCGGCCTGCTCGGCGGCCTTGGCGGACTGCTCGAAAAGCTCCGGGATGCCGGACATGGCAACACCGCGGACTCCTGGGTCGGCACCGGCCAGAACCAGTCGATCAACGCCAACGATCTTGGCGCCGCGATCGGACCGCAGATCATTCGCGAGATCGCGCAACGGACTGGGCTGGACGAGCAGGAACTGCTCAAGCAACTGTCCACCGCCCTGCCCGGTATCGTCGACAGACTGACGCCGAACGGCCAGGTGCCGCAGCAGCACCAGGTCGCCACCGCGTTCAACAGCTGACGCGGCACAGCCACGACAATTGGAGCACTGCGCGCCTCGTGCGCAGTGTTTCGGCTTGCCGGTGATGGGATAAGTGTCTGGAGCGGGTAGCGGGAATCGAACCCGCATATTCAGCTTGGAAAGCCATAATGCGCACTCAAAAGGTTCAACCAGCATAGTACCCAACAGACTCAGGGTGCTTGAACATTATGTAGCGTTCAAGCCCGATCTGGCTTAGCCTCCCAGAAATCGCTCTCTTCTAAGCAGGATGATGTCCAAAAAGGGCCACGCAGGTGGCCAATAAGCTACGATCATGACTTGACCGAGCCAGGCCCGTTCATTACCGATGGCACCGCCGCGGGCATGGTGAAATGGTATCACACGAGCCTTCCAAGCTCTTAGCGCGGGTTCGATTCCCGCTGCCCGCTCCAGCCGGCTCAGACGTTCGCAAATCTGGATGATAGACATTTCGGCGATGCCGGGATCGGTGCCGGAGGAAAACTATCGTCGAGACGGAGACTGTCTTTGACGCCTGTCACGAGCGGCGCCTGGGAGATTCGCCTGACCAACCGCCGCTGGAAAAGACTCCTTTTCAAGTCTCATGAGGCGAAAGTTCAGTGCGGCAATTGTCTGAGCCAAAGCATCGACGCGCGGGACCCCGTGTTCTGCCGTTTCATTTTCGCTGCTGATGCGACGCGGCGCCTTTCCGGTCTTTAACTTCAAGTCTCTAATCAGGTCATCAATCCTGCCGCGCAAGCCTTCATGATGGTCGGCATGCAATGTGCTGCGCGACCGCACCCCAGCGAGCTCAAGGATCGCCTTGATCGTGACCCGTTCGCCATAGACATAGAGGCCGGTCCTCTCGTCGAACCTCAGCGGATCGAGAACTTGAGCTTCGTATTTTGCCATGGCCGCTTCAATCGCTTGCACCGTGTCGTGCGACGTCGGATGTTGCCTCATGCGATCAACTCCCGGAACAGGTTGTCATCTTCGAACTGGGCTACGATGTCTGGAAATTTCTCAAGCCAGCCAAGGATTACACTTCGATAATGCTCTCTGGACAATGAACTGCGCCCGTCCCTGCGAATGTGCCTCAACGCGTTTTCCACGTTCTCGACGGCTTGTTGGCGGAACGTCCCGAGCATGGCGTGCCATATGCAGTCGGCATCACAGTTGGCGACGTTCGGAAGGCCGGCGGCAGAACAGCAGGCGCCTGGTTCTCCCAGCGGGCGGAAGCAGGAGACGAGACCCGGCACGAGCTGCTGGACAACGAGCCCGTCTGGACGGTCCGCAAGGTAGTCGATGACCTTCGCTGTGGTGACTTCGGCCTGACTCCGCCTGCCCTCTGGCACGAACAGGCTCAGGTTCTCCTTCGCAGCAGCAACGGCCTTGCGGAGAGTTTCCCCGCCCTTTCCCATCACCTCCGAGCTTCGCTCGATGAATTCCGCGGCGCGCCGGCGCCGATCTTCATCGGACAGCTCCCTCAACTCCTGAATGATCGTCGGATCGGAAAGGATGTAAATTAGCGTCATGGCGAGGTCCCGGTGCCCCAGCAGGCGCCTCACAACCATTGGTCCGCCATTCAGCGCGAGGACAACTAGCCGGACCGTCGATTTGCGGAAACGGTGGTGATGGATTGTGGGCGCATCGAGCAATGCCTTTAGCCCGCGGCGATTTACGAGATTGTTCAGTTGGTTCCAGATGCCTCGAGCGGGCATTCCTGCCCGCAGCAGCGTCCTGTGGCTCCTCCAGAGGTAAGGAAACTCCAGTCCCTCTATGATCTCCACGTATTCCCGCTGGCTGGCAATGGCTCTCCCGAGGAGAGTATGAAGCGGCCAGTCGCGATCTCCGCCCGGGAACAGCGGGGTAAGTTTGTACGTATGACCGACCAGGATTCCACCTGTGTCGTCAGGCCCGTCAAGTCTCACGCAACTCCCGGGCAGAGAGAGCAGTTCCTCGGCACGAGGTCCCAGCAGCAGGCTCACGAGCGCTTGAGTGGCGGTTTGGCAGTCGTTGCACAGGGCCCGAAATCCCCGGACGCTTGTTACGGCGAAGGCCTTTGGCCACCTAAAACTTCGTATGATCTCCACAGATACTTTTGAAAACGATGCCGGGGACAACGTGTCGCTTGCTGAAACCAGATCAGCTGAGGCTGCGTTTATTACTGGTCTGACCTCGTCAATGAGGCATACCGCGAGTTCTCCTAGTGCGCCAATGAACCTGTCGGGCAACGGTTTAGGACGGCTCGTGCTCGCTGGTGATTCATCGTCATCCCGGATTCTGTTGGGGTCGAACCCTGTGCCTCTTGCCCCTGGCGCCCGGATGGATTCGACTGACGGCGGAGGCGTGAAGAACCCGTAAGACTTGCCTGGCTGCTCCTGCCACCATCTGAGTTCATCATAAACAAGCCTGACGCTTCCAGCGCATTTCCCTTTCAATCCGTTCACGACCTCTGCCAGATCAGGAAAATCCAGGTCCGCCAGCCGCTTTTCCGACGCAATGGCATGCCTGATAAACGCGGCCAAGATTTCCAGCCGCAGCCTATAAGTCCTTATGGACAGCGGTCTCCGGGACCGGAAGATGCATAGGTAGACCGCCCGCCGCAAAGCAATGTCTAAAGCTTTTCCCGCAGGGGCATAATGCAATCTCTTTCCATTGAACTGAACATCGAAATTGAGCCTAAGACTACTTGGCACTCTAGTCTCAAGCTGCCGCCTCCACGGCCTCGGAAATTCCCAGTGTTTATCCTTAACGCAAACAACAATTCCCTCCGGCGTCAAAAATATTGGCAGATTTAGGAATGTTTCGTCATCGTCGAAATCCTGATCTCCCGGCATTGGATACAGCGTTCTGAATGCTTCAGGCTGATTTTCCCAGCCGACGTTCGAGACCTCCGCCCAAGCCGCCGCAAGAGATTCGGGGCGCGCAATCGAGAGCCCGCTGGCAGACGCGAGCGCGGTCATCGGCGCCCCCTGTTCAGGTTCAGGAATCGGGCCAGCGTAACGATGGGCGGCAATTCCGCCGCAGCGGTCCGCGCCGCCTTCACGTGTGAAACATGGAACTTACTGACGATGTGTTCGTAGACCGCCAACATGATCGGGTAGTCGCTCGTCTCCCACAAAGTCCAGCCCACTTCCGTTCGAATAGCCTCCAAATCTGCGATCATTCGCAACAGGTACGGAAGGCTTTCGACGGTCGCATACCAGTCGAAACACGCCCAACAACGTTGAGCCCGGCAAGGCCTGCCGCCGGGATTCCCTGGATCGGCCTCCTGCGACGGATGCTCGAAGTTGGTACACTCGACCCCCTTCGAAGATCGGACTGCTGAGGCGCCTTCGCGGTAGCTCTTTGGGTCATATCGGCCATGCCGGAGGTCCGCGAGGACCATGCCCTGGAGGTCAATCAGGCGCTTGCGATCGCTGATCTGCATCTCGCGTTTCTCCAGATAGTGGAGAAGGGACTTCAGGTTGGAGTGACCGAGGGCCTGTGCCGTTATCAGGTGGCTGAACCCACTGCGCCGATATACGAAAGCCGCCCATAGATCCCGTCCCATGGTAAACAGGAATTCGAATGCCGCGCCGTTTTCTTTCCTGGCTCCCCTGTCAGCCAGCAGCTGATTGAGAAACGCCTGCATCTTCTGCCGCATCCCGCTGCTGCCAGGAAGCAGCGTGCCAAGGCCGTTTTTCGGAGAAGGGTAGATCCAGATCAGCTCGGCAGCCTTCGCCAGTTTCCTGTCTCCCGTCGACTTGGCTATCTCAGATGCCCGCGCGCGCAGCGGCTCCGTTTCCTTTATAACCCGGAGTATGATCTGATACGCGTGCGTCAGCCGATGAGTGGAAGACGACGCTTTCAGGAGCTTTCCCGGGTTTCCCGGCGTCCTCTTAGGCCCATACAGGACGACTCGCGTATTGGGATGCATCGGGTCAGGTCCATACCAGTCCTCGACGGTCATTCGAGCGATCGCATCGGGGCTAATTCCCGTCTTGATGCACACCATTGCGAAGGCCACCGCGATCTCCCTCCAGCTCAGCAAGACAGACGGGACGTGGCTCCACATGCCCGGCCTGAGCACGGCAAGCGGCGTCGCCACCTCCGCGTCCGGCAACCGATCTCCAAAGCAGTCTGCCAACCGTCTCCCCGGGCGTCTGCTGAGCGGGCCAAAAGGCAGGTCGTTCAAGATTGTCCAAAGACGGTTTTCGCAGCGCCGCCACAGGCCTCCGCCCCAACGGCAAAGTCCGGAACGGCCTCCGCATGGGTCCCGCCCGTTTCTCGCCATCGATTGTCCAGCGCTGATTGCCTTGAGCGCGTCGCGCCAGGCAGCCGCCAAAGCCTTGAAGAGCCTGATCCCCTCTTCGAAGCCGGGGACATCGCCGCCATAGGATGACCGGACGCTGTCCCGGAAGTAAATATAGATGTCGAGCGTGCCCTTCGAGGTCTCGCCACGCCGGTACGCAAGTTCGTGAGCCGCCTTGAAGACGGAGTGCACCACCCAGTTCACCTTGTAGTGGGACTTGCCAGGCCGCGACTTCAGCCAGTTTATGAATTGGCGCCAGATGGCCTCCAGCTCGGACCAATCAAGGTCATCGATCAGGACTGGCTCGACGCCGAGAAGCACGTTCGAAAGCGCCTCCTGCTCGTCCAGGAAAAGGAAAAACGAGCTGAAATACGACCTGCTGATGCTTGCAGTGGACTTGGAAGCTTTCCTGTACAGTAGCTGGAAAGCATCGGCGACGCGGCTTGCAAGGGCCGGCCTGCCCCGAAACCGTTTTCCCTGCCTGTTCTCTCCGGTCGCCAGGACCGACAGGTCCAGCTCCCATTTCTCGGTCCTTCGCGTAATCCGGTCTACGTAGCGCCCTCGAATGATATAGCTCATCGGACGGACTCCAATTTCGCGGCGTATTCCTCTTGCAAGTCTGCGCCAACGAGAGCCGTTACTGCCTTCAGGTATCCCTGTGTTGTCTCGATCCACGCGTGACCGAGCGAGTCCTTCAGGATCAGGAGGTCCGCCGAGAGCAACGAAACGGGTTCAACGTCAATGAGATCGGCCCTGGAATGCCTGGCCCGGGACCTTTCTGTCCACGCCCTCAGGAGGTAATGGGCTGCATAGTGGTGGCGGAGGATGTGCGGGCTGATCCCCGACTTTCCGGACGCGACGCGGGCGATCGCGAATTGTTCCTGGAGATAGCGGGCGGTCATCGGCCCGTATTCGCCGCCCTTCTTGGGCCCGAGGATAAGGCTCTCGGTCAGCTCCGCAGCGCCCCCGGCGTACAGGCGCCGCCCCGACATGATGTGCCTCGCAACCCTTTCGCAGATCGCATAGGTCAGAGGCACGTTCCGCCTCTTCCCGCCCTTCCCGTCCACCTTGAGAAAGCGTCTGGCCCGATCCGAGAGCCACGCGGCTGGACTGGGAAACGAATGGATCGTCAGGGCGAGCATCTCCGAGATGCGCAAGCCAAGTTCGTACAGGATTTCGGCCGCCAACATCGCTGACCCGAGTTCGAAATGGGAGATGAAGTCGCGAATGTCCTTTTCGGGATACCAAGTCGCGATCTCACGGACGTCCTCCACTCTAAGCAGGAGGGGAGCGCCAGCGCCTGATGCCGTAGGCTTTCTGTCCAGACGGACTACGTCGCGCCAACCACGCCAGGAGCAGAAAAACAGGAAGTCCAGGATCGATGTAAGGTATTGATTGACAGCCTGCGGTCTTACTCCAGCCACTTCCTCCACTTCATCGGCGTATTCCTCCAAGAGGGGCTCAGTGGCCGACACGTGGGAGACCCCGCTGCGCCGGCACCATCTCCGGAATGCATCCAGTTGGTATGCTCGGTTGCGAAGGAAATTCAGAGAAGCTCTTTTCTTTTTGATGCCGCTCGCCTCGGCCACGATGCCTCCAGGCATCCCCGATCCAAGCCAGTCGGCATTCCTGCGAGCCCAGAGATACTCGCTGATCTCGAGTTCGAATCCAGATTCTTCGTTGACGATGAAGGGAACCCCGATCAGTTTTTTGGGAAACCCCTCTGCGACAGCGCGTGCATCGATAAAGAAGACGGTCCGGTTGTTTGACCCGCGGTGCGCTCCGGGGTGACTGTCTCCAGCCTTGCTTTTGAACTCACTCTGGGTGGTCATCATGATATTCAGGAGAATGTCGGTTTCCGCTGGACCTGCTCGCCGGGACCTGCACTAGGGCCCCGCGGATCCGCCAGACCCAGGCCACAATTCCAGAAGCTCCGGATGGCGCCTTTTAGACAGCTGACCGGCCAGTTCAACTGCGCGGCACCACACGATGAAGTCCGCCCAAGCAAGCATGATTTTTCGTAGATCATCGAGCGCGGGATCGCGACCCATGGAAGCCAGCTCTCCTCGACTTGCAGGCGACACACAAAAAAAGTGGCGATCCCTCTGGCATTGCCATCCTTGAGGTCGCGCCGCTAAATTCCCGGCGATTTCGCTATCCGGCCGTTCCCGTTTTCCGCTGCTTGCCGTCATCTTGAGACCTCCGAGACCGCCTAATTCGGTTGATTAAATGAGGCAATTCTGTGTCACTGCAAATCATTTACATTTCATTTGAAAAACCCGCGCTCGTATTGACAATTAAAATCTCAAGGACTGCTTCGATACAAACTTCTAATTAGGTTTTCACGAGCACAATAACTCTCAACTCTGCCTTCCAAAGAATTGTATCCTTCTCTATGGCTCATGAATCCCTTTCACGAAGGATTCATGGCCTAGTTTAATTTGATGCACGCCGTCGCTTAGAGGCCGGCAAGAGGGTACGCTTCTAGGATTGGACGACCGTCGTGATGGGCAATTCTTCCTACCTAAATGCCCAAAAAAAGTGCGGTTTTGACTGTGGAGCCACGAGAATCTACACCTCGTCTCCGGATTATCGATCGCGGTTTTTCCGCAGATCGCAATCTTCGCGCCAGCAAACCCGGAGTGATGTCGCTCGATGCTGCTGCGCCTGGCCGCCTGCCATTAGCACGAGATAGATCAACTCGCCGGACTCTTTTGGGTAGAGAGGCTTTCGCGCCTAATGCGGGACCGCCTGATCAAACGGCACGAGAAGCGGACCGCGTACGTAGTCGCGGCATGTACGGTGTCTGCCTGATCCTGCCCCATCCGTAGACATCCAGAATATGACCCATAGGAACGGGAGTGCCGCTTGAGCGTAGATTGCTGAAGACGCGCTCAAGCTGGCATCAGTAGGCCAAAAGCTGATTGTGCGTGCGCTTAGTGGCGGGAACGCGGCCGTCCGATGGAAACCGGGACGTGGCCTTCAGAATTTCTGTAAAATCATTTTACCGATTGCACGCCGACATCAGGCTTCGGGCCTAGTTGAATCCGGTTTGCCGTTGTCGATCGACCAGGCAAGAAGCGGAAGTACGCTTCCGGAGAGCCAAGGGGCTAGTTCCACGCGCGGCCAGCTGTCGCGACCGCCCAGTACCCACAGCACCTCAACCACTTCCCGCCATTTGCTGCGTTCCGGGAAACGAACCACCTGGGAGGCTGCCGCATTGTTCGGGTTCAACTCGACGAACAGCGCCACGTTCTCGAGTTGGAGGCGAGCAATCCTCGCCAGGCGTTCGATCCTGTCAGCTAACCGCCCCTTCAACACGCGCTTGCCGTCTATTGCGGGGGCGAGCGCGGTTTCGATATGGCCAATGATCTCGGCTATATTTCGGGCGATTTCCGAGATGCCAAGCTTTAGCTTCGCCTGCGCATTCGCCCTAAGACCAGCGATGCCGCCAACGTTCGGCAGGTCGATAGGCTCTTCATTCTCACCTCCGCCGATCATTGCCTCGACCTGTTTGACTGTTAGTTGCCGTCCGGCTTCGAATTCGGCAAGCACCCGATGCACATGGTTGGGAGAATTGGCCAGCTTGCCCATGACGCTGGCAGGTACCCTTGCTTGAACCAACCGCGCTCTATGAGCCTTAAGGACGGCCGATATCTTGATGAAACTGTAGGCATGCTGGCGAGTGTAGCCGGACACCGAGGCGACCCATTTGCCGAACGTTCTCTTTGGGATCAGTTTCGCCGCTATGGCTAATTGCTCGCCAGCGTCGAATGTCTGTTCGGCCGTCCGCCGACCCAGTTTTGCAAGTTCAGACTCGCACCTTTTTACGATCTCAAGCTCGGCGGGCTGTAAGCCGAGTTCGGAATGGTCGAATGCCTGCACCCTCGTTCGTGACGCTTTGGTCATCCGTCATCCTCAATGGCCAGCAGGACAAGGCCTGGGCGAGCCGCCAATTGTGGGTATCATTCGACTAATATGGCTGTGCGCCGACAATGGACTATGGCGCCGCAACGGCGGCGTCAACCGGGGGGAATCGCGAGATCACACTGCCCCTGCCCTGATGAATATTCGCAAGCTTTCGGTCTTCGCCGGTGCGTCTTCGTCCGAAGAGCCGAGAAAATCCATCTCACGTCACCTCCTGGCGCATCGCGCGAAACTTTGCTCTCGATCAATGAATGCCAAATCTCGCTTGAGTAGGCTGTCTGGACGTCAACTGAGAGGTTCGCTTCGGCAGAGATGTTGGAACATTCCCCCTGAGGACGACCATCGGTTCGGCCAGACAAAGCGATCAACGTTTGCCTCTCTAGTTCTTCCGACGAATTGACAGTGTGAGGATTGAAAGCGGAAAAGCAGACGCGATGACAGCGTTCCCCTGTCTTGAGACAGACTGGGTGCAGAAACCGAAAGGAAGAGCTGGGGTTCTGGGAGGATAAGCATGGGTGAGGATCTATCCGGTCATCATGCCGACCGTGTTCAGGCCGCGATCGCTTCGGACGCGGCGGCGAAGTCCGCGCTGGTCGCCTCCTGGCGGCGGTCTTCCAGTTTGCATCGGCTCGATCCGACCGATTGCAGCCCTCCACGCTATCTGACAGAGGCGGAATTGGGAGAGGCTCGGCAACGCATCGAGCCGCTTGTCCGGGCCGCTCAATCAAGCCTGGACCGGCTTTATCTTGCGGTAGGCGGCGTCGGGTGCTGCGTCCTTCTTGCCGATCGTGACGGCGTGCCGGTCGAACGGCGCGGCGCGCCTGTGGATGATGAGACGTTTCATTCCTGGGGTTTGTGGACCGGCTCCGTCTGGAACGAACAGAGCGAGGGCACCAATGGTATCGGCACCTGTCTGGTCGAACAGCGGGCGTTGACGATCCACCGCGATCAGCATTTTCATACGCGCAACACCGGGCTGAGCTGCACCACCGCGCCGATCTACGATCACAAGGGAGATCTTATCGCTGCGCTTGACGTTTCTTCCTGCCGGGCTGATCTGACCGAGGTCTTCTCCAATCTTATTTCGATGGCCGTGGTCGACGCGGCGCGCCGGATCGAGGCGGAGAACTTCAAGATGGCGTTCGCGAGGGCGCGAATTCTGCTGGCGCCAGTAGCGGACAAAGGTTCCGGCGCGCTGATCGCGGTTGATGCAGACGACCTTGTGGTCGGCGCGACCCGTTCGGCTCGCCTGGCCCTAGGACTTACACAGCAGTGTCTCGACAAGCCTATGCCTGCGGCCGATCTGCTCGGCTGGGCCAAGAGCGGCCTCGAAGTCCTCGCCGAGGCGGAACGCGGCGTTCTGCAGCGGGCGCTGGCGCGGGCAGACGGAAATGTCTCGGCCGCGGCTCACGCGCTTGGCATCAGTCGCGCCACCCTCCACCGCAAACTCAACCGTCTGGACGTCCACAGATCCCACTGACCTTCAAACCGTCGCATGACTGTCGCAATTCTGCGACACACCTCGCCCGCCCACTGTCCCCGGCGCATTGGCAACAGCAGTGGGAGGTCGCAAGTTTCTTTCCGAAGCGTCGCATCCCGCGACGTCAGTTTTGGGAGGAAGACGTATGAACAAGGTAGAATTCTCGCGCCCGGTCAAGGCGCCCTTCGACAAGCGCTACGGCAATTTCATCGGCGGCAAATGGGCCGAACCCCGCTCCGGCCGCTACTTCGAGAACTTCTCGCCGGTAAACGGTCAGCTGCTGTGCGAAGTCGCGCGCTCGGATGCCCAGGACATCGAAGCAGCCCTGGACGCAGCCCATGCCGCCAAGGACGCCTGGGGGCGCACCAGCGTTGCCGAGCGGTCGCTCATCCTCAACCGCATCGCCGACCGCATGGAGGAAAACCTCGATCTCCTTGCATGCGCCGAAACCTGGGACAACGGCAAGCCGATCCGCGAAACGACCGCCGCCGACCTGCCGCTCGCCATTGACCATTTCCGCTATTTCGCCGGCGCCGTGCGTGGTCAGGAAGGCAGCCTTTCGCAGATCGACGACGATACGGTCGCCTATCATTTCCATGAGCCGCTCGGCGTGGTTGGCCAGATTATCCCATGGAACTTCCCGCTGCTGATGGCCTGCTGGAAGCTTGCTCCAGCACTTGCAGCCGGAAACTGCGTGGTTCTGAAGCCTGCCGAGCAGACCCCGGCCGCCATCTTGCTGTGGGCCGATCTTATCGGTGATTTGCTGCCGCCAGGCGTTCTCAACATCGTCAACGGCTTCGGTCTTGAGGCCGGCAAGCCGCTGGCGTCGTCGCCGCGCATCGCCAAGATCGCCTTTACCGGCGAAACCACGACTGGCCGGCTGATCATGCAATATGCCAGCCAGAACCTGATCCCCGTCACCCTGGAACTGGGCGGCAAGTCACCCAATATCTTCTTCAAGGATGTTGTCGCCGAGGACGACGATTTCTTCGACAAAGCAATCGAAGGCTTCGTCATGTTCGCATTGAACCAGGGCGAGGTCTGCACCTGCCCTAGCCGTGCGCTCATCCATGAATCGATCTACGACAGGTTCATGGAACGTGCGCTGAAGCGCGTCGAGGCGATCGTGCAGGGCGATCCGCTAGACCCAGCGACGATGATCGGTGCCCAGGCCTCGTCCGAGCAGCTGGAAAAGATCCTGTCCTACATCGACATCGGCCGCCAGGAAGGCGCCGAGTTGCTGACCGGCGGCGCCCGCAATATCCTGCCCGGCGATCTCGCCGGTGGCTTTTACGTCAAACCGACTGTGTTCAGGGGCCACAACAAGATGCGCATCTTCCAGGAGGAGATCTTCGGGCCAGTGGTTTCGGTCACGACCTTCAAAGATGACGACGAAGCACTCAGTATAGCCAACGACACGCTCTACGGCCTCGGCGCTGGTGTCTGGACACGCGACAGCAACCGCGCCTACCGTTTCGGCCGCGCGATCCAGGCGGGCCGCGTCTGGACCAACTGCTACCACGCCTATCCCGCGCATGCGGCCTTCGGCGGCTACAAGCAGTCCGGCATCGGCCGCGAGACCCATAAGATGATGCTCGACCACTACCAGCAGACCAAGAACATGCTGGTCAGCTACAGCCCGAAGAAGCTCGGCTTCTTCTGATCGCATCTTCGACTCACAGGCGCGGCTCCACAAGGGGCCGCGTCCCCACATTGGAAATCGGAAGAGACCATGCAAGCGAAGGTGACAGCGACACCGGCGGCTCTTGAACTGATCGCCGAGATTGTCGCCGAGCACGGTCCGGTGCTGTTTCATCAATCCGGCGGCTGCTGCGACGGTTCTTCGCCCATGTGCTATCCGCGTGCCGACTTCATCGTCGGCGACCAGGATGTGCTGCTCGGCCACATCGGTGACGCGCCCTTCTACATCGGCGCGTCGCAATTCGAGGCCTGGAAGCATACCGATCTCATCATCGACGTGGTGCCGGGTCGCGGCGGCATGTTCTCGCTCGACAATGGACGGGAGAAGCGGTTCCTGACACGGTCGACAATCTGTGCCCTATAGGCGAAGCCTGCCGGTTTGATTTCGAGCAAGGAAGGCGCCGCGGCAACCTCTACCTTCCGACGATGATCCTCAATCTGCTCATCGGCACCGTCGTCATAAGCCTGACAGTCTTGATTCATACCTTTGGTCTGATCGCCGTCACACACGCGATGGGACACCTGGTCGCCCGGTTTCGCATGCACGGGCGCCGCAGCCGCATCGTCGCGATGATCAGCGTGGTGATGGGGCTCTTTGCCGTTATGACCGCGGAGGTCTGGCTCTGGGCCGGGCTATACCGGTTGCTCGATATCTTCGCCGATTTCGAAACGGCGCTCTATTTTTCGACCATTACCTTTTCGACCGTCGGCTACGGGGACATCGTGCCCGCTCATGCGTGGCGCATCCTGGCGGCGTTAGAGGGCGTGAACGGGTTTCTGCTCATCGGCTGGTCGACCGCCTACCTGATCGCAGCCGGCACCCGTATCGGGCCGTTCAAGGCCGGCGAGCATTTCTGACCGTGCCGGCGCTCATACCGCTACTGAATGCCTTGCTTTTCCGGTTTCGAGATATTTGTCGAACTTCGCGGCGACGCTTCTGACAAAGGGGCGGCTTTCCGTAGGCACGACGAAGTGGTCGCCATCCAGTTCAAGCATGCGCGCAGGATCAAGAAGGGCAGTGGAACTTGCTTTGCTGAGGAGCCTTTGGCCAGCTTCGCCAAAGCGCTCAACCAGATCTATTGCCGAGAAGGCGAAGTCACACATCAGCCTCTCGATGATCCAGCCTCGAACGCGGTCGTCGTCGGAAAACGCGATACCCCGCACAGCGGCCAGCCCGCCGTCAGCAACCATGCGTCCATATTCAGCGGTCGAAGGCATGTTCTGTACATAGCCTTGCCGAAATTGGCTGATGGACGATGGGCCAAGGCCGACCAAGGTTTCGCAGCGATCCTCCGTGTAGCCCTGAAAGTTGCGGTGCAGCGTCCCGGCGCGAGCGGCAAGCGCGAGCGTATCACCCGGCTTGGCGAAATGGTCGATGCCGATTGCTTCGTAGCCCTGGTCCACGATCGCCCGCGCCGCCAGTTGCGATTGAGCAAATCGCTCCGCGGGACCGGGCAGCCATGCCTCGTCGATCATCGTCTGATGTTTCTTGAGCCACGGCACATGGGCGTAACCAAAAAGCGCAATCCGGTCTGGTTCCAGGGTCAGCGCCTGCGCAACGGTGGAGGAGACGCTCTCCCTCGTCTGGTGCGGCAAGCCGTAGAGCAGGTCCAAATTGACGGATTCGGCACCTCGTGAACGAACGCCGTCGACAACCGCTTTGGTCTGCGAAAAACTCTGCTCGCGGTTGATCGCCTTCTGAACCTTCGGATCGAAATCCTGGACGCCGAGGCTGGCCCTTGTCATGCCGATTTCGGCGAGTGCATCGAGGCGGGCTTCGTCCATATCGTTGGGTTCGATTTCGACGCTGATCCTGGCGTCGGGAAGAAATGCGAAGCTGTTGCGCAGGACGGCTCCCAGCGCCACCAGGTCCTTGGGCTTGAGCATGGTGGGAGAACCACCGCCAAAGTGCACCGCACGCACGCGGCCCTTGCACCCGACAAGACTGGCGACCGTTGCGATCTCGGCATGCAATGAGCGGAGATAGGCGGTCACCGGTTCGTAATGCCGGGTCTGCTTGGTGTGGCAAGCACAAAACCAGCAGAGTTTGTCGCAGTAAGGGATGTGCAGATAGAGCGAAATCTCGTCGCCATCATCGAGTGCTTGCAGCCAGCCGCGACAAACGGCGGCATCAACGCCTGGATGGAAATGCGGGGCCGTTGGGTAGCTCGTGTAGCGCGGGACGTTTTCACCAAGCCTAGCAACGAACTCCGGCCGCAGGTCGCTGTCTGTTTCATTTTGCATGATGCGACATTGCCCACATCAAAGAATCGAGCCTTGATCTCTGTCAATGCCGCATGTGGTCAAACTGCCGCAAGAGTGCCTTAGATGCCGATGCCAGCTTGCCGGGACGTAGTATCTTTTGGACGATCATGATGACAGTGCGCCAGGATGTTCACAGCGACGACATTCCCGTGCTTTGCCAATCTTGCGAGGCAAGGCACCGCGGCGTCTGCGGGGCACTCGATCCGGACCAGCTTGTCGCACTTGCCAAGACCTCCTCGAAGCACGGAGTCGAGCCAGGGGTGGAACTGATCGGTGATGCCGAGACCATCGACAGCTACTCGAACGTGCTATCCGGCGTCGTGAAGCTGACCAAAAGCCTTTCGGACGGACGTCAGCAGATCGTCGGCCTGCAGTTCGCACCGGACTTCCTGGGGCGACCGTTCAAGACAGAAAGCGTCATCAGCGCGGAAGCGGCAACCGCAGTTTCGCTGTGCTCTTTTCCCAAGGCGACGATCGAACGGATGATGAAAGAGTCGTCAGGGTTCGAGCGCCGTCTGTTCAGCCAGGCGCTAAGCGAACTCGACGAAGCACGCGGATGGATGGTGACGTTGGGGCGCAAGACCGCTTCGGAGAAAGTGGCAAGCTTTCTTCTGATGATCGCCAGGAATATCGATCCCACGCTGGACCCGATTGTTAATTCCGCAGCCTTTGACCTGCCGCTGACACGCGCCGACATCGCCGATTTCCTCGGCCTGACGATCGAAACGGTAAGCCGCCAGCTGACCCGGCTGCGAACAGACGGTGTTATCCGGATTGAGAACAACCGGCATGTGACGGTGGAAAACCTAAGCCGATTGGAGCGGCGCTCCGGAACCTAATCAACATCGACGATTCCGATGACGGGCAACACATGCTCGCGTTCAAATGCGATATGCCTGCGCAGGCTTTCGAAGAAACCGCGCAGCATGAAGCCGATGGCCTCGGCATTCTCAATTTTCTTGCCGTGGCCGATCGCCAGCAGGATTTCAGTCACCTCGCCGGCAAAGCATTCGTCTTCGACGTGCTCGGCCCGCAAGCGCCGGGTTGAAGCTGGACTGGCGTTGCCTGTCGAGGCCGCCTCATAGGTGGGAAAGATCACCGTCTCTTCATACTGATGCGTGTTGCGCAGCAGCGGAACAATCACGTTTGCCGTGTTGAGGCATGTCAAACAGTCGACGTTGGGCAAGGTGTCAGCGATGTTTTCTAGAACATCGCAAAGCAGCAGTTTCTCAAGATGCGCGCTCTTCATGGCGGCTCCTGGGTCCTTCCCGCTGGCGGATTGGCCAGCCAGGACCAAATGTTCGCGAGCGACGTCGAAGACCGACAGTTCAAGCTCCCTCCTCCGATTCAATACCAGTCTCCTGATCCTGTGCGGATCGCACGCTGCCCAATTCAAAAGCAATTGGCTTTGACATGGATCAAGGCGGCGGATGGGCGACTGATGGATTGCTTCCGGCGCGGCATATCGGAATCCGCAATCGGGGACATGTCATGAAGTTTGGCACAGAGATTGTAGCTTTGGGGCTTTTCGCATTTGCGGCCTTTGTAGCCGCTGGCTTTGGCGTGGATGAGCCTTTCCGGCAGCATATGTGGGTGCTTTTCCTCGTGTTGCTGGGTTTTATCGCGGTCCTCATGCGCAACACGAGCTTCGAAGCAGCCGCTCCGATCGACCCGTCCGCCTATATGGATGGCCCAATCCGCTACGGCGCCATTGCCACCATGTTCTGGGGCGTCGTCGGCATGACCGTCGGCGTGGTCATCGCGCTGCAGCTTGCCTACCCCCAGCTCAACATCCAGCCCTGGTTCAACTTCGGCCGCCTGCGCCCGCTGCACACGTCGGGCGTCGTCTTCGCCTTCGGCGGCAATGCGCTGCTTTGCACCTCACTGTATGTCGTGCAACGAACCTGCCGCGCCCGGCTCTTTGGCGGCGATCTCGCCTGGTTCGTGTTCTGGGGCTACCAGCTCTTCATCGTCATGGCCGCGACCGGATATCTGCTCGGCATCACCGAGAGCCGCGAATACGCCGAGCCGGAATGGTATGTGGACATCTGGCTGACCATCGTCTGGGTCGCCTATCTCATCCTGTTCCTCGGCACGATCCTGAAGCGCAAGGAACCGCATATCTACGTCGCCAACTGGTTCTACCTGTCCTTCATCGTCACCATCGCGATGCTGCATGTGGTCAACAACCTGTCGATGCCGGCCTCATTCCTCGGTTCGAAGAGCTATTCGGCCTTCTCCGGCGTCCAGGATGCCCTGACACAATGGTGGTACGGCCACAACGCCGTCGGCTTCTTCCTCACCGCCGGCTTCCTCGGCATGATGTATTATTTCGTGCCCAAGCAAGCGAACCGGCCGGTCTATTCCTACCGCCTGTCGATCATCCATTTCTGGGCGATCATCTTTCTCTACATCTGGGCCGGGCCGCATCACCTGCACTACACCGCTTTGCCCGACTGGGCGCAGACGCTCGGCATGGTGTTTTCGATCATGCTGTGGATGCCGTCATGGGGCGGCATGATAAACGGCCTGATGACGCTGTCCGGCGCCTGGGACAAGCTCCGCACCGATCCCATCATCCGGATGATGGTGATGGCCATCGCCTTCTACGGCATGTCGACTTTCGAGGGCCCGATGATGTCGATCAAGACGGTCAACTCGCTGTCGCACTATACCGACTGGACCATCGGGCACGTCCATTCGGGCGCACTCGGCTGGGTTGGCATGATCTCGTTCGGCGCGCTCTACTACATGGTGCCGAAGCTCTGGAACCGCCAGCGGCTCTATTCGCTGCGGCTCGTCACCTGGCACTTCTGGCTGGCGACCCTCGGAATCGTCGTCTACGCCGCGGTGATGTGGGTATCGGGCATCATGCAGGGCCTGATGTGGCGCGAATACGACGAGCAGGGCTTCCTGGTCTACTCCTTCGCCGAAACCGTGGCCGCCATGCACCCCTACTACATCATGCGCGCCATCGGCGGAGCCATGTACCTGTCCGGCGCCCTGATCATGGCCTGGAACATCGCCATGACCATCCTCGGCTATCAGCGCGAGGAACAACCCATGCCGGGCTCCCTGCCCGTCCTGCAGCCTGCCGAATAAGGAGCCAGACAATGGGCTTGATGGACAAACACGCGCTGATCGAGAAGAACGCAACGCTTCTGCTCGTTGGATCGCTTCTCGTGGTCACGGTGGGTGGCATCGTCGAGATCGCGCCGCTCTTCTACCTCGACAACACGATCGAGAAGGTGGAAGGCATGCGCCCCTACTCGCCGCTCGAACTGGTCGGGCGCAACATCTATGTGCGCGAGGGATGCTATCTCTGCCACAGCCAGATGATCCGCCCGTTCCGTGACGAGGTCGAGCGCTATGGGCATTACAGCCTGGCGGCCGAGTCGATGTATGACCACCCCTTCCAGTGGGGATCTAAGCGCACCGGACCGGACCTCGCCCGGGTTGGCGACCGCTATTCCAATCTATGGCATGTCGAGCACCTCACGGATCCGCGTTCGGTGGTGCCGGAATCGATCATGCCGAGCTATGCGTTCCTGAAGGACACGCCGATCGAGGTGAAGGACTTCTCGACGCATCTGGTCGCCAACAGGCGTGTCGGCGTCCCCTACTCCGATGACATGATCGCACACGCCAATGCCGATCTGATGGCGCAGGCCGACCCCAACGCTGACACGTCCGGCCTCGAGGCCCGCTACCCGAAAGCCAAGATCGACGACTTCGACGGCAACCCGCAACAGGTGACCGAAATGGATGCGCTGGTCGCCTACCTGCAAATGCTCGGCACACTGGTCGATTTCAAGAATTACGACGAAGCCGCCGGCTACCGCTGAGGAGTTTTATCGATGGATTACAATTTGATGCGGGAGTTCGCCGACAGCTGGGGTCTGGTCGCCATGGCGCTTTTCTTCGTCGGCGCGATCGCGTTTTCACTTCGCCCCGGCAGCCGCAAGCTGGCCGACGAAGCTGCCCGGATTCCCCTTGAGGACGAGTGATCATGAGCGACGAGCACATCGATGAAGTCTCTGGCGTTTCGACCACTGGCCATGAATGGGATGGTATCCGCGAGTTGAACAACCCGCTCCCGCGCTGGTGGGTCATCACGTTCTACATCACCATTGTCTGGGCGATCGGATACACCATCGCCTATCCGGCATGGCCCTTGCTGCATTCCGCAACAAAGGGTCTGCTCGGCTATTCGAGCCGCAACGAGGTCGGGAACGAGTTGATTGCCGCCGAGGTTGCCAAGGGCAAATACGTCACGGCAATAGAATCGAAAACCGTCTCGGAGATTGCCGCCGACGATACGTTGCGCGAATTCGCCGTCGCCGCCGGCGGCGCCGCGTTCAAGCTCAATTGCGTGCAGTGCCATGGTTCCGGCGCCCAGGGCTCCAAGGGCTTCCCGAACCTCAATGACGACGACTGGCTGTGGGGCGGCAAGGCGGACCAGATCCAGCAGACGATCACGCATGGCATCCGCTTCGCCTCCGATCCGGATACGCGACTGTCGGAAATGCCGGCCTTTGGCGACATCATCACCGCCGACCAGATCAAACAGGTCAGCGCCTATGTTGCCAGCCTGTCCGGAACCGTCGGCGATCAATCGTTGGTCGGGCCCGGGGCCAAGGTCTTTGCGGAAAACTGCGTGGCCTGTCACGGCGACAATGCAAAGGGCAACAAGGAGCTCGGCGCTCCTGATCTGACCGATGCCATCTGGCTCTACGGATCGAGCGAAGCGGCCATCGCCGCTCAGGTCACCGCGCCGAAACAGGGCGTGATGCCGGCCTGGGGCGCTCGCCTTGGCGAAACCAGGGTCAAGGAGCTGGCGGTCTACGTGCATTCGCTAGGCGGTGGAGAATAAGAACGGGGGTCTGTTCTCCGGCCCTCACCGCCCAAGCGACGAGGCCCGGCTCTGCCGGGCCTCGATCTGTTTGCGTGCAGCCGGCGATTGACCTGCATCAACGCGGCACAATCCAGTCGGCGTCACAATCCGCTCGACGCTGTATTTCGCTGACCTGCCTGTACCCAGTCAGGACATTTGCCCGGCGAAATCACAAGCTCCGCGACGGGAGAAACCAGTGCTGGACAATACGCAGGTAGAACGGCTCGAGGCCGAGGCGGTCAACTCCGCCAAAGTGCGACAGCCAATGTATGCCGCGCGCAAGAAGATTTTCCCAAAGCGGGCAACGGGAAGCTTTCGCCAGTTCAAATGGCTGGTGATGGCGATCACGCTCGGTATCTACTACCTGACGCCGTGGCTGCGCTGGGACCGTGGACCGTTTGCCCCGGACCAGGCGGTGCTGCTCGATGTCGCTAATCGGCGTTTCTACTTTTTCTTCATCGAGATATGGCCGCAGGAATTCTACTATGTGGCCGGCCTTCTGGTCATGGCCGGTGTCGGCCTTTTCCTGATCACGTCGACGGTTGGCCGTGCCTGGTGCGGCTATACATGCCCGCAGACCGTATGGGTCGATTTGTTCCTGGTCGTCGAGCGGGCCATCGAGGGCGATCGGAATGCGCGCATCAAGCTCGATGCCGGGCCCTGGACAGCCCACAAGCTCGCGCTGAGAATATCGAAACATACCATCTGGCTGGTCATAGGTGCGCTGACGGGCGGCGCCTGGATCTTCTATTTCGCCGACGCGCCGACGCTGGTTGGTGAACTCTTCACCGGCACCGCAGCGCCCGTCGCCTACATCACCGTTGCCGTTCTGACAGCGACGACCTATACGTTCGGCGGGCTGATGCGCGAACAGGTCTGCACCTATATGTGCCCTTGGCCGCGCATCCAGGCAGCCATGCTCGACGAAAGTTCGCTGACCGTCACCTACAATGACTGGCGCGGCGAACCGCGCACTCGTCATGCCAAGAAGGTCCAGGCCGCAGGGCAGCCCGTCGGCGATTGCGTCGACTGCAATGCCTGCGTCGCCGTCTGCCCGATGGGGATCGACATTCGCGACGGCCAGCAGCTCGAATGCATCACCTGCGCGCTTTGCATCGACGCCTGCGACGGCGTCATGGACAAGCTCGGCAAGGAGCGCGGGCTGATTTCCTACGCGACGCTCTCCGACTACAACGCCAACATGATGCTGGCGACCGCGGGCGGCGCCTGTTCGGTCAATCCGTCGCTGGTCAGGACGGCTGATGGCCAGTTCTCCGAAAAGGTGGCGCATTTCCATGTCCGCAAGATCTTTCGGCCGCGCACCTACGTCTACATGGCTATGTGGTCACTGATCGGCCTGGGCCTGCTCTATTCGTTGCTGACGCGCGACCGGCTCGAGATCAATGTCCTGCACGACCGCAATCCGCAATTCGTCAAGCTGTCCGACGGCTCCATCCGCAATGGCTACACCGTCAAGCTGCTGAACATGATCCCCGAACCAAGAACGATCGTCGTTACCATTGGGGGGTTGCCTGGCGCAGAGATGAGCATCGTTGGCGTCGACCTCCCCGCCGATCGCTCTTTTGCGATCCAGGTCGAACCCGACCGGTTGAAGATGTTGAAGGTTTTCGTGCGCCTGCCTGCTGACCAGATCCATGGCGAAGCGCAGACCTTCACACTCCGGGTCGAGGACAAGGCGAGTTTCGAGTCGAACGAATACACCGCCACCTTCAACGCGCCGGAGATCGCCAGATGAGCACCACCACGCGAAAACCCCGCGAATTCACGGGCAGGCACATGTTGGCCATCATCCTCGCCTTTTTCGGCGTGGTCATCGCGGTCAATCTGACGATGGCGACGCTTGCCAACACAAGCTGGACCGGTCTTGTCGTCGAAAACACCTATGTGGCGAGCCAGCAATTCAACAGAAAGGCCGAGGAAGGGCGCGCGCAGGCAGCCCTCGGCTGGACCGGCAAGCTGACCGTCGCATGGGGTGAAGTCCGGTATGGCCTCACCGACGCCGCCGGCAAGCCGGTTCCCCTGCATGGCGTGAAGGCGCTGTTTCGCCATCCCGCTTACGAGAAAGAGGATGAGGCCGTCACGCTCGCCCCCGCCTCGGGCCAGGAATTTGCAGCGCAGCACATGCCAAGGGACGGTGTGTGGATTGTCGAAATCGACGCCGATGCCGGCCTGGCCAGACCTTATCGCGATGTACGCAGGATCATGATCTCCCATGGAGCGCTGCAATGAGCTGTTGTGCACCCGGTGCTGAAATGGCGTTGGATCTGGCCAGTCCCACTTCAGTCCTGCCGTCAAGCCAGGAAGTCAGGCTGGCGAGCCGATCGCTTGGCGATGATCTTCATCAGACCGACCTTTCGGTCCCGACGGTTCACTGCGGTGCCTGCATCCAGAGCATCGAGGCTGCGTTGGGGAAACTCGCTCACGTCGAGGCCGCTCGCGTCAACCTGTCGACAAAGCGGGTCTCGGTCCGGTGGCGCGGCGACATTGTCCCACCGTTCGTAGCCGTGCTGGGGCGGCTCGGCTACCAGGCGCATCTGTTCGAAGCCGAGATCGACGCAAAGGACAAGACGCTTTCGGAGCTTATCCGCGCCGTCGCTGTTGCCGGGTTTGCGGCAGGCAACATCATGCTGCTCTCCGTTTCGGTCTGGTCCGGCGCTGAGGGCGCGACCCGCGACCTGTTCCACTGGGTCTCGGCGCTGATCGCCATCCCCGCCCTCGCCTTCGCCGGCGGCATCTTCTTCAAGTCAGCCTGGAATGCGCTGCGTCACGGCCGCATGAACATGGATGTGCCGATCGCCGTCGGCGTGTCGCTGGCCTACGCCATGAGCCTCTATGAGACGATCACCCATGGCGACCACGCCTATTTCGACGCGTCGGTGTCGCTGTTGTTCTTCCTCCTGATCGGCCGCACGCTCGATCACGTGATGCGCGAACGCGCCCGCACCGCCGTCAAAGGCCTGTCACAGCTCGCGGCGCGTGGCGCCATGGTGCTGCGCGGCGATGGCGCACGCGACTATCTGCCGGTAGGCGAGATCGAACCAGGCATGCTTTTGCTGATCGCGGCCGGCGAAAGAATCCCCGTCGACGGCAAGATCACGCGTGGGACATCGGACGTCGACTGCTCGCTGGTCTCGGGCGAGAGCACGCCCAGAAGCGTGGCGCCAGATGATGCCGTCCAGGCCGGCGTGCTCAACCTCACCGGCCCGCTGACCATCAAGGCGACAGCCGCCGCTAAGGATTCGTTCCTGGCGGAAATGGTTCGGCTGATGGAAGCCGCCGAGGGTGGCCGCGCGCATTACCGCCGGATCGCCGACCGCGTTTCGGCGCTCTATGCGCCAGTGGTGCATCTCACCGCCTTCGCGACATTCCTCGGCTGGATGGCGGCGACCGGCGACTGGCACCGGGCCATAACCATCGCCATCGCCGTTCTCATCATCACATGCCCATGCGCACTAGGCCTCGCCGTGCCGATCGTCCAGGTGGTCGCCGCTCGGCGTCTGTTCGAGCACGGCATCATGGTCAAGGATGGTTCGGCCATGGAGCGCCTGGCAACAATTGATACAGCGGTGTTCGACAAGACCGGAACGCTCACGCTCGGCCAACCCCGGCTGGTCAATGCGAGCTCGATCGATCCCGCCATGCTGACGATTGCGGCCGACATGGCCGCGCATTCGCGTCATCCCTTTTCAAAGGCCATAGCCGATTTTGCCACGGCTGGCGGGCAACACGAATTCGATGCCGTCAGCGAGCATCCCGGGTTCGGAATCGAAGCCGTTGAAACCGGAACCACCTGGCGACTGGGTCGGCGCGGATGGGCTGGATGGAAGGCCCGGACCGGTGGCGAAGGCAAGCATGGCTATGGCGGAACGGTTCTGACAAGGAATGGATTGATTGTTGCAACCTTCGCTTTCGATGATGCACTGCGTGCCGATGCGAGGGCGGCTGTCCAGCAATTGAACGACGCTGGGATTTCGGTGGAAATGCTATCAGGCGACACCGCCCACGCCTGCCAAGAGGTCGCGAAAACGCTGGGTGTTGGCGACTTCATTCCGTGCCTGCTGCCGCCCGGCAAGGTCGAACGCATCGAGACCATGGCGAAAGACGGACATAGAGTTCTGATGGTTGGCGACGGTCTTAACGACACGCCAGCACTCAGCGCGGCGCATGTCTCGATCGCTCCGGCCACCGCAGCCGACATTGGCCGCAACGCAGCCGATTTCGTGTTCCTGCGCGAAAGCCTTCTGGCTGTGCCTCTGGCGATAGACGTTTCGCGCAAGGCGGGAAGCCTGATCCGGCAGAACATCGCGATCGCCATCGTCTACAATGCTGTCGCGGTTCCGATCGCGATCCTCGGGCACGTCACGCCCTTGATCGCGGCGGTCGCCATGTCGGCCTCATCGCTGCTTGTCATTGGCAATGCACTGCGTCTGCAGGGTTCCATGCCAAGTTCGCTGGCGAAAGAAGTGCGGCCCGCCAGACGGTCCAACACCAACGAGTTGGCCCGATCCTCATGACAACCCTTGCCTACCTCATCCCTGTCGCCCTCTTCCTTGGCGCGCTTGGCCTGGGCGGCTTCCTGTGGGCGTTGAGGAGTGGCCAGTACGAAGATCTTGATGGAGCCGCCGAGCGGATCCTCATCGATCGGGAAGACCGACGGGAGCGCTGATCCAGTCCCCTGGCTGACCCCAGGTCTGGCGAGTCGTACCAACACCTCTTCCCTCCTGCTGGACCCGCAACTGCGCTTTTCGCGCCCGCTTTCCTCGACACTGAACTCCAGCAATTTGCGCCAGCGCAAAGAGACGCTGCGTCAGGTCAGATACCTTCTGCTCATCCGCAACGGTTGAGAGATAGGAGACTGACATGTTTACGCGACGCGAAGCCCTGTTTGGAGCAGCGATTGGCGCTGCCGCCGTGGCGGCACTGCCGGCATTTTCGGCAACGGTAACAAAGGCCGAGATTGGCGGGCTCGCCCGCGAAAAGATCAAGCTCGTGGCACCGCCTTTTGTGCATCCGCACGACCAGGTCGCCAAGGGCGGACCGAAGATCGTCGAATTCACCATGACGATCGAGGAGAAGCCGATGGTCATCGACGCGGACGGGACGCAGCTCAACGCAATGACCTACAACGGTTCGATCCCGGGCCCGCTGATGGTCGTCCACCAGGACGACTATGTCGAACTGACGCTCATCAATCCTGATACCAACACGCTCGCCCACAACATCGATTTTCACGCAGCCACGGGTGCGCTGGGCGGCGGCGGCCTCACCTTGATCAATCCAGGCGAACAGGTGACGCTGCGCTTCAAGGCGACGCGAACCGGAACATTTGTCTATCACTGCGCGCCTGGCGGTCCGATGATCCCGTGGCATGTCGTCTCCGGCATGAACGGCGCCATCATGGTGCTGCCGCGCGACGGCCTCAGGAACGACAAGGGCAAGCCGGTCAAATACGACAAGATCTTCTACATCGGCGAAAGCGACTTCTACATTCCGCGCGACGAGAAGGGCAATTACAAGAGCTACGAGTCGGCGGGCGATGGTTACGACGACATCGTCAAGGTCATGCGCGGGCTGATTCCGACGCATGTGGTGTTCAACGGCAAGGTCGGTTCGCTGACCGGCGACAACGCCATGAAGGCGAAGGTCGGCGAGACCGTGCTGATCGTCCATTCGCAGGCCAACCGCGATACGCGGCCGCATCTGATCGGCGGACATGGCGACTATGTCTGGGAACAGGGCAAATTCGCCAATCCGCCGGCCAAGGATCTTGAAACCTGGTTCATCCGTGGCGGCTCTGCGGGCTCGGCCCTCTACACGTTCCTGCAGCCCGGCGTCTACGCCTATGTCAACCACAATCTGATCGAGGCCGTGGAACTCGGGGCGACCGCTCACTTCATGGTCGAGGGCGAGTGGAATGATGATTTGATGACCCAGGTCGAGGCGCCTAAACCCATCGCCACCAACTGACGGCACTCCAAATTGCCCGGACAGCGTCGCTGTCCGGGCACGGACAACAGCCATGTCTCGTTACATCCTGAAGATTCTCGCGGTCGCCATGGCGGCCACTTCTGTGCCGGTGGGTCTGTCGATAAAGGCGGCCAGCTGGGACCGGCAGCCTCACTCCCCAGCTGCCACGACGACCTTGCAGTCCGGCTCCATAATCTATCCGACGCCTGGCGAGTTCCTGAAGGACGGCCATCCGCAAGGGAATCCCCGCCTCAAGCGCCAGCTCGACAAACCGCTCGAAATCATGACCTATCAGGTCAGCGCTGATGACTATGCTGACTGTGTAACAGCTGGCAGTTGCCAGCCGGCGCAGGAGACGCGCACGATCCCAAGCAGCGCTCCCGTGACCGGCGTCAGCTACCTCGATGCCAACGCCTACGCCCAATGGTATTCGGGGGTTACAGGCGACCAATGGCGGCTGCCATCCGACGAGGAATGGGCGTTTGCCGCGGCGGAGCGGTTCGCAGGCGAATTCGAGGGTGTCGAAAACGACGCCAGCAACCCCGCCAGACGTTGGCTCACCAGCTACAAGGCCGAGGTGGACCTCAATCGCAAACCGGACCCGCTGCCCAAGACCCGTGGCTCTTTTGGTTTCAATTCCCTGGGCCTCGCCGACTTTTCCGGCAACGTCTGGGAGTGGACTTCGACCTGCTATGTCCGCACCACCTTGGCTGAGGATGGAAGCGGTGTTGCGAGTTCGGTCGACAATTGCGGCGTCCACGTCCTTGAAGGCCTTCACCGGGCATACATGTCGAACTTCGTCAGCGATGGAAAAAGCGGCGGCTGTGCCGTTGGCACGCCTCCCGACAATCTGGGATTCAGGCTGGTCCGGGACCATCGGGGGTGGGCGAACCGTTTCCTCGGCTACCTCGGCATTGCCTGACAAATCAGAAGCGGCTTTTCCATCCGCGTTTGGACGGTCGCCTGCTCTCCTGCCGCCTCACCGCGCCTTTGGCCTCATCAACGCAGTTCCATAGATCAGACTGAAGCCGGCAAATGCCGCCACCCATGCGGTGCCGGCCATGTCGATCGCCACGTCAAAGGGGACGAAGGCAGCCAGGATCCTCAATGATCCCGCGAGGAGGACGCTCACGAAGATGAACGAGGCGCCTTTCCCGGCCTTCAGCGACCGCCCGGTGTGCCCGAGCGTCGCGCGGGTCATCACGGCAAGCGTCATCGCGCCGACCGCACCAGTTCCGAGCGCGTGGAGCCCTGCAGCAGCCGGCACGATGGCAGGATAGAAGATCGACGCCGAAACCAAGGCAAGACCGACAGGCACAAAGGCATATGCAAGATGGAGGATGAGCACCAGCGGATCCCGCAGCGTACGTTCGCCAGCCCAGCGCGACAGACGCCATGCCTGGCAGATTGCGGCGACAGCCATGAGCATTCCTGAGGCGCTGTCGCCGGGGGCGAACGTCCATGCTCCCAGCGCAATGGCTGAGATCGCTACCGATGCGATGTCAAAACGGTCGAACGGCGCAGGCAGCCTGCCAGGATTTTCGCGGGCGAGCCAGTTGCGGGTGAAGCTCGGAATGATGCGCCCCCCGATCAGCGAGATGAGCATGATCGCCGCAGCCATGCCGAGCCTGCGGCTGATATCGGACGTTCCTTCAAGGTGCGCCTCGATGTGGAACGCGCCGTTGGCGCAAGCCAGGACGGCGAGCGGCAGCAGCACCTTGAGATTGCGCCAGTTCCGTCCCGCGACGATTTCGCGTGCCGCCGCGGCACTGACCGCAAGCAGAAAAGAACCATCGATCAACGCGGCTGCTTGCCAGCCAATATCGGCCGAGAAGAAGACAGCGGCACGACCGGCGAGCCACAGGACAACCAGCGCCAGCAGCGGCAGGCCTTGCACCGGCAGCCGGCCGGTCCAGTTCGGGATGGCGGTCAGCAAGAACCCGGTAACGATCGCCGGCAGATAGCCGAACAACATTTCATGGATGTGCCAGTCGACCGGGACAAACGCACTGTGGGCATCGAGTTCGCCGGCGTAGATCGGCAGCCAAAGCAGAACGGAGAGCGCGGCATACAGCGACCCGAGCAAGAAGAAGGGCCTGAACCCATAGGAAAGAAGTGCAGGCCCGGCGTAGGCCCGCAGGCGTGGAATTCCCATGATTTGTGTCTCCAAATGAACAGGGCCGGATGAACCGCCGCCCTCGGTCCGTCCGGCCCGTGCCCGCCCTTTGTGCGGCAGGCATGCCTGTATCGATTGCTGTCAGTTGGCAGGAACCTGGGTGAACAGGTCGGCGAACACCGTTTTTGCCTTCCCGGGATGCTTGACCGCCTTGGCGGTATCGAGATTGACCGGCTTGCCGACAACGATCAGCGCGACCATCCCCATGCCGTAGTGGGGCGCGCATTTGACACCGTAGACACCCTCCTTTGTCAGCGTGACGATGATTTCCTCGCTGGGCTTTCCCTTGAAAGGCTCAGCGCCATCCGGAAGCATGCCCTTGATCGACTCGGCGTCATGGGTCTTGTCGGTCGGCACGAACTTGACTGTGTCGCCAGGCGCCGCCTTGACGAAGGCCGGCTGGAAAACCATAGCGCCTTTTTCGCCCTTGTTGAGCATTTGCACCACGTGCTCTTCCGCGCTTGCACCGCCGGCGAGCGCGAGGATGGAAATTGCGGCGGCGAGGATGGAGAGTTTCATCGGTTTGTCCTTTGTTTCGTCTTCGCGGCGTTGCGCCGTTCCATGCCATTTAGCTTGATGCGGCCCGAGACAATTTGCGCTGGCGCAAACTCGGGATAAGAAAGGTTTGCCGCGCGATTGGCGCGGAACCGTAGGGCCGTGGGGAAATCCGCTTGGTTGCGCTGGACCGATCACTGATATCGCAGCTGCCGCTCTTCCAGGGGATGGCGCCCCAGGAGCAAAGCGAGATTCTCAAAGGCGCTCGATCGTCACGCTACGCCAAGGACTCCGCGATCTTCGAGCAGGAAACCGAGGCCCACTCGTTTTTCGTGCTGATCTCTGGCCACATACGGGTCGTCCGCACCACACCGGATGGGCAGCAGATCATCGCCAGATACATCAGCGAAGGCGAAATTTTTGGGGTTGCCGCGGCACTTGGCCGGACGACCTATCCCGCTAGCGCTGTCGCAGCGGTCGACTGCGTGGTGCTGGCCTGGCCCAACGCTCTTTGGCCGGAGCTGGCGCGACGCTTCCCCGTTTTTGGGGCAGCCACCTACAGGACGGTTGGAAGCAGGCTGCAGGAAACGCAGACGCGGGTGGTGGAGATGTCGACGGAACAGGTGGAGCAGCGGGTTGCGCATGCGTTGTTGCGATTGGCAAACCAGACTGGCCGAAAGACCGACAGTGGCATTGAAATCGACTTCCCGATTTCGAGGCAGGACATTGCCGAGATGACGGGAACGACGCTGCACACCGTCAGCCGGCTGCTCAGCAAATGGGAAGAGAACGGAATAATTGTCAGCGGGCGCCAGAGGGTCACGGTCAAAGATGCGCATCGCCTTGTGGTTCTCGCCGAGAACCGGGAAAAGGACTGACCGTCATCGTTCTCCTCGAATGGCCAATTCGAGTTCGACAAGAAAGTCGCCCTCATCGACTTGATGTTCCCGGCATGCCTCAGTCACCGTATGGAAAGTGCCTATCGGACAGCCGACGCAGAGCATCTTGTGTCTCAACACCACAGCGACCGTTGCAGGCCATTTCCTCATGATTTCGTCGACGACCATATCGGGGTTGATCGAACTGCGCTGTTTCATGATGACGTCTCCGCGATTTGCGAAGCCCTCTTCATAAATCCGGCTCGGACTGCCTTCGTTGCGCTTACGCAACTTCACAGCAAATGCGCTGAACCGCTCTCTGAGTAGGATTATTTTGCGCGAGGAAGGGTGTTGCTCATCGACAGAGATCAACGCCGGACAACCGGATCAGATGGCGGTACCAACCGCAGCGCCAATGCCGGCGGTCAGCGCCATAGCCAATGCCCCCCAGAAAGTGACGCGAACAGTCGCCCTCAGCACATGGGCGCCGCCAGCTTTGGCGCCAATGGCGCCCAGCACGCCTAGGAACAGGAGCGAGGCAACAGATACGGTTGTGGCAAGCCACGCGGCTGGTGAAACGAGCACCATTGCCAACGGCATGGCCGCGCCAACAGAAAATGCCGCCGCCGAAGCTAGCGCCGCCTGGATTGGTCGCGCAGTCGTCACTTCCGAAATGCCGAGTTCGTCGCGCGCGTGGGCGCCAAGCGCATCCTTCGCCATCAATTGGTCGGCGACCTGCAAGGCCAGCGTCGGCTCCACACCACGCTTGACATAGATGTCCGCAAGTTCCTGTCGCTCGAAGTCTGGCTGTGTTGCCAACTCGCCTCGCTCACGGTCGAGGTCGGCTCGCTCAGTATCGGACTGTGAACTAACCGAGACATATTCGCCGGCCGCCATCGACATCGCACCGGCGACCAACCCGGCGACGCCGGCCACCAGAATGTTGGGCGCCGCTGCATTGGCCGCCGCCACGCCAACGATCAGGCTGGCCGTCGACACGATGCCGTCATTGGCGCCAAGCACGGCGGCGCGCAGCCAGCCGATGCGCGATACAAGATGGTTTTCACTGTGCAGGCGGCTCATCGCATCACGGCACGCGCCGTCCAGCGGGTCGCAGCATTCTGACGAGCACGTCCGATTTCACATAGAAATGCTGCCACAGCGCCGCCGCGGCATGAAGGCCGACAATGATGATGATCACCGGCTTGGCGAGTTCGTGTATCTCACCCATCGCTCGAAAGCTGAAGTACCATGCCAGCGCTCCGGTAATCGGCATCCCGAAAATGAACAGGTAGAGCAGGAAATGAGCGGCAGCGGCGATCCGCTTTAACAGCGCGCTTTCTTCGGACGGTGCGGCCGGCACACCAACCTTGAGACGGACCGCAAACCGCCAGATCGCCAGAACCAGAACCGCCAAACCGACATAGACATGAATATTCGCGTTAAAGACGTCGGCAGCTGCTGGCTTGGTGCCGCGTGAGAACGCCCGGTAAGCCGGCTTGATGTCCTCACCGATTACGAGCTGCACGACAATCAGCGCGGCGATCACCCAATGCAGCAGAATTTGCGTCGCGGTGTATCCGGCCGGCTCATTGGCGACAATCATGGCAGCTACCTCGCTTGAGAGAGCCTCTTAGCTCGGGCTTTATCCGAATATCTTGATCTATGACAAATCGACTTGATGTCGTCCATGAGCTTGGACGGGTCCTCGCAGCTTGAACTCGGCTGACAGCCAGTTGTCAGCTTGATTGGGATATTGCCTCCGAAACGGACCAGATGGCCCGCCCTGCGAGATTCAACGTGGAAACACATTCCGATGAAACAGATTGCCTTGTCACTTTTCGTGATCGCCGCCTCGGGCGCTTATGTCTGGGATCAGGCCGGCAAGGATCCGGCAAACGATATGCTCGGCGAAGCGCTGCCGGCCGACGCAGCCGAAGCGCCTTCAGCGCAACCAAAACAGCCCGCATCCGCTGCGGCTTTGCCGGTGCCTCCCACCTCCCCGGTGCCCCTCGATCCCCGGTTCAAAACAAGGTTCCCTATTGCCCGGGAAACGACAGCGGGCATAGCAGTTCCCGCCGAACGACCAAATGATCCAGTCAAGCAGACAGCGGATCCTGTGGCACCCCAACCATCACCAACGCCACTCGTCCAGCCAGTGGCTCCGGCTGTCTCCGATCCTGCGCCATCGGTACCTTCATTCGCCGTAACGCCCGCCGTTTACATACCAGTCCCACAGCCGAGGCCGGCATATCCGGATGCACCAGCACGTGTCTTCCGGGTGGGCATGAAGCTCGCCGCACATGGCTATGCCGATGGCGTCTACACCGGCCCCACTGCCGATGCTTACTACGGCATCATCCAGATTCAGGCCCTAGTACAGGGCGGGCAGCTTACGGCGCTGAAAGTGCTGAAATACCCATCCGACCGCCGCACCTCCATCAGCATCAACAGGCAGGCGCTGCCCATGCTGCGCGACGAAGCGATCGGCGCCCAGAGCGCCAATGTCGATATTATTTCGGGCGCGACGCTAACCAGCAGGGCTTTCATCCAGTCGCTGCGTGGCGCACTGAAGAAAGCGTCGTCGTAGCATCATGCGCGACACGCGAATTTTGATGGGCATGCCCATCACGGTCGACATCGGCGGTGCATCGACCGATGAACTGATCGACACGGTCTTCGGCTATTTCGAACATATCGACCGGCGCTTCAGCACGTACCGGGCCGACAGCGAGATCGCGGCCATCAACCGCGGCGACGTTCCGGTCGTCGACTGGAGCGGCGAGATGATGGAAGTGCTGGCCATTGCCAAGCAGACGAAAAATGAGACGGACGGATACTTCGATATTCGCAAGCCCGACGGTTCGCTCGATCCTTCCGGCATCGTCAAGGGCTGGGCCATTCGCAATGCGGCCGGGATTGTTCAACGGGCTGGCATCAGTGATTTCTTCATCGAGGCGGGCGGCGATATCCAGTCCTGCGGCAAGAATGCATCGGGTCATGACTGGAGCGTCGGCATCCGCAATCCCTTTAATGCGGACGAGATCGTAAAGATCGTCTATCCCCGCGGTTGCGGCGTCGCAACCTCCGGCACCTATGTCCGCGGACAACACATTTACAATCCGCATGGAATTGGCAGTCCGATCCAGGACATCGTCAGCCTGACCGTCGTCGGTGCGGATGTGCTCGAAGCCGATCGTTTCGCCACCGCGGCCTTCGCCATGGGGCGGGACGGCATTCTCTTCATCGAGCAGACGCCTGGCCTCGAAGGGTATGTCATCGACACCAATGGCCGCGCCACACCGACAACCGGGTTCGGAGCCCTTTGCCTGCCATGATCAAGACCATCGACCGATTCCTCGATCATATGACGATGTACAGGCTGGTCCTCTACTATCTGATGGCACTGGTCGGCGCGGCGTTCGTGCTCGGCTTCGTCAAGCTCGTGCCACATGATCCGATTGCACTCGCCTTCACGACTGCTTTGGCGATGGCGGCCTGCTGGCTCACCAACAGGCTCTTTGCGCATGTGTTCGCAGTCCCGGCCAACAACGAGTCCGTCTACATTACCGCACTCATCTTGGCGCTTATCCTCGATCCGGTAGCGGTCACGGACATAAAGGGGATTACGGCGGTGGCATTCGCGTCAGTCTGGGCGATTTCATCCAAATTCATTCTCGCCATCGGTAGGAAGCATCTTTTCAATCCGGCTGCGCTGGGCGTGGCGCTGTCCGCGCTGCTGCTTGACCAACCTGCTACCTGGTGGGTCGGCGGCAATCTGCCGTTGCTTCCTCTCGTGCTCGTCGGTGGCATGCTCATTGTCCGGAAACTGCGCCGGCTTGATCTTGTCTCGGCCTTCGTTGTCGTGGCGCTGGCGACCATTCTGGCAACCACGGACCCGTCGCAGTACCGGACCGCGCTAGCGGAGACACTGGGTTCGTCGCCTCTGCTGTTCTTTGCCTTTGTGATGCTGACCGAGCCGCTGACCGCACCAACGATGCGTTGGTCGCGTATCGCCTTTGCCGCCATCGTCGGCTTTCTGTTCGCGCCCAACATCCATATCGGCTCGTTCTATTTCACGCCGGAACTGGCGCTGCTTGCCGGCAACCTGTTTGCCTATGCGGCAGGCCCCAAGGGACGTTTCGTGCTGACTCTAGAACGCATTGAGCAATCGGCCGTCGACAGCTTTGACTTCGTCTTCCGGTCGCCGCGCAAACTCGCCTTTGAGGCCGGCCAGTATCTCGAATGGACGCTTGGCCTCGATCGTGCCGACAATCGCGGCAACCGCCGCTATTTCACAGTTGCATCGGCGCCGACGGAGGAAACAGTCCGCCTCGGCGTCAAGTTCTATCCGCAATCAAGTGCCTTCAAGCGCGAGCTGATGACCATGAAGCCAGGCAGCACGATCCATGCCGCGCAACTGGCCGGCAACTTCACGCTGCCCGCCCGGCGTGAAACCAAGATCGCGTTCCTGGCCGGAGGCATCGGCATCACGCCGTTCCGCTCGATGCTGCAATATCTCCTCGACCGCAAGGAGCGGCGGCCGATCGTCGTCCTCTACGGAACCGAAGGCCAGCAGGACATCGCCTATCGCGACGTGCTCGGCGCGGCCAGGCAGGAACTTGGTGTCAAGACGATCCACGCTGTGGCGCGCGGTGGCGAGCGCGGGCAATATCCCGGATACATCGACGAGCGCCTGATACGTCTGGCCATACCCGACTACCTCGAGCGCACCTTCTACATTTCCGGCCCGCAGGCGATGGTCAAGGCGCTGCGCCAGAAACTGCTGGCCATGGGCGTCCGCCGCTCGAAGATAAAGGTCGACTATTTCCCGGGTTTTGCCTGAAGCAGGCTCAACTGTGTCGCGGCAACGAGATGGTCACGACCAGACCCGGATCGGCGTTAGCCACGGCAAGGCGTCCGCCATAGGCTTCGACGATATCGGATACGATGGCCAGGCCAAGACCGCTGCTGCCGCCCTTGCTGTCGAGCTGGACTCCGCGTGATAAGGCGGACTCCCGATCGGCATCCGGTATACCTGGGCCATCATCGGCGACGGTGACAACCACCTCGCCTGCGGCGGCGGATGCACCGACACGGACTGACGATTTTGCGTAGCGGGCGGCGTTCTCGACCAGATTGCCGAGGATCTCGGACAGATCGCCTTCGTCGATTGGCGCCGTCGCATCTTCCGCAACGTCTATCTTGAATGAAAGCCGCTTGCTGCTTGGCGTCCGCTTGACGACGGCAATGACGCCAGCCGCGACGTCCGACACAAGGCAGGATGCCTTGCCGGAGACGCCGGGCGCGAGGCGGGCGCGGGCGAGCTCCCGCTCGACATGGCGCCGGATCGCAGCGGCGCTCTTCTCGATCTCATCGGCCAACTCCGTTTCGCCTTTTTTTCTCAACGCACGGATATCGGCCGACAGGACTTGCAGCGGTGTCTTGAGACCATGCGCCAGATCGGTGGCGCGCGATCGGGCTCGCGCAAGTGCCTTCACCTGGGCATCAAGAAGGCGATTGATTTCGTCCGCGAGCGGTTGGACTTCGCTTGGTGCCGCCACCTCAAGCCGTGCCGTTCGTTGTGCAATCACGTTTCTGACCGAGACCCGCAAGGTTTCCAGAGGCGCGAGACCGACGGTGATCTGGATGAAGAAGGCCGCCATGAGAGCAATGGCAAGCAGAATGAGGGCTGGCGCAAGGTCGCGGACATACCCGTCGACGGATTCCTTCACCGTTTGATGGTCTTC
Organism: Mesorhizobium sp. M0491; assembly: GCF_040321265.1. Lineage (NCBI taxonomy): Bacteria > Pseudomonadati > Pseudomonadota > Alphaproteobacteria > Hyphomicrobiales > Phyllobacteriaceae > Mesorhizobium > Mesorhizobium sp. M0491. The sequence continues at coordinate 42,644 of NZ_JAMYRE010000002.1, forward strand.
CGCCACGACGGCGCGAAACGATCGGCCGCTGGCGTCGATGATCGTGCGCTCGACGGCGATGGTGAGCTCGCCTTGTGGCCCCTTGAATTCCTTGATCTCCTGGAGCTCGCCATTGGTTGCGCGATCAGGCAAGGCAAGCGTCGCGTCCCACAATGAACGCGAGCGGACAAGATTGCCGGAACCAGCATCCTGCACCTGCCAGTAGTGGCCGGAAAAGGGAATGGAGAAACGTGGGTCGGCCAGGGTCGCCTGGACCGAAAGACGGCCATCGGCGGCGAAATTGGTCGCGCCGATAAGGTCGTTCAGGTCGACTGTCAGCTCGCTGACAACGCGCCGTTCGACATTCAACTCGAACAGATAGCGCAGTCCGACACCGGCGACGGCAAGAGCAACAAGGATCGAGATCGTTGCCGCCAACCAGAGCCTGAAACGGATCGAGTTGCCCATCAGCGGGAATCGTCGGGCATCAGATACCCGAATCCGCGCCGCGTCTCGATGACGCCACTCCCGAGCTTGCGACGCAGGCGCGCGACGATCACCTCGATCGTGTTCGGATCGCGGTCGTTCCCTGAATCGTACAAATGCTCGGCAAGCTCGGTCGGCGCCACCACCCGGCCGGCGTGGTGCATCAGAAAAGCCAGTAACCGGTATTCCAGCGGCGAAAGCGCAATGGGAATGCCGCGCAGCGAAATGCGCATCTGGCGCGTGTCCAAGAGCAACGGTCCGGACCTCAACACGGGTGCGGCCTGCCCGGCCGAGCGACGCAGGATTGCTCGCAACCGAGCGAGCAGTTCCTCCATTTCAAATGGTTTGGGAAGATAGTCGTCAGCACCGGAATTGATCCCGTCCACGCGTTCGGTCCACATGCCTCTCGCGGTCAGGATGAGAACCGGAAACTTGCGCTCATTGGCCCGCCAGCGCTTCAAGACCGTAAGACCATCGAGCTTGGGCAATCCGAGATCCAGAATGGCGGCATCATAATTCTCGACATCGCCTGCGAACCAGGCAGCTTCACCATCCTTTACGATATCGACGGCCATTCCGGATGCCTTGAGGGCGGTCGCGATATCGGCAGCGATACGGGGCTCGTCTTCGGCGAGGAGGATCTTCATCAGTCACCCCCTCCGTCGCGCATGATGACACCGGCGCCGGCGTCGACGTCGACGGTCTTTCGCCGCCCATCGGTACCGACGACCTGAAACCGATAGACCCATCTGTCGGCCTTGCGGATAAGATCGACCGCAACAACATCGCCGGGAGCCTTGGCGCGGACAACGTCAAGTATGTTGGCAAGGCCCTTGATTTCGCCGTGCTCATAGAGATCCCGCGCCCGGTCATGGTCGCCGTCATCGTCCTCGTCGGCACGGCCAGTGACGGGCGTGGCCAGGACAAGTCCAGCTAGACCCAGCATCGCCACACGCTTCCATCGGCTCTTCATCAGCAAGGCATGTCGCACGTCGAAGCTTTCAATCCGCTGTCAGTCATCCTCAGCCCACAGCAAGCAAAGGATCCCTATCAAGGCAATATCGCGTCCAATCATGGCCGCGCCGAGAAGGATACGAGACCATGCGCAATTCCATGCTTGTCCTTGCAGCACTTGCAAGCCTCACGATCTTTGCCCTCCCGGCGGCCGCTGAATCGGACGAAGGATCATGTGGGGCGTCATCGTCTGTTGTCCCGTCCGGCCCGATCGATCTGCAGGCCATCCCCATGCAGGACGCCTCCACTGCCCCAAAAACCATCAAGGGTGATGACGATCGGTGCGGCGGCGGCCATGACGATGAGATCGACGAAGACGACTAGATTTTTCGTCCGCAGTTCAGGGCGAGTCATTAAACCAGACTCGCAAATATCGTCAGCAAAGCCTTACTTTCAAATTCTTTTTTCCAATCCCAGGAGATTTTCGTGATTGCGGTTCAGCATATCCATCCCATCCTTGTCCATTTTCCCATTGTTTTGATCTACACGCTTGTTGTCATCGACCTTGTGGCACTGGCCGGCGGCAGCGCCGTGACGCGAAAAACGGGCGCAGGAACCATCTCCACATTCGTGGCGCTCGCAGCTGGTTTGTTCGCCATTGGGACCTGGTTCTTCGGCGGTCTCGCTTTGGATCACGCCGAAGCGGCCGGCTTCAGCAGCGGTATAGCGGAGATCCACGAGAGCCTGGGAGGTGTCACCGCTTTCGCCTTCTTGCTGTGGGGACTGGTGAGGGTTGCGTTCTGGATTCGGAATCAGGCGTTTCGGGGACTGACAATTGCCATTCCCTTGGTTGAAGTCGGCGGGGCGATGCTGGTGACTGCGACGGCCTACTATGGTGGACTGCTGGTCTATGAACTCGGCGTGAATGTTGCCAAGACCGCGATCACTGGTTAACCGGCACGCGCCTGTCATTCGCGGTACCAGCTTTGGACCATTCGCCTCGATGGCGAAATGATTCAGATCAAGGTATTTCATGCACGTGACGTCTAGAAGAGACCGGAGATTGGAGTAACTCCGGAGAACGAACATGCAAGCCGACGCGATAATGACCATGCCGGTCGTTGGCATCGACCCATCCGCATCGATCGCCGAGGCGGCCGAGCTGATGCTCTCCAAAAAGATCAGCGGCTTGCCTGTCATTCGCAGCGACGGCATGCTGGTGGGAATCGTCAGCGAAGGTGATTTCCTGCGCCGGGGAGAACTTGGCACGCAGCGCAGACGCCCGCGTTGGCTGGAATTTCTCGTCAGCCCCGGAAAGGCTGCCGATGAATATGTCCATGCCTATGGCCGACGGATTGAGGAGGTGATGTCGCAAGATGTCGTCACGGCATCCCCTTCCGCATCGCTCGGCGAGGTCGTCGAGCTCATGACACGTCACCACGTCAAACGCATGCCAGTCCTCGACGGCGGGAAACTCGTCGGCATCATCACACGCTCCGATCTTCTGCGGGCATTGCTCAGCGTCCTTCCGGACCGGGTCCCTGCAGTCATCGATGACGAGCAGATACGTCAGAACATCATTGCCGACCTTGCTACGCAGAAGTGGGCCGGCAATGACTTGATCAATGTCACCGTTGAAGACGGGGCGGTGGAACTGAGCGGCGCCATATTCGACGAACGCGAACGCCAGGCAGCCATTGTCGTCGCGGAAAACGTACCCGGCGTCAAAGCCGTGAAGGACAATCTTTTTTGCGCCGACCCAGTATCCGTGCTTCTTGTTTCCTGAGCCTTTGACCAGAGCGTCCAGAACGCACGGCGCTATCGGTGCAAAACCGGGTCGTCGTCCGAACCCCTAACCGCGATCGATTGGGGGTCGCTCGCATGCCGCGCAGTGGTTTCAGCAAACGCGAAACTTGCTACTTACCCTTGCTCTCCTGCCAGACACCCTTGGCCTTGAGCCCATCGGCCACATCCTTGGGCATATAGCGCTCGTCGTGCTTCGCCAGCACACTGTCTGCGACGAAGACGCTGTCCGGACCGAAAGTGCCCTCGGTGATGACGCCCTGCTCCTCGCGGAACAGGTCAGGCAGGATGCCGACATAGGTGACCTTGACCGACTTCTGCGTATCGGTCACCGAGAAGGCGACAGTAGCGCCCTCCCCGCGCGTGACGGTGCCCTTCTCGACCAGTCCGCCCAACCTGATGCGCTGGCCGGGCTGTGTGCTGGCGAGGGTCAGGTCCGCCGGCATGTAGAAATAGGACGCCTTCTGGCCAAGCGCGTAGAAGGTCAACCTGGTGGCGGCGGCCATGAAAGCCAGCCCGCCAGCGATCACCGACAATCGCTTCTGCTTGCGCGTCATGACAGGTTCTACTCCGGCACCGTCACGCCGAGTGAGGCGGCAAAGGCGGTGAATTTCCTGGCTTCGTCACTATCGACCCCGAAAACAGCAATGCTGCGGTTGAGCGCGTCCCTTGCCTGACCGGTTTTGCCCAGCACGACATAGGAGCGAACAAGCTTCATCCAGCCTTCGCCATCACGCGGGTTTTGTCTGAGCTTCTCGTCAAGGCCAACGACCATGGTTTCGATCATCGCCTGCCTGTCCTGCGGCGGCATCGACTGCGCCGCGTCGATCGCAGCCGTCGTGGACCCTGGCACTGGTGGCATGGCCTCCTTCTCGGCGAGTGCCCGCGCGACGGCGATGCTCCAGGGCGAGCCGGCCGGCAATGTGGCCTGCATGCCTTGCAGGGCCGTCGCCGCCTCAGCCGTACGGCCTTCCTGCGCCAGAGCCATCGCCAGATAGAACCGCGCCTTCGGGTCTTCAGGGTCCATTTTCAACGCGGCCTCGAAAGCTTCTTGCGCCTCGGCCGAAACCACTCCGCCGGCGGCACCCGCCACCGCTTCGCCGAGACCGGTTTCCCGGCTGGCACTTTCGCCATCGAGTCGAATGGCATTGCGATAGGCGATCACCGCGTCAGGGAAGCGCTGCATGCGCACATAGACTGGCGCCAGGACGTCCCAACCCTTGCCGTCAAGGGGCTTGGCGGCGAGATGCGCCTCGGCGCGGGCAACCAACTCGTCGACCGAGGTGGCCGCAGGGTTCTTGCCAAGCCTCTCGGCAAGCGGCTGCGAGGGCAGGTCCGGTGACCCCAACGCGCCGTAGAGACCCCAACTGACCAGCGGCACCGCCAGCACGGCGACCGTGGCGATCAGTTTTGCCGCCAGCGACAGCTGCGCATTGTCAGCCCCCGGCTGAGCGGCTGGGCCGAGGCGCAGGATGCGGCGGCCGATCTCGGCACGCGCCTCGCCGGCATCGATGGCACGGATCAGGCCGCGCCCGACGTCGCGGTCGAGTTCGGCAAGCTGGTCGCGATAGACTTCAAGGTCGTGATCGCCTGCGGGCGCAATCCCTTTCATGCCGCCGGCCAGAGGCAAGAGAACCGCCATGCTGGAACCTAGCGTAAGGATTGCAGCCATGACCCAGAACATTGTGGTTCTTCCCATGTGGGTGGAGCGCTGCCCTTGCGCACCCGGACGCACTGTGGCGCTCAAACGGCAGGCAAGTCACGCTTGGTCGCTACGACCGGCGACGTCAACCGCGATCAAGACCATGATGAGGATCCGCGAAGTCGAGCAGCCGCGTGCCGATGTTGGAGCTACTATCCTTCGCCAGATACGTGTTGCAGCCGTGCAATCAGGTCTCGGTTGCGGCAGTAGTCCGGCGGCTCGCTGGCATGCTCGTGTTCATCGAGCCAGGTCATGCATTCGTCCTGATGGCCGCAGGAGCGGCAGCGGTCCACCGCTCGATTGATCACGGCTCCATGATCCGCCACGACCTTCAGTTGCCTGTCGACGCCGAGCCTTTGCATCATGCGGCCCATCAAGGCCGTCCTGGCGTCGCTTGAAATGAGGTAGTCGAGAAAACTCATGGCATGTGCTCCTGGCTTGGCGATCATTGCGCGGCCAGCAGCCCGTGACATTGATCTCGATCAACAGGCAGCTTCAGAGACTGCCCTCGAGAATCGGTTCGACCTGGATTGTGTCTTCGCCCCTGTTGAATGCGACAGCAAGGCGAAAGCTGTGCGCGATGCGCAAGGCGCGTGCGATGAAAATCGCCGCCACTTCGGGCGGGCAAACGCGCTTCACAACGGCGCGAAACAGGGAAAGCCAACGCCGGAAGTGCATCTCGCCAAGGCCCGCAATAGCCAGGTGCGGCGGCAATGGCCGACCAGCGTAGCGGGAGGTCCGCAGCAGTGTGGCGGACCAGAAATCACACATCTTCGCCAGATGAGTAGGCCACGCATCCTCGGCTATCGCGGTGTTGAATATGGGGCCCAGCAGGATATCGTGACGGATTTCTTCGTAGAAGCCGTGGACGACCCTCTGGATCATCTCCTCGTCAAGAACCGTTGGCAGCTGGACGCCGTCGACGATGGCTGTTGATTTACCGTGTTGTGTCCCGTCCATGCATACATCCTGTTGCGACCAATCCAGATCGACGCCTGGCGCCGGCGGTCGTGGAGGTTGGATAGTGTTTGAATGCCGAACTGTAAGCTTGCCCTTTCTACACAAACGCCATCACGACGATCCCGCCGACGACAATCAGCGCGAGCCCGGCAATGAGCATGGGCAGCAGGGAATTGCCTTCCTTTGCGCCACTTGCTGCTTCCGAACTGAAAACAAGGTTCGGCCACTCTTCGATCACGTCGTGCCTCCGAGACTCTCGTTTCATGTCTGTATTCCTTCCCTTTGCAGGCACGCTCGCCATCAGTCAGTGCCGATCGATTTTTCCACGACCTGCCCCCCAACACAGCGCCAAATGCTGCACCGAAGCGGCCCAATACCAAGGCTCGACCGTTCGCCCGTTGCCAGGAAACTACCGATTCCAAGACGGAGGTTCTTTGCGTTAGCGCAAATTGGCGGGTGCCTCCGTCGCCAGACTTTTTTGCCTCGAAGGTCGTTGCTGCTGCTCGATCAACGGACGCGGCGGACAAATCGACAAGGTGCCATTGCTGGACATTGCCCCCAATGTCCCAGCATCATTGCTGGAACGCGTGGCGCGACATGCTCTTGCCGCCCATGCCCTGCCTAGGCTTCTGCTCGCTTGAAACGCGGCTCTCATGCGCGAAAAACCAGCGTTTGGTTGCTTCCGAAACGACGAGGTAGAGTCCAGTGATCGCGACGAGGCCGGCAAGTACGGGCCATGGCAGCGGCACGAAGCCGAACCAGGCCGCAAGGGGAACATAGGGCAAGACGATTGAGACGATCGCTACCACGAACGTCAACACCGCAAGCAATACGCTTGGGCGGCTCGCCCACACCGCCTGGTGGGTCCGCACGATGAGCACAATGGCGAGTTCCGTGAGCAGGGACTCGACAAACCATCCAGTCTGGAACGTCGCCGCGCTTGCGTGCGCAAAGAACAGCAGGAAAGCAAAGGTCGCAAAATCGAACAGCGAACTGACCAGGCCAAAGCTGACCATGAATCGCCGCACGAAACGAATATCCCAGTGGCGCGGTCGGCGCAGCTGGTCCGCGTCGACATTGTCACTTGCAATGGCAAGCGAAGGAATGTCCGAAAGAAAATTGTTGAGCAGGATCTGGGTCGCGAGGAGCGGCAGGAAAGGCAGAAACAGTGAGGCGACGGCCATGCTGATCATATTGCCGAAGTTGGCACTTGTGGTGATGGAGATGTACTTCATCGTGTTGGCGAAGGTTTTGCGGCCATCATCAACGCCGCGCACGAGCACGCCAAGATCCTGTTTGAGAAGGATGATGTCGGCCGCCTCGCGCGCGACATCGACTGCGCTGTCGACGGAAATGCCGATGTCGGCCTCATGCAGGGCCGGCGCGTCGTTGATGCCGTCACCCAGGTAACCGACGACGTGGCCGCGGGTCCGCAATGCCTCAACGATGCGCTCCTTTTGATTTGGGTCGATTTCGACGAACAGGTCGGTTTGCTGGACGCCGGCGAACAGAGCGCTCTTCGTCAGCTTTGAAAGATCGTCGCCAGTCATGATCCTGTCAGCGCGCAAGCCGACAGCCTGAGCCAGATGGGCGGCAACATACCGGTTATCGCCAGAGATGACCTTGACCGCGATACCGCGGCGGGCGAGCTGTGCCAGCGTCTCCTTTACGCCAGCCTTTGGCGGATCGAGAAAAATCAGGAAGCCCACGAAGGTGAGACCGACTTCATCTTCCCTGCTGAAAGCATTCTGGTTTTCAAATCGACGGATTGCCACACCCAGGACACGGTAGCCATCCGCACTCCAGCGCCGGAATTTTTCCTCAATCGCCGCCCGGCTCGCCGCATCGAGGGGCTCCAGGCGCTTGCCGATTCGGACCGAACCGCAGGTTTCGAGGACATTTTGAACGGCACCCTTGGTGATCAGGGTCTCTTCGGCTTGCTCGGTCCGCACAACGACGGATAGCCGCTTCCGGATGAAATCGTAGGGGATCTCGTCAACCTTCGCGAAGCCGGCCAACGACGCGCCCTCGCCCTGGACGCCGCTGGCAATCGCTTCGTCTAGCGGGTTCTTCAGTCCGGTCTGCAAGGTCGCGTTGAGACGCGCCCAACGCAGCACGTCGGGGCATGGACTGCCATCGACATCGAGCCATCCGTCGAGATGGATGACGCCTTCTGTCAACGTCCCGGTTTTGTCGGTACAGAGCAGGTCCATACTGCCCAGGTTCTCGATCGCGTCGAGACGGCGCACGATGACACCATTGGCCGCCATGGCGCGTGCACCCCTGGCCAGGGTCACACTGATGATGGCCGGGAGCAGCTCTGGGGTGAGACCGACCGCGAGCGCCAACGAGAACAGCAGCGATTCAACCAGCGGTCGATGCAGCATCAGATTGGCGAAGAACACGATGATCACAATTGCCAGCATGATCTCGGTCATCAGATACCCGAACAGTCGAATGCCCCGAGCAAACCCGGTCTCGGGAATTTTCCGCTCCAGGGATGTGGCGATGGCTGCGAATTCGGTGTGGACGCCGGTCGCCGCCGCCAGCACCGTTGCGGTGCCGCTCCGGACCGATGTGCCCATGAAGACTGCATTGATGCGCTGTGCCAGGGACGCCTCGCGAGACGACAGCCCTGGTGCTTTCACAACGGGGAAGGTTTCGCCGGTCAGCACGGCCTCGCTGACATTGAAATCGCGTGCCTCCAGAATGATCCCGTCCGCGGGAATAAGGTTTCCGGCCGAGAGCCGGATGACATCGCCGGGAACGATATCTTCGGCGGCGACGGCTGTTTCGACGCCGTCACGCTGCACGACAGCCATTCGCGAAATGCGTTGTTTCAGCGCTTCTGTCGCGCGCGACGCGCCGTATTCCTGGGTGAAGCTCAGCGCGCAACTTGCCAGTACGATCGCGCCGATAATCGCAGCCTCCTGACCCTCACCGACGAATGCCGACACGCTGGCGGCGAAAATGAGGATAAGGACAAGCGGGCTACGGAACTGGCGGACAAACACGCTCAAGGCCGATGTGCCAGATTTCAAAGCCGGCGTGTTGCGGCCGAACTTGGCAAGCCGCGACACGGCCTCGGACGCCGCAAGCCCCGAGGCCGAGGACTGTAAGCGCCGCAGAAGCTCAGTGCTCTCGATCGACCAATAGGGTTCCTCGTCGGCAGCGCCAGTCGTTGCGGAAACAGGCTTCACTGCGGTTCCTTTCGGCCAGACCGGTCAATTCCGCTTTCGGCGACGCGCGAGACGGTCAATACGACATGAAGCGATTGATCTCGCTTTCTTCGAGCAGCGTGCGGGTGACGCCGCCAAACGCCCATTCCCGCAAACGGCTATGGCCGTAGGCGCCAGAAACGATCAGATCCGCATGGATGGAACGAGCGAAAATCAGCAACTTGTCGCCATCACCTTGGCTGGTGATGAGCTCGGTTCGCGGCAAAATGCCATGATGCTCGAGAAAGACAGCGACATCGGCGAGACTGTCGCGGATGCTGTCGTCGCGCTCCGGATCGATGGTGACGACCACCACTTCACTGGCCTTGGCCAGGATGGGCAATGCGTCGGAAATTGCACGCCGTGCTTCTCTGGTATCCTTCCAGGCAACGAGTACCGTTTGTGCCCGGACGTGCTCGACATTGCTTCCTGTGACAAGGATCGGCCGGCCAGCCCCAAGTGCGAGGCTGCCGAGATCCACAGCACGAAACACATTGTCTCCTGTATCGCCCGCGGTAACGATGAGATCGGCGGCTCTGGCCGACACTCCGAGGAAGCGGGTTGGACTGCAGACAGCCTGCCCCCACTCGCTGGTGATGGAATCCGGAACCAGCCTTTCGAATTCGGCACGCAGCTCCGCGAGCCGCTTTTCGATTTCCGTTCGCTGGATCTGCATGATCTCGCCTTCGTAGACCATGCCATCGCCCGTCGCGACAAGCGGCGGAACATCCGCCGCCGCCAGGCCGATCAAGCGGGCTCCAAACCGTTCCGCGAGTTCGATCCCCACCTTCACGATCGGCGAAGGGGATGAATCGACGGCGAGGTTCACGATGATCGACTTGTAGGACATTGCGGGCGCCTTTCGCTGAGACAATGGAATGCGCGATCAATCGCATTCGCGAGCGCCTCATGCCTTGATGCGTGTCAAAGGCCGTTAAAAGCATCTGGATGGGAAAACATTCGCCTCGATCCGTTTTGCGAGCGCGAACAGAAGTGATAGTTAAAACCGAACAATAGCCGTGTCGAACCCAAGGATTTCAGGTGAGCCAAGACGAAGCTCCTATATTGTCGGCCGGCGAGACGACCCTGAAATCACTGCTGTCCCAAATGTTCGACCAGGCTCCGGGCTTCATGGCTCTTATGCGTGAGCCAGGCCACATTTTCGAACTGACAAACGCCGCATACCAAAGGCTGATCGGAGACCGCCAGGTGTTGGGAAAGCCCGTGCGGGAAGCCTTTCCCGAACTGGAAGGACACGATTTTTTCGAACCCCTGGACCAGGTTTACAGCACAGGCGAGCCTTATAGAGGCTTGGGCGTGAAAGTCGGACTGCGCAACGGCGGCGACGGGGAGGTACAGGAGCGCATCCTGGATTTCGTCTACCAGCCAATCAAAGGTGACGATGGCCGCATCACCGCCATCTTCATCGAAGGCGCCGATGTTAGCGAGCTTTCTTTCGCCAACGCCGCGCTTCGCTTGCGCGAGGATCATCTGCGCTCGATCCTGGCCACGGTACCGGATGCGATGGTCGTTATCGACGAGCGGGGCAGCATCCAGTCATTCAGCACCGCCGCCGAAATGCTGTTTGGCTATCAGTCAGCCGAAGTCATAGGCCAGAACGTCAATATCTTGATGCCCTCGCCCTACCGCGACGAGCATGATGCCTATCTGCTTCGCTACCTGACGACTGGAGAGCGCCGGATTATCGGTCTCGGCCGCACCGTCACTGGGACGCGTAAGGATGGCTCGACCTTCCCGATGGAGCTTTCCGTCGGCGAGATGCATCCCGGAACCGGGCGCTTCTTTACTGGTTTTTGCCGCGACCTGACCGAACGCCACCGGGCAGAAGCAAGAATCCAGGAGCAGCAGCAGGAACTGCTGCACATGGCGCGGTTCACCGCACTCGGCGAAATGGCCTCAACGCTTGCACATGAGATTAACCAGCCCCTGACAGCCATTACGAACTACCTGAAGGGCAGTCGTCGGCTGCTCGAGAAGAGCAAGGAAGAGAACGCGCCCATGCTGCGGGATGCCGTGGAAAAGGCCGCTGAGCAGGCGCTGCGGGCAGGCGACGTCATTCGTCATCTGAGGGATTTTGTTGCAAGGGGCGAAAGCGAGCGTCAGATCGAACGACTGCCCGCGCTGATCGAGGAAGCTTCGTCCCTGGCCCTGGTTGGCGCCAGGGAGATAAATGTCCTCGTCAGCTACAAGCTTGACCCTGCCGCCGAACTGGTCTTGACCGACCGCATCCAGATTCAGCAGGTTCTTCTCAATCTGATGCGCAACGCGGTTGAGGCCATGCAGGACGCGCCGCGCCGCGAATTGAAAGTCACGACCGTTGCCCGGAACGACGGTATGGCAGAGGTAAGCGTCATCGACACCGGCGCCGGTCTGGCACCGGAGGTTTCCGCACAACTTTTCCAGCCATTCGTAACCACGAAAAAGCAGGGCATGGGCGTCGGCCTTTCTATTTGCCGCACCATCGTCGAGTCACATGGCGGTCACATATGGGCCGAGGCAATGCCGACCGGCGGGACCGCCTTTCGGTTTACGTTGCGCATCGTCGAGAAAGATGAGGTCACCAATGGCCGCTAGTGATCTGGTGCACGTGGTCGACGATGACGTGGACGTCCGCAAGTCGCTGGGTTTTCTTTTGGGCACTGCGGACTTTGCCGTACGCCTGCATGAATCGGCCACGGCTTTTCTATCGACGGCGTCGGGCAATCTCGAGGGCTGTATCGTCACCGACGTGCGCATGCCCGGGATCGACGGCATAGAGTTCCTGCGGCAGCTCAGAGCCCGTGGACACACGCTCCCGGTCATTGTCATGACGGGCCATGCCGATGTGGCGCTCGCTGTTCAGGCCATGAAAGAGGGAGCGGCCGATTTTATCGAAAAGCCGTTCGACGACGAGATGCTGATCGATGCTATACGGTCCGCGCTGGCCAACCGCCATCAGGTGCACGCGACGCATCCGCAATCTGCGGAAATCAATGGGCGTCTGTCGACTTTGTCGGAACGGGAGCGGCAGGTGCTGGATGGGCTAGTGTCAGGTCTGCCAAACAAGACGATCGCGTATGATCTGGGAATAAGCCCGCGCACTGTCGAGATTCATCGCGCCAATGTGATGAGCAAGATGCGTGCAGGCAGTCTCTCCCATCTCGTACGCATGGCGCTGATCGTCGAATCCAAATCCTAAGAACCGTCGCTTACAGCGTCGCCGGTCCCTGCCGGCATCTGCCCCTGCTCCCAGGCGCGCCAGTGCGTTGGGCGGATGTCGACACGCACTCCGGTGATAGCGTTCTTCCAACCCTGCCCCCCCTTTATGCAAGGAAATACAAGCGCATGCTCGCCCTCCTCGTCGAAGACGGCGAGTTCGAGGTTGCGAGCAAACGGAGCGCTCTGGATTGGCTTCCACATCGCGAGATGATCAACGCAAAAAACGCGTTCCACCTTGATCTGAATCATTTTTTAGAATTGTCGAGCAAGGAGCTTGGGAAATTCTCCGGGCGGTCGAGGGACGCAGAGCCCCAACAACGTTGATGACATCAACATCGCAACAGGCAGTTGCTTGGCCTTGATCGGGATCAATGCCCGCGCCGGCGAGGAGGATACACTGCAGCTGCACAAGGAGAATTGCGATGCAGTATATCAAGGTCGACGAAACGCTATGGGCGTCGAGCATGCTGCCCGAAGGCATTCTGGAGCAGTGGTTCATTGCCAGCGGCGACACGATCAAGGCGGGTGACCGAATAGCCGAAATTCGAGTTGAAGGCGCGCTGCACGAGATCGTTGCGCCGGCAGGTGGTCGCGCGACGATTGTCGCCACAACGAATGCCCGTCATCGAACCCGGCTCGATCCTGGCGACTCTGGATTTGCAATCATCGTAAAGGCTTGACGTCTCAGCGGGCGGTCGCATCCATTTCAACAACAACTTCAAGGACATATTGCTTTGCACACCCAACACGCTGTCGTCTGGCTGGATCATCTTGAAGCCAAGGTGTTTTTCTTCAGCCGCGACTCCGCCGAGGGTATCAAGCTCACCACCAGCCTGGCGCATCATCAGACGCACAACAAGTCGGGAACCAGCGACGGCAAACGCGCACCTGAAAACCAGTCCTTCTACCAAGAAATCGTCAGCGCATTGCGGCCGTCGCAGGAATGGCTGATCGTCGGGCCGGGGTCAGCAAAGGATGAGCTGGTCAAGCATATACACACCAACCACCGCCACTTGAAGGAACGCATCGTTGGTGTCGAAAAGGTTGATCACCCCACCGAAGCGCAGATGATCGCGCATGCGCGCACATTCTTCCGTGCTGCCGACCGCATGTTGCCATAGCTCATTTGGTGGCTGCTTTTGCTTGCCTCGACCGACCTGAGGTCGATTGCCTGTCTCGATGCCGCCACCAACATGAAGTCGGATCGTGCAACGGTCCGGACCCAGCCGCCGGCCGTGCCTGTGGGATCGTTCACGGCTGTTGCAGGCTGCTGATATAGGCGATGATCGCGTCAATCTGATCGGGGCTCGCGACCCACTGCGGCATGTCCGGATGGCCAGTCGAGATGCCTTCGGCGAGCGCTTCCTCAAGGTCGGTAATCGGATAGCGCTTTGACAAGGTGCGGAAGGCTGGCGCGTCTGGATGAGTGCTCTTGTCGGTTTTGCCGACAGCGTGACAGCGTGCGCAATTCAGCTCGACCAATGCCTTGCCATGGTCCGTCAACGCATCGGCCAGCGCTGGCACCATGGAACCGAACAAGGCCGCGGCGACGATGAAAACGCCTGCGTGGCGACATCTGCAATCGTCATTGTCGATAAGGACCTTCATGACCGTGCGCCTCCGCCCTTTGATCTACGCCACTGTCTTTGCAGCTACGTCCTCGATTACGGTTTTGGCTTCCTGCGTGCACACTTGGCCGTTTCCGGCGCGAGCGTCGAGGTCAGTGCCACGACCTTGGCGGCTTCACTGGTATAATCCGATGTCGCATTCTGCACGAAAACGCTGAAAACGTCGAAGGCGTCATTGAATTCGAAGCCGGCGATGAGATCGTCGGCCAACCTCACATCCTGCTTGATTCGATTTTTCAGAAACTCGAGCGTTTCGATCTGATAGCGCATCATTGCCTTGAAAGACCGCGCCTGACTAGACGCCGCGGCGAGCATGACCCTTTGGCCGCTTTCCGCCATCGAGACGCCGAAATGCGATCGATCGAGATGGATTTGCATGATCGGTTACTCCATTGTGAGCGGCTCAGGCAAAATGTCCGCAGGCAAGGCTATCGCTATTCGCCGTCGGGTCGTTGATCAGGATCAACATGAAGCCATGACCTTTGCCGAATACGCTCAAGACCGCGCCATTTGATCTCGTTGCGTTTGATGCGCATCAAGGCCTTGGCTCGATCTTTGTGGCCAGCTCGCTTCACCGGAAGAAGGGCAGCATCGATGGCTTTCAAGACGATCATGGGTCAACTGGACGTGGATTCCATCGCCGCGCCGCGCACCGCGATCGCGTGGGATCTCGCGCAACGGCACGAAGCAGATCTGATCGGCTTTTGTGCAGCCGAGCCGCATTTTGTCATGCCAACCGGGACCGACGACTGCGCCGCGGCAAGGGCAATCTGGGCTCAAGTGGAGGAGTTGGAAGGCCGCCTCAACTGCTTGGAAGAGGAATTTCTAAGCACCGTCAACGGCAGCAACCGCGCCTCCTGGCGCGGCGAAATCGGAAATCCCAGCCGGCAGCTGGCGATCAACGCACGCGCTGCCGACCTGATCATAACTGGCCCGCCGATCGGTAATCTGGTTTTCGACCGTCATCGCACCCTGGACACGGCAAGTGTCATCCTTGCTGCCGGCCGCCCGGTTCTCGTTGCCGCGAAAGGCACCGCCCCGATCAAGGCTGATAGCATCTTGATTGCGTGGAATGATACACGCGAGGCGCGACGCGCCGTCGCCGATGCCATGCCTCTCCTGATTCATGCCCGAGATGTTGTGATCGCCACCGTGGACCGAGGGAGCCCCACGCATTCGGGAACCACCGCGGACGTCGAGCATTTTTTGGCACGTCACGGCGTGAAAGCGCGATCGGAAGTGTTGGATGCTCGTTGCTGCGAGCCCGCGGACGTTCTGGGTCGAATTTCGCAGGAGATGGCTGCTGATCTCATCGTCCTGGGTGGTTATGGCCACAGCCGGATCCGGGAAAGAACCTTCGGTGGTGTCACGCGCTCACTTCTGCGGACCGGATCAATTCATCGGTTCATCTCGCACTGAGCACAAAGTCATCAAGAACTCTGGTGTTTGATATGAATCAAGGTCTTCAATTCCGACAAACGGTTATCTCCAATTCTTGCCATGGTGAACGCAGCCTATGACGCGAGGCGCAAGAAATCGTGGCGAACACTGTATCGCGACGCGGCATACCCTCGACGCGACAAGCCTTGGCAAGAGCCGCCTGCACGATTGGATCAAAATCCGAATGCGCAGACGTGCGGTGGCAGCTGCAATCGCTCAAAGGGAGAGCCGACATGAACTATCAGCGGTTCTTCGAGGAAGCGATCGACCAGCTCCATGCAGAGCGTCGCTACCGCGTCTTCGCCGACCTGGAGCGTATCGCAGGCAAGTTTCCGCGCGCCATCTGGCGCTCCAACGGCCGCGCCGAGGAAATCACCGTCTGGTGCTCCAACGACTATCTCGGCATGGGCCAGCATCCCGACGTCATCGCCGCGTTCCAGAATGCGGCGGGGAAGATGGGTTCGGGCGCTGGCGGCACCCGCAACATTTCCGGCACCAGCAACCCGCTGGTCGAGCTCGAGCTGGAACTTGCCGACCTGCACGACAAGGAAGCGGCACTGGTCTTCACCTCCGGCTTCGTCTCCAACGAAGCCTCGATCTCGACCATCGCGCGGCTTTTGCCCAATTGCCTGATCATCTCGGACGAACTCAACCATGCCTCGATGATCGAAGGCGTGCGCCGTTCGGGCGCCGAGAAGAAAATCTTCCGCCACAATGACGTCGCGCATCTGGAAAGCCTGCTGCAAGCGGCCGGTCGCGAACGCGCCAAGCTGATCGTTTTTGAGTCCGTCTATTCGATGGATGGCGACATCGCGCCGATCAAGCAGATCGTCGAACTCGCCGAGCGCTACAACGCCATGACCTATATCGACGAGGTCCATGCCGTCGGCATGTACGGGCCGCGCGGCGGTGGCATCACCGAGCGCGAAGGCCTGGCCGACCGCATCGATATCATCGAAGGCACGCTGGCCAAGGCGTTCGGTACGCTGGGCGGCTACATCACCGGCACCAGCGCTGTTATCGATGCCGTGCGCTCCTATGCGCCGGGCTTCATCTTCACCACGGCGCTGCCGCCGGCGATCGCCGCTGCCGCGACCACGTCGATCCGCCATCTCAAGCGCTCGCAGGCCGAGCGCGATGCGCAGCAGCAGCAGGCAAACCGAACCAAGCAGATCCTCTCCGCCGCCGGCCTGCCGGTGATGGAATCACCAACGCACATCGTGCCGCTGCTGGTCGGCGATCCGGAACTCTGCAAGATGGCGAGCGACCGCCTGCTTGGCGTGCACGGCATCTACATCCAGCCGATCAACTACCCGACCGTGCCGCGCGGCACCGAGCGGCTGCGCATCACGCCGACGCCGTTCCATTCCGACGCGCTGATCGCCGAACTGCAGGACGCGCTGGTGGAGACCTGGGATGCGCTCGGCATTCCCTATGGCTCGGCAGGACGGCCTTCGGTCGCGAAAAGCGATCGGATCGTTCCCCTGCTGGTGCAGAAATCCGGCGGCTGAAACCCGCCGTCTGCCCAAGCGGTCTTCGTCCCCTTTACCAGCCGGGGCGGCTCCTCGAGTTAATCGAGGCGACCGTTAAAAAGAAGCGGGGCAGCACACTCTTGAGCGATTTGATCCTGCTCAATGCTCAAAGCTTTTCGATGACCGAGAATGAAGTTCAAATCTTCGAGGAGCATCGCCATGGGTCATATTTCCCACACGTCCTTCGCTGACTTCACGCACGCTGGCCAGCAGGCGCAGCAGTGGGTCAAGGAGCTTGCCAAGGATCTTTGCTGGAGCGAACCGAGCGCGTGCCGCCTCCTGCGATCCGTTCTGCACACGGTGCGGGACTGGTTGTCGCCAGCGGAAATGGCCGATCTTTCGGCGCAACTGCCTGTTTTGGTTCGCGGCATCTATTTCGAAGGCTGGAACCCCTCGGTGCCTGCGCGCGAGCGCACGAAGCGCGACTTTGTTCTCAGCGTCAGAAACAGTTTCGGCTACGATGAGGAGATCGATTTCGATGTCGCGATCAACGCGGTGTTCAAGCTTCTCGACCGCCATATTTCACATGGCGAGATCGTGCAGGTCAGAAACTCGATGAAGAAGTCGCTTAGAAAATTGTGGCCGGTGGATTGACGCATGTTCCGCGACAGGGAAGACGCTGGAGTGAAGCTTGGCCTGGAACTGAGCAAGCTCCAACTGCATCAACCCATCGTACTGGCATTGCCGCGTGGCGGGGTGCCCGTCGCAGTAGAAGTGGCCAAAGCCCTCCACGCTCCTCTTGATCTGCTTATCGTCCGCAAGGTGGGCGCCCCCGGCAATGCCGAGCTGGCTGTTGCCGCAATCGTCGATGGTGACCCTGGAGAGGTCGTATTGAACCGTGAGATTGTCGAGACCTATTCACTCGACGAAGACGCGCTACGTGTCTTGATTGCCAAAGAACGTCCCGAACTGGAACGTCGGCGCATTGCCTATCGAGGTAAGAACAAACCGATGTCGATCGCGGGAAGGACCGCGATCATCGTCGATGATGGGGCCGCTACCGGTACGACCATGAAAATCGCGATCCGCGCCCTCAGGCGCCGATCACCGAGGGAAATCATCGTGGCTGTTCCTGTTTCACCGCAGGAGACGGCCGCTGAATTGGCACGAGAAGCCGATCGTGTGGTTTGCCTTGTTCAGCCAGGGCAGTTCCGTGCGCTGAGCTACCACTACTTACGCTTTCCTCAGCTTTCGGACGGCGACGTCGTCGCTGCGATGGGCGAGACTGTTCAGTCGCAAACGGCCGGGCCACACCGAAGTGGGCAACACTCCACCGGCCCTGCTTCAAAAGCAGCCACGAAATCCATGACACGGAACAACCGAGAGAAATAGGAGATCACGTCATGCTGGTCCGCGAGCTTTCTGCCTCGGAATGCACGAAAATTCTGACGGCCAATCGCGTGGGCCGCCTGGCATGCGCAAAGGATGGGCAGCCCTACGTCGTGCCCTTCCATTACGCCCATTCGGATGCTCATCTTTACGCGTTTTCAATGCCGGGAAAAAAGATCGAATGGATGCGTGCCAATCCACTGGTGTCCGTCCAGGTTGACGAACATGGCCAGGGTCGAGGATGGAGAAGCGTCGTTGTTGATGGCCGATACGAAGAACTGCCTGACCGGATCGGCCACAAGCTTGAGCGAGATCATGCCTGGTCGGTCTTGAGCAAGCACTCCGACTGGTGGGAACCTGGCGCGCTCAAGCCCGTCGTTCCACCCACAGCCGACAGTGCACCGCACGTTTTCTTTCGGATCCTGATCGAGCAGGTATCCGGACGAGAAGCGAGCGAGTAGTCGCCCCATCAAGTCTTGCGAAAAATGAAAAAAGGGCCGGCGCACAACCTGCACCGGCCCTTTTCTCCTACCGTTGATTTGCTATCGCGCCATCAAGACCGGCAGCGATTGACCCGCAAGCATCGACTTGGTGACCCCACCGAAAATCCGCTCGCGCAACCGGGAATGGCCATAGGCGCCCATGACCATCAGCTCGGCCGCAACGTCGCCGGCATGCTGGCGAAGCACGTCGGCAACCGAATGGTTTGAACTCGGCAGCCGGTCGACCGTAACCTTCACGCCGTGCCGCGCGAGATAGGCTGCGGCATCTGCACCCGGCTCTTCGCCATGATGAAACTCATTTTCAATGGGATCGACGATGACAAGGCGCACATCTTCGGCGCCTTTCAGCATATCGAGCGACTCGCGGACGGCGCGCGATGACTCAAGGCGGGCGTCCCATGCAACGAGGATGCGTTTGGGCTTCAATGTCGGACGTGAGCCCTTGGGAACGAGCAGAATGGGCTTTCCCGATGAGAACAGCGTGCCCTCGATGACTTTATCCTTCAGCGTATGGCTCGCCAGCAGATCTGGTCCGAGAATGGTCAGATCCGCGTAGCGGGCACGCCTTCCGATGACGTCGTCCGCCCATCCCATGTCCGGATAGTCGTCGCTCAGATCAGCCGATACGGGGCTCTGGGAGAGAAAGCCGGCGACGTCAGAAATTCGTTTCTCGAGCCTTTTCAACTCGGCCTGACGTTCCTCCAGCCAGGCTGGTGAGACGACGGCAGCATACTCGCCGCCTGAGGGCGGTGCGGACAATTCGAGAACGAGCACGGAGAGATGAGCACCGATCTGTTCGCACAGCGAGGCGGCTAGCTTTAGATCGCCCTCACCCTGGTTCGGCCCGGTAACCGTAAGCAGTGTCCTGAAAGTCACGGCGGCAGCTCCTGATTTCGATTGAAGGGTCAATCGTGGTTTCAGTCGTTAGCAAGAGCGCCCGGTGCGTTCATTGCGCTGAATCAAACGCCTTGGGGCGGCACCATTTGATCCGCATCAACGTGCTCGCGAACCAAGGCTGTAGCTTCAGCCAGTCAGTTGAGGAAACGCAGATGAAATTCCTGGTCGCGGTAGCTCTCGCAGGCTTAGCTTTGAATGCGGCCACCGCCCAGGAACTCGGCAACGGCAAGGCGGAATATATGAACTCATGCGCCGTCTGCCATGGTCCCGAAGGCAAGGGCGATGGCCCCTTGGGTGACGAGCTGTTGAAACGCCCGGCCGACCTGACGCGCCTCTCCAGGCGCAATGGCGGCGAATTCCCTTATTGGCGCGTCTTTGCCATGATCGACGGCCGCGCCATGGTGACGGCGCATGGCGAGCGCGACATGCCGGTCTGGGGCAGCCAGTTCCTACCCGGTGACGTGAAGAAATATGGCCCGAATGCCGGGGAAATCGTCACCAGGGAACGGATCCATGATCTGGCCGGTTATGTTGAAACGTTGCAGCAATGAAAGCAGAAGCCGCAAACAGTCTCCGCACGACGCAGGCATCGAAGAGGCCGGACATGGTGGTCGACGACCAGCAATCCGTTATCGCATTCCTGCTTGATCCCGCCTCATATGGCGCTGCCGCACCGGTAGAGGCGATCGAGACCCATATCTCGCGCATTTTTCTGACAGGCAAACGCGCCTACAAAATGAAGCGGGCGGTCAAGCTGCCCTATGTCGATTTCTCGACGCCAGCCCTCAGGCTGGCCGCTTGCGAGAAAGAGGTGGCGCTCAATTCGAAAACCGCCCCCGGCCTCTATCTGAGGGTGCGTCGCATCACGCGGGAAGCCGACGACAAATTGGCTTTTGACGGCACCGGCCAAATGGTCGAGGCGACGATCGAGATGGTTCGCTTCGACCAGTCGAAACTTCTCGATCGTATGGCAGCCGCGGGAGAATTGACGCCGGCGCTGATGACCGCCGTAGCACGCATGATCGTAGGACATCACCGCGCCGCGCCGGTAGTCCACAATGGCGCCGGCTCGTTCAATTTGACGGGCGTGCTCGACATCAACGAGGCCGGCTTTGGCAGCAGCCATGTTTTTACAAAACGGGAGATCGAGACATTTGCCTGGGCCTTTCGCACCGCGCTTGCCCGGCATGCCAGAGTGCTCGACCGTAGGGAGGCCGCGAACAAGATCCGTCGGTGCCATGGCGATCTGCACCTACGCAACATCTGCCTCTTCGATGGCGAGCCTCGCCTCTTCGATTGCATCGAATTCAACGACCAGATCGCCAGCATCGACGTTCTCTACGACCTTGCCTTCCTGCTGATGGATCTTTGGCACCGGGGTTTTCCCGAACTCGCCAACCTTGTGATGAACCGCTATCTCGACGAAGCCGACGATGAAGACGGTTTCATCCTGCTGCCTCTCTTCATGGCAGTGCGGGCTGCTGTACGCGCTCATGTCACGGCAACGCAGGTCGAGGAAGGCAGCGCCGATTCCGACAAGTTGACTGCCGAGGCCAGATCCTATTTCGACCTTGCCAGAACATTTCTCCGGGAAACATCGCCGCGGCTTGTTGCCATCGGCGGCCTCAGTGGCTCCGGCAAGACAACTGTCGCCGAGGCGCTCGCCGCCCATGTCGGAGCGCCTCCCGGCGCCCGCATTGTCGAAAGTGACCGCATCCGCAAAGCCATGCACGGTGTGCCGGCCGAAACTCGGCTGCCGGGCAAGGCTTATCGCCCGGAGGTTTCGGAGCAGGTTTATCGCGAAATGGCATGGCGGGCCGGCCTGATCCTTGCGGAGGGTGGATCGGTTGTCGCAGATGCCGTGTTTGACAGGCCTGCCGACCGCGATCGAATCGAAAAGGCGGCGAGTGACAGGGGCGTGGCTGTCGCCGGGTTCTGGCTGGAAGCGGATCCGCTTGTTCTTTGGCAACGGGTCCGCGAGCGCAAGAGTGGCCCTTCCGACGCCACCATAGATATCCTGTCGCGGCAGTTGCAGCGAAATGCCACCCAATCTACGTGGCGCAAGATCAATGCCGATCGGAAGCTTGCCGACATCGTCGCAGAGTTGAGAAGGTCCTCCGAGAGCAATGCACCCGAAACCCTGCGCACAGCCTCCTGAGTGGTGCGGCAAGGCGATAGGCCTCAAAGGAATTCGAGAGTTGCCTCGACAAGGCCGGGTTCACTTGGATGACGCCTTATCGAGAAGCCGAACTCGCGACACATGGTCAGCATCCTCGTGTTCTCGCTGAGCATTATCCCTTCGATTCGACCAATCCCATCGGCCTTCGCGTAATCGACGAGTTGCCCCAGCAATTCCCAGCCCAGACCATGACCTTGTAGATCCGTGCGCACCAGCAAGGCGTATTCGGCGACAGCGTGGTCCGGATCGCAAGACAGGCGGCTGATACCCGCCAGCGCGCCGGTGCTCGTCTCCAGTGCGACGAAAGCCATGTTGCGATCGTAGTCGAGTTGGGTGAGCCGCTTCAACATCTGGTCGGAGAAGCTTTTGCGCGGCGACAGAAAACGCAGGCGCAGATCATCAGGTGAAATCCTGGCAAGGAAATCCGGATAGAGCGCGATGTCGGCCGGCTTGATCGGCCGGATATGGTAATGCATGCCGTCGGTCGAAAACTCTTTTTCCCAACCCGACGGATAAGGCCTGATGGCAAGCGCCCGATTAGGCCCCGGCTCCTCGACGCGTTCCGGCTCGATCTCGATGCGGGCATCGACTGCGATCACGCCGGCGGCATCGGCGAGCAACGGATTAATGTCCAATGAAACAAGGCACGGAAAATCGACGATCATCTGCGACAGGCCGTTCAGCGCCGCAATGATCGCCTGCCGATCGGCCGGCTTACGATCGCGGAATCCGGCCAGCAGGCGGCCGATCCGGGTTTGCCCGATCAGGTCGCCGGCAAGAACGTCGTCGAGCGGCGGCAGCGCGATCGCGGTATCGTCCACCACCTCGACCGCGACGCCGCCAGCTCCAAACAGGATGGCCGGCCCGAAGATCGGATCCCGGTTCATGCCGAGAATGAGTTCCTGAGCCTGTTTTCGCACCACCATCGGTTGAACGGCATAGCCTTCAATATCGGCTTGCGGTGCCTGTTTGCGTACACGCGCCTCGATTGCCCGCGCGGCCTCCCCGGCGGCAGCGGCATTGCCAATATTGAGCACCACCCCGCCAATGTCCGACTTGTGTGAGATCGCCTCGGACAACAGTTTGACAACGACCTGCTCGGACGTCTTGAGGAGGCGGCCAGCCGCCGCTTCCGCTTCGGCAGGAGAATTGGCAACGATCGTTTCGGGTACCGGGATGCCGTAGGCGGAAATTGCTGCCTTGGCTTCGGGCTCGGTCAGCATTCGCCGCCCCTCCCTCGCGACCTGCCTGAATATGGCGAGCACGGCCTCCCGGTCGCTCCTGACGTCCTCGCTGCGGCTCGAAGGCGTGCGCATCAATGCCCGTTGGGCACGCGACCATTCGCCGAGATAGGAGACGGCCGTTGCCGCGTCAGCCGGCGTTTCAAAACTGGCAATGCCGGCATCCTGAAGGATTTGCCGCCCGGAGCGCGCCGTGTGCTCCCCGAGCCAGCAGGTCAGGACCGGTTTGCCGGCGATCATCCCTTCCCTTGCGAGTTCCGCAACCGCGCTTGCCGCGGCAAGCGGCGAAGCCAGCCCCGTTGGACAATTCATCACCAGGATGACGTCCGTTCCGGGGTCGGCCGCCACGGCTTCGACAGAGGCCCTGTAGCGCTCCGGCGGAGCGTCACCGATGATGTCGACCGGATTAGCGTGCGACCATGTCGGCGGCAACACGGCGTTCAGGCGTTCGATGGTGGCCGGCGAAAGCGTCGCCGATTCTCCCCTGCAGTCGATGAGCTGATCGATGGCGAGTACCCCTGCCCCGCCACCATTGGTGACGATGCCGACACGGGCTCGTTTGAGCGGAGTGAAGCGGGCGATCGTTTCAGCGGCATCAAACAGCTCGGTCAGGCCTTTGACGCGCAGGATGCCTGCACGCAGCAATGCCGCATCGACGACACGATCGGCCCCCGATAACGCACCGGTGTGGGTCGCAGCCGCTTTGGCCGATTGCTCGTGCCGGCCCGATTTTATCGCGATCACCGGCTTGATCCGCGCCGCCGCACGAGCGGCCGAGATGAATTTGCGCGGATTGGGAATGGTTTCGAGATACATTACGATGGCGCGCGTGTGCGCATCCCCCGCCAGCATGTCGAGACAATCGCCCACATCGACATCCGCCATGTCGCCGAGCGAGACGATCTGCGAGAAGCCGACATTGTTGTCAGCCGCCCAGTCGATCAGCGATGTGGCAATGGCGCCGGATTGCGACAGCAGCGCGATGTTGCCAGGCTTGGGGGCCATATGCGCAAATCCGGCATTGAGCTTCAATGGCGGGATCATCAGCCCGACTGTGTTTGGCCCGATGATCCGGAAAAGCATGGGCTTGGCAGCGTCGAGCATCGCCTGACGCAAGCCGTTTTCGCGCGTCAGCCCGGCGGTAATGACCACGGCCACTCGCGTACCCTTGTCACTGAGGTCGCGCACGATCCGGGGAACGGTCTCCGGCGGCGTGACGATAACTCCAAGGTCCGGGACGCCTGGAAGATCGGCCGCTTTCGCATAGCAGGGGCGACCGGCGACTTGCGAATATTTCGGGTTGACCGGCCAGACCGCGCCCTCGAAGCCGCCGCTGACGATGTTGTCGAAGACGACACGGCCGACGGAGCCGTCGCGCACCGACGCCCCGAAGACCGCAACCGACTTCGGGGCGAACCCATGTTCGAGATTTCGGATCGTCACCGCTAATGTCTCCTGTTCGTGGGCGATCATCGCCAGTCGACCTTGCCCGTTCGTTGCGTTGGATCAAAGCGTTCTCCGGTTATCGCGATTAGCTATTGCACGAGTTCGATGCGCCCGTCGGCGCTGGCGAAAATTGGCGAGCATCGATCAGACCGGAAGGCATCGCATGAACGAGTCCACCCTGCGGCGCGCACTGCTGGTCATTGCCATCCTGGGTCTCGCCGCTGGAATCGGAGCTTGGCGAACCGGGCTCGGTCCCCTTGAGGCCGACACGATCTGGACGGTGGCGACCTTGCCCTTGGTGGTGGCTCTCGCCATCTCCATCCTGCGCGATTTCTGGATAGGCCGCTTCGGAGTCGATGCGATTGCACTGGTGTCAATGTCGGCCGCGCTCTTGCTTGGCCAGCCTCTAGCTGCCGTAGTGGTTGCGATTATGTATGCTGGCGGCACCGTGCTCGAGGATTTTGCCCGCGGCCGCGCCGAGCGGAACCTCAAGGCATTGACCGACCGGTCGCCGCGTGTCGCGCATCGAACATCAACACTGGGGACAGAGACAATCTCCGTCGAAGACGTAGCTGTCGGCGACCAGCTTCTGGTCCGGGCCGGCGAACTGCTCCCCGTCGATGGCATCCTGCTTGATGCTTCGGCCTCTCTCGACGAGTCCGCGGTGAGCGGAGAACCCCTGCCGGAACGGCGGAGCGCAGGGGATGTGCTGCGCAGCGGCACCGTCAATGCGGGCGAGACCTTCAGCATGCGGGCCTCGGCTCTGGCGGAACAGAGCACCTATGCGGCAATCGTGCGCATGGTGGCTGCAGCGCAAACCGCGAAATCCCCGTTCATCCGCATGGCCGACCGCTTTGCCCTGTTCCTGCTGCCAGCCACTTTGCTGGTTTCCGGAACTGCCTGGTATGTTTCCGGCGACCCAATCAGAGCGCTCGCGGTGCTGGTCGTCGCGACGCCTTGCCCGCTTATCCTTGCTGCCCCCGTAGCCTTCATCGGCGGCGTGTCGCGCGCCGCGCGCGCCGGGGTCCTGATGAAAGGCTCGGCTGCGCTGGAGGCCCTTGCGCAAGTCCGGACCGCGATCTTCGACAAGACGGGCACTTTGACCATTGGCGGCGCCGAACTCATCGAAATCGAAGCGGCACCCGACCGCGACGCGAATCTTTTGCTGCAGCTGTTGGCATCCCTGGAACAGGCGTCGCACCATGTGCTCGCCGACTCGATCATCCGGGCAGCGCGTAGCCGACAGCTGATGCTGTCGCATCCGTGCAATGTTCGCGAGTATCGCGGGGCCGGACTGAACGGCGAAGTCGAGAACATCCAGATCGCGGCCGGATCGAAGACTCTCGTGCTCGCCGACAAGCCCCTCCCCAGCTGGGCCAAAGATGGCGAAGAACGATACCGGGACGAGTCGGTGCTGAGGGTCTTTGTCGCGCTCGACAAACGACTTGCCGGCGTCTTCACATTCGGCGACGCGCTGCGCGTGGACGCAGGTGAGGCATTGGGCGAACTGCGGCAGGTCGGCATCGGCCGTTTCGTCATGCTGACGGGCGATGACGGCCGGGCGGCCGAACGCATTTCCCGCTTGCTCGACCTCGATGTGACGGTCGCCAACGCTACCCCTGCCGCAAAGGTCGCGGCGGTCGAAGCCGAGAAGGCGCTGGCGCCGACGATGATGGTGGGCGATGGCATCAACGACGCGCCCGCCCTTGCCGCCGCAACGGTCGGTGTCGCCATGGGCGCACATGGTGCCACTGCCTCCTCCGAGGCAGCGGACGTCATCGTGCTGGCCGACCGGCTGCAGCCTGTCGCCGATGCGGTGCGGATTGCCCAACGCACTCGCGCGATCGCGCTGCAGAGCATCGTTGCCGGGCTGACGCTCTCGGGGATGGCGATGGCTGCCGCGGCCATGGGGCAGATCACGCCGGTGGCAGGCGCTTTGCTTCAGGAAGGGATCGACGTTGCGGTTATCCTCAACGCGCTGCGCGCCCTTGGCGACGGACGGCTCGGGCGTGCATAGTGGACGACCGCAATCGGTGAATGGCCATGGCACAGCACAATTTGGTGGTTTGCAGCAAATGCGGCGGGGTCAACCGCCTGCCGTCGGCCCGCAACGCCTTGGAGGCGAAATGCGGGAAATGTGGGGCCATGTTGTTCTCGGGACACCCGCAAGATGTCGATGCCGAGGCATTCGATCACCAGATCACGCGCAGCAGCCTTCCCGTTGTGGTCGACATCTGGGCGCCCTGGTGCGGGCCCTGCAAGATGATGGCGCCAGCGTATGAGGCGGCGGCCAACGAACTGGAGCCGCATTTTCGTCTGATCAAGCTCAATTCCGACAACGAACAGGCCGTTGCGGGAAGGCTTGGCATTCGCGGCATCCCGACGATGATCCTCTTCCATGGCGGTCGCGAAATCGCGCGCACGTCCGGCGCAATGACGTCAGGGCAGATCGTCAGATGGGTTCGCGACCGGCTGCCGACTGTCGCCGCCTGAAGGCAGCGTCAAACCATGGATCCCTCATCGCGCGGCTCTGGCTGGTCCGGGCAATTGGTCTGCTGGTCGGCCTGGAGCGTGGTTGGCGGGAGCGGGATACTCCCGATCGCAGCCGCGCGGCCGGCATTCGCACCTTGCCAATATCCGGCTTGCTAGGCCGCATTCTGGCAGCGTTAGCCCGATTTCGAGCTCTCGAAGCATCCTTTGATGCGGATCAAGGCCCTGCCTGCAGGCAGCGCTATGGAACTTCGTGAAAGGAGTTCACGATGACCAGTTCGAAGGACCTCACCCCGAAATTCCGCCACGTCCGGTTGTTGCTTGCCCGCGAGAAGGGTCACCCTGGAGGTGATCACGAAGCAGGCTATGACGTACTCGCTCCGTTGACCGGCGAAGGCCGGCTCGACGCGGAGGAGTGGAAATTGCACAAGGCCTCTTGCCGCGTCCGTCGCTTTAGCACCGGCGAGGAGGATCTGATCGGCCGGCTACGTCGGAAGCCCGGCGGGCAGTGGTATTTCGACTATGCCGAAGGCGATCGCGACGACGAGATCGGCTTTCATCTCGGCGATGAGCGGTTCGTAACCGGCGAATATGTGTCGATCGCGCGCAATGGCGCCATGCACACCTACCAGGTGGCTCGGGTCGAACGGCCGTGATGGCTTAGCTCCAGGCGGATCGCGCGAGTTGGGTTTTTCGATCGTGCGGGCGATAACGACGTAATACGAAATCAAAAAACCCGCCGCACCTTTGGCGCGGCGGGTGCTTCATCAAACCACGGCCTATTTGACCAGGATTGTCGCCCACATTCCGTTCATGAAGTGGCCGGGAATGTTGCAAAAGACGGCATAGTTTCCAGGCTTGAGATCGAGCGTCAGCGATCCGGTCTTGCCCGGATCAAGTTCAGAGACCTCGCCGAGATGGCCTGCCGCATCCTCGTTGACACGATTTTCATTTGGCACATATGGCAGAGTGGCCTTTTTGACATCGGTCACCGGCACCACAATCATCTCGTGGACCGCGTCCTTGGAGCTGTTTTGAACCTCGAAGGTCACTTTGCCCGCGGGCACGACGGTTTGATCCAGCTTGATCCTCATCGTTGCCATGCTCATGTTTGCCGGCATGCCCATGCCCATCTTTGCATCGGCGTTCACGGCGCCTTCCTTGTCCCATAGCTTGACGTTCACGGTCGTGTTGGCGAAGGCGGGTGCCGAGGCTGTCAATAGGACGAGGAAGAGGCCGGTCTGGAAAGGCTTCATGTCTAAATGCTCCTGATCGCTCGCGGCGACCCCGCAAGCGCTGGTTTGGGGAATCATTCCTGGTCGCGGCACCCGGCTAGAACAGCCAAGCTGACAACACGCTGACAGCGGAGACGGGCGGCGACCAAGGATGAGGCGGGGCCTTCATCCGAAGCGCTGCCTGCTTCATGGCCTATGGATCGACGGTGAATTCAGCCCACATACCGGCCCCATAGTGACCTGGCACGTTACAGATAAGCAGGTATTTCCCAGCCTTCAGCTCGATGGTCAATGTGCCTGATTTGCCGGGGTCAAGCTCGGAAACCTCGCCCTTGTCGCCAGCCTTATCTTCGTCGACCCGGTTCTCGGCCTCGATGTAAGGAAGCGGTTTGCCGCGATCGGCAAGGTACATCACGATCATTTCGTGGACGGTGTCCTTGGAGTCATTTTTCACATTGAATGTGACCTCCCCGGCCTTCACCGCACCAGGCAAAGCTTTGATGCCCATAGTCGCCTTGGTGAGATCGAGGCCCGGCACCGCATAGGCGAGCCCCATCGGCATCTCCGTGCTCGCGCCCTTGTCCCACAGCGAGATCTGGACAAGCGCTGCAGCTTTGACGGCACCGGCACTGCCGGCCATGAGCATTGCGGCAGCAAGCCCGAGCGCCGCTCTCCTCGATATGGTTTTCATGGCAATCCTCCTTCAGGACGGCAGCAGAAGCGCTCTACATCCCGACCGGCATCCTGCTCGCGTGGTCACCCGCCGTCCTTGCGCCAGATCAACCAACCGGGCGCGGGTGCGATCGGTGGCCGACACAGCTGTCAGCCAGTTGTCAGGTTGAGTTGGTTATGCCGCACCAATGGCGGGTGATATCGCCGTCTGACTGAAGCCGATCAAATCCCACTCACAGGCGCAACATCCGCGCCATGCCTCAGAATGGAGCCATCATGTACCGTACTCTTGTTCTAGCCGCCCTCGCGGGCTTGCTTGCAGGGCCAGCACTCGCCGCCGGCGGCAGTTGCAGCGCCGCCCCGAAGTCACAGTTCAAGCCCAAGGCGACGCTCGAGGCACAATTGACTGGCGAAGGCCTGACCGTCCGGCAGATCAAGGTCGAGAAGGGCTGCTACGAAGTCTACGCCGTCGACAAGGCCGGCAAGAAAGTGAACCAGGCCTACAATGCCGAGACCCTTGAAAAGCTCGACAATGCAGAAGCCGGCGAAAACTGATCCGAGCGTTTCGGCAGCCACGGACGCACAGCCATCGGCAGAGATGGTGCGCGTCTGGGATCGGGTCGTGCGGAGCTTCCACTGGGCGCTGGTGCTCAGCTTCGTCACGGCTTGGCTAACCTCCCACTCATCTGAGAGCATTCACCATTGGGCTGGCTACGCCGCTGCCGGGCTGGTCGCGATGCGGCTCTTGTGGGGCGTTCTGGGCACGCCCTATGCGCGCTTCTCGCAATTCGTGCACGATCCGACGACGGTGCTGCGCTATCTCTCGGCAATACTGCGCGGCCGCGAAGCCCGCTACATCGGCCATAATCCGGCTGGCGGCGCAATGGTGATCGCGCTGATTGCGGCGATGGGTTCAACCGCGCTGACCGGATGGCTGATGACGACGGACGCCTATTTCGGCGTGTCGTGGGTCGAAGCGGCGCACAGCCTGGCTGCGCACGGCCTGCTGCTGCTCGTCTTGCTCCACATTGGCGGCGTCGCGCTGGCAAGCTTTCGCCATCGCGAAAACCTGGTCCGGGCCATGATCACGGGGCGAAAACGCAAGGCCGAGCCGGCCGACAAGGCCTGACGATCTGCCGATGCAGCAGTCCAGCTCGCTCCCAACGATCAGGCGGGCGCAAGTCGACCGCCCCTTGTTCTGCTTGGTCGCGGACGCCAGCGCCCGATAGTCCGTTTGAAGACCGTTACGGCACCAGTACTGCGGCGCCGCTCAAAAAAATGGATTTGACCCTCGTCAAAGCTGCCTCCCCCTTTTTCCGGTTCATTGCCTCCCATCAGAGCCTTCAAAATTTGGGAGAGCATCATGACCACGGCCGGAATCAACATCTCTATTCCGAAAGTTACCACCACAGCCCCGACGAAGCTTCGACTGGGTTCGCTGACCGCATTGGTGATCGGTTCGATGGTCGGCTCCGGCGTGTTCAGCCTGCCGCAGAATATGGCGGCTGGCGCTGGTCCCCTCGCAATCCTGATCGGCTGGGCGATCACCGCGGTCGGCATGCTGGCGCTTGTCTTCGTTTATCAGTCGCTTGCGACCCGCAAACCCGAGCTCGACGCCGGACCCTATGCCTATGCCAAGGCAGGCTTCGGTCCCTTCATCGGCTTCAACAGCGCCTGGGGCTACTGGATCAGCGCCTGGGTCGGCAACGTCTCCTACGCGGTGATCGTGTTCAGCGCCCTGTCCTATTTCTTTCCGGCCTTCGGCGACGGAAACACTTGGCAGGCGGTGCTCGGCGCATCGATCCTGTTGTGGTTGATCCACGTCCTGGTTCTCGCCGGCATCCGTCAGGCGGCGATCATCAACCTCATTGTAACGGTGGCGAAGATCGCTCCGATCGTCTTGTTCGTCGGGGTTGTTGCCGTAGCCTTCAAACTGCAGGTCTGGTCTCTCGACTTCACCGGTCTCGGTAACGCCAGTCTCGGCTCGATCACCGCACAAGTGAAAAGCACGATGCTGGTGACCCTGTGGGTGTTCATCGGCATCGAGGGTGCCAGCGTATTTTCCGGTCGGGCCGAGCGCCGCAAGGACATTGCCACGGCGACTGTTCTCGGTTTCTTCACCTGCCTTGCGCTCTACGCCCTGGTGTCGCTGCTGTCGCTCGGCATACTCAGCCAGCCAGAGCTCGCCGCGCTGAAGAACCCCTCCATGGCGGGGGTGTTGGAGGCGGTTGTCGGCCCCTGGGGTGCTATCCTCATCAACATCGCGCTTGTGGTGTCGGTGATCGGCGCTTTCCTGAGCTGGACGCTGCTTGCGGCCGAAATTCCGCATGTCGCCGCCAAGGATGGCACGATGCCGAAATTCTTCGGCCGCGAAAGCGACCGCGGTGTGCCCTCGATCTCGCTTCTGATCACCAATCTGCTCGTCCAGGCGTTCCTGGTGATCACGCTCTTCGCCCAAAGCACTTACCAGGCGCTGTTCTACATCGCGTCGGCCGCGATCCTGGTGCCTTACATCTTTTCCGGAGCCTATGCGGCCAAGCTCGCTCTGACCGGCGAGAGCTACGAGATTGGCGAGCAGCGCACCGGTCCGCTTCTTGCGGGGTTGCTGGCGACGGTCTACGGGCTGTGGCTCGTCTACGCGGCGGGGCCGGCCTACCTGTTCATGTGCGCGATCCTTTATGCGCCGGGCATCATCTTTTATGTCTGGGCGCGCCGCGAAACCAATCAGCGCGTGTTCCATCCTGCCGAAGCAGCCCTCGCTGGAACCCTCATCGCTGTCGCCATCCTCGCCGTTTACGAGATGTGGACCGGCGCCATCAGCCCGCTGTGAGAGGATTGACAGCGATGACAAGCCTGGGTGTCCACTCCGAAGTCGGACGTCTGCGCGAGGTGATGGTCCATCGTCCGGATCTCAGCCTGCGCAGGCTGACGCCGGAGAATTGCAAGGCGCTGCTCTTCGACGACGTGCTGTGGGTCAAGCGCGCGCGCCAGGAGCATGATGTCTTCGTCGATGCGTTGCGTGAACGCGGCGTGCTGGTGCATTCCTTCGGGGAGCTCCTGGCCGAGACGATGAGCCTGACCAAGGCTCGTGACTGGCTGCTCGACCGCCGGGTTCATCCCGGTGTCGTCGGGCTCGACATGGTCGACGAGCTGCGCGGATGGCTCAACGAGATGCCGTCAGAGCTGCTTTCGTCGTACCTTGTCGGTGGCATTGCCAGGGCAGAGCTTCCTTTCGAGCCCAAGGGCCTGACCGGAAGGACGCTCGCCCCCCAGGATTTCGTGCTGCCGCCGCTGCCCAACCAGCTTTTTACCCGGGACAGCTCCTGCTGGATCTACGGCTCGGTTTCGGTCAATTCGATGTACTGGCCCGCCAGGCGTCCGGAAGCGGCCAATGTCGAAGCCGTCTACCACTTCCATCCGCGCTTTCGCGATAGTGGTATTCCTTTCGTCTCGCCAGATTTGGGCACCGGCACCAGCCTGGAAGGCGGGGATGTCATGCCGATCGGCGGCGGAACAGTACTCGTCGGCATGGGAGAGCGCACCACGCCGCAAGCCGTCGGCGACCTCGCGCGCAACCTGTTCGCGGCTGGCGAAGCGACGCGTGTGATTGCTGCCCTAATGCCAAGAGACCGCAGCTTCATGCATCTCGACACCGTCTTCACCTTCTGCGATCGCGACCTTGTCACCCTGTATCCGCCAGTGGTGGACCGGTTGCGCACCTTCTCGCTCCGCCCGGGCGATGGAGCGGCAGCAGTCGAGGTCACTGACGAGACGAAACTCTTCACGACCGTGGTTGCTGAAGCCCTTGGACTGAAGTCGCTGCGGATCATCGCCACCGGTGGCGACCGCTACGAGGCCGAGCGCGAGCAATGGGATGACGGCAACAATGTCGTGGCGGTCGAGCCCGGCGTGGTCATCGGCTACGACCGAAATGTCTACACCAACACGCTGCTGCGCCGTGCCGGAATTGAAGTGATCACGGTCGAAGGCGCTGAACTCAGCCGCGGGCGCGGCGGCGGTCACTGCATGACCTGTCCGATTGTCCGCGATCCGACTTGACCCGAAAGGAAATCCGCATGTCGATCAATCTTCATGGCCGCTCCGTACTCACCCTGGACGATCTCACGGCCGACGAGATCCGCTTTCTGCTGAAGCTCGCCGCCGATCTCAAGGCCGCCAAGCTCGCCGGTCACGAAATACCACGCCTTGTCAGAAAGAACATCGCGCTCATCTTCGAGAAAGACTCGACGCGCACGCGGACGGGGTTCGAGGTGGCAGCCTACGATCAGGGTGCCCACGTCACCTATTTCGGCCCCACCGGCAGCCATATCGGCCACAAGGAATCGATGAAGGACACCGCCCGCGTGCTCGGCCGCATGTATGACGCGATCGAGTATCGCGGCTTTGGCCAGCACCAGGCCGAACTGCTTGCCACATATGCCGGCGTGCCGGTCTACAATGGTCTTACGGACGAGGCGCATCCGACACAGATCCTCGCCGACCTCATGACCATGCGAGAATTCACCCACAAGCATCTTTCCGACATGACCGTTACATTCGTCGGTGAGGGGCGCGACAATGTCGCCTTGTCGCTGGCGCTGGGTGCGGCAAAGGTCGGCATCGACATGCGCATCGTTTCGCCGAAGGAGCTTTGGCCGGACGAGGAATTCTGCAACCACATCCGGGACCTGGCTGAACGCAGCGGCGGCCGTTTCCGGCTCGACGAAGACGTGACAGGCTGCGTTCAGGATGCCGACTTTGTCTACACCGATGTGTGGATGTCGATGGGCGAGGACAAATCCGGATGGGCTGAGCGCATTCGCCTTTTGACGCCCTACCGCGTCACCAGTGAGGTGATGGCTGCCGCTGGCAACCCCCATGTCAAATTCATGCACTGCCTGCCGGCGTTTCACGACACCGATACCGAGATCGGCTCCTTCATTTCGAAGGAATACGGCATCGACTGCATGGAGGTTTCGGACGAAGTGTTTGAATCGGCAGCGTCGATCGTCTTCGATCAAGCGGAAAACCGCATGCATACAATCAAGGCCCTGCTCGTTGCGACGATTGGAAACTGAGATGCGTATCGTCGTTGCGCTCGGCGGAAACGCGCTGCTGCGCCGCGGAGAACCGATGACGGCCGAAAACCAGCGCGCCAACATCGGGCGCGCCGCATCCGTGCTGGCGGCACTCGTCGACGAAGGGCACTCGATCGTAGTCACGCACGGTAACGGCCCACAGGTGGGCCTGCTTGCGCTGCAGGCGGCAGCCACTCCCGATGGCGGCACATTCCCCCTCGACGTGCTCGGCGCCGAGAGCGCTGGCATGATCGGCTATGTGATCGAGCAGGAACTCGGCAACCTCCTGAAGGAGAGGCTGTTCGCGACGCTGCTGACGCAAGTGAAGGTGGACCCACGCGATCCGGCGTTCGCTCTCCCGACGAAGCCGATAGGCCCGGTCTACGACGAGGCCACCGCACATCGGCTTGCCACTGAGCGCGGTTGGAAGATCGCACCCGACGGCGACAAATGGCGCCGCGTTGTCCCCTCACCCAAGCCGCTGGAAATCCTGGAAGCTTCCGTACTCTCGTTCCTGGTCGAACGTGGCGTCATCGTCATCTGCACCGGCGGTGGTGGGGTTCCGGTGATAAGCCGGGACGACGGCAGTCTGTGCGGCGTAGAAGCCGTTATCGACAAGGATCTGGCGAGTTCGCTTCTCGCGCGCCAATTGAAGGCCGACATGCTGTTGTTGCTGACCGACGTCGACGCCGTCTATGTCGACTATGGAACAGCGGCTGCTCGAGCGCTCCGGCGAGTGACCCCCAACGAGATATCCGGAAGGAATTTTCCGGCTGGCTCCATGGGGCCGAAGGTCAGCGCTGCAATCGAGTTCGCTGTGGCGACAGGCAAGCCTGCCGCAATCGGCAAGCTCGATGATGCCGTCGAAATTGTCAGGGGTGGACGCGGCACATGGTTCGGAGCCGATGCTCGCCTCGCTCAGCCTATCGAAGGGACTGCCTGCCCGCCCGCCGTCTCGAAATAACGGGCTGCGTCTTTAGCCATCCGGCCAGTGCACCAGCGCGCGTATGCGTTCGCAAAGATCAGGCCAAGCCAACGGGCCGGCGCCGCTTTCGGGAGGTCGTATTCGATGAAGACCCGAAGCCGGGACCATCTCGTCTCAGGCACTATTTCGAAACCCATGCGATACCGGCCGATTACCCAGAGATTTGGTGCTCCGATGGTCTCCCAGACCTTCAGTCTGGGAGACGTCCGGATTGCAACCACCTGTTCCGCCGCCATCGCAATGCCGAGTATTTTTCCATGGAATCCAAACTTGGAGCCGACCAAACGAGCTTCGCCCGCATCGAACTCATAGTCCATTTTCGAACCAAGCATCATCCACGACGAGGCGCTCATGTGAGCCCCTAGATGCCTGTGGTCGTCGAGATAGGCGAACACGGTCTTGGCCGCGGAGTCTATCCTCACGATAGCCTCGGTGGAACGCGACATTGCTGGCATGATCTCGTCTCCTGTTCACCCCCCATCCGTTCAAGGGAGATCTGGGAAAACATCCGATACGTCTCGGATGAGACCTGATGAACAAAGCACTCACTAGGGGTCACGACATTGATTTACGTCAAAGAGGCGATGCGCAATTGTGCCATGCTAAACAAATGAAACCAGGGCTGGCCCAACTTCGCACCTTACTTTCCGTGATCGTCCTGGTCGCGGGCAGCATCGTTGCGGTGGCTGGCTTCGCCGGGCAGAGTTCGGGCTTGGGCGCGAATTTCGGGGCCGTTGCCGACGTTGCAGCCAGTTCCATCAATGGCTCGAGCCAAGCGGCAGGCCATGTCGCAGCAACTGCCCAGCATCACCACGATGGCTGTTGCGAGCACCCTGACTGTGCGTACTCGTCCGGATCCGGCTGTTGTGCTGCATATATTTTTGCGGCCGGCGAATGTGCGGTCATCCATTGCGCGCCAAGCACCACCCGTTTCGTGGCGGGCAAGGCGTTCCTGGCAACGGGCATTGACCCCGAGGCGCTCCTGCAACCTCCCCAGATCTTCGTCTGAGATTGCGCCATCGCGGCTGTTGAACTCGGCGCCGCTCGTCAGGGTCGATTCAGCAAGAATCCGCGAAACCAAACCGGTATCGGCGATCCGGTCTGCCTTTGCGCACCCAATTCCAGATTTCGCCTGTCCGTTCCACATCAACGACAAGGAAACAGTTGTGAAAACCCACCTTCGATTGATCACGCTTGCGGTATACGTGACCGTTTCGGGCGCGGCATTTGCCCAGACCGATCCGCACCATCCGGCGGCCGATGCGCCGCAAGCCACGACAGCTGCTCCGGCCGCACAGGCGATGCCGGGCGGGTTGCCCGAGCAGTGCATG
Source organism: Mesorhizobium sp. M0491 (assembly GCF_040321265.1). Taxonomy (NCBI): domain Bacteria; kingdom Pseudomonadati; phylum Pseudomonadota; class Alphaproteobacteria; order Hyphomicrobiales; family Phyllobacteriaceae; genus Mesorhizobium; species Mesorhizobium sp. M0491. The sequence goes on from NZ_JAMYRE010000002.1 coordinate 78,951, forward strand.
GCGATGACGTCCACGATGCAGAAGATGATGCCCATGATGGAGAAGATAGCTCCCATGATGCAGCAAATGATGCCGATGATGCAGCAGATGATGCAGGGCGGGATGATGCAGGGTCAGGGCGGCATGGCGCAGGGCGGCGGCATGACGAACATGCCGATTGACACCGGCAACATGTCCGAGGCCTCCAGAAATTATATGGAGGCGATGAAGCGAATGGACGCACCGATGATGCAGGGCCTCCAGGCCGCCGATCCCGATGTCGCTTTCGTCCAATCAATGATCCCTCACCACCAGGGCGCCATCGATATGGCACGGGCGGTCTTGCAATTCGGCAAGGATGATCAGGTCAAGGTTTGGGCCAACCAGATCATCACGGCTCAGCAGGCCGAGATCGCCGCCATGCAGGAATGGCTCAAGCAACACGCGAAGTGACAGGAGGAAGACATGGACAAACTCAGCCTCCTGTCCGTCGGCATTGCGCTGGGCGTGACGTCGGCCCTGATGAGCATGCTCTGCGCTTTGGCCGTCGCTATCTGGCCAGAGGCAACACTCGATTTCTTCGGCGCCATCATGCACGGACTTGATCTCAGCGCGGTCAGATCCACCGCGCCGATGAGCCCTGGCCGCGTTGTCTATGGTGTCGTTGGCCTTGGTTTCGTTGGGCTGCTGGCGGGTGTCGTTTACGCCTCGATCTACAATGTCGTCGCCACCGGTCGCCGCTAGGGCAAGGCGAGGTTCCGCTCATGAAAGCCTGGTAGCGCTGGCAATCACCGCGTTCCGCGCGCGCCATCCGGCCGCGCTGGCCGGTGCTCTGATCGGAGGAGCGTCGTCCATCGGCTTGATGTCGGTGGTCAACTTCACGATCGGCTCCGACTCATGTGGCCACTGTTGGCCTGCGCGCTGGTCTGGGCCGTAAGCCTCGTCGCCTATGGGCTCGAAAGCTCCCGCAATGACAATCGATGACAAAAGGAACCCATCCCATGAATACCAACGACGTTCACCGCATGTCCGATCCGCCGACTGGGTCCGAACCAGAACCTGAGGCAGGCGGATTTTGGGCCTCGAAAACCGGCTTGGTCACGATCGCCTTCCTGCTGATCGCCGCGTTTTTCCTTCTCATTGAGCACCGGGCGCATACCTTTGGTGTGCTGCCCTTTCTGTTGCTGCTCGCGTGTCCTCTGCTTCACATGTCTCACCACGGGCATCGCGGTCACGGCAGTCATACGCACAAGGAAACTAAGCCGGGAGCACAAGACGGCACCAACCACCTCAAGGGAGCATGATCATGGTAGAGCAATCTCCCGCCTACGGCCTCTGGGGCCTGGCAATAATCAATTCGGCGGTTTTCATCCTGTTCGCATTCAGCTTCTTCAAGCCGCGAACCGGTCGTGACTGGCGCTCCTTCGGTGCATTCAGCGCCTTCCTGGTGGCGCTATTTGCCGAGATGTATGGGTTCCCGTTGACGATCTACTTGTTCTCGGGGTGGCTGCAGTCACGATACCCCGGCATCGACTGGTTCTCGCATGATGCCGGTCACCTCCCGAAATGATGTTCGGCTGGCGTCTCAATCCGCATTTCGGCCCGTTTCACGTTCTCAGCTTCTTCCTGATCGGCGGCGGTTTCATGCTGATATCGACCGCGTGGCGAGTGCTTTACGATGCGCTGCATCACAATCGCCTCGCAACGGACGGTCCATATGTCTTCATCCGGCATCCGCAATATGTCGGCTTCGTCCTCGTCATGGCAGGGTTCCTCGTGCAGTGGCCGACGCTCCTGACGCTGGCGATGTTCCCCATTCTGGTCGGCATGTATGTGCGGCTTTCTTTCATCGAAGAGCGTGAAGCAAGAAAGGAATTCGGCGACGCATACGACCGTTATGCGGCCCGTGTGCCGGCCTTTTTTCCGCATTTGGCCAGGCTGTTCGGTTCCAGCCGCGAGCGCCGCGCGCCCTGAGTGTGCTGAAACAGCGAAATTCCGAAGCGAAGCGAAGGAAACCATTGTGAAACGTCGAGATATCCTGAAGGCCGCAGTTGCGGGCGCCGCAGCTTTTGCAATCCCATCAACCTTGGCCGCAGCAGCTTCCTCCAGTCAGTCGGGCGGCCAGACGCTTGGTATCTCGCGTCGCACGATCGAGGTGAACGGCAAAGCTGCAAGCGTCTTCGGCCTGCGACGCGCCGACGGCGGCCCCGGCCTGCGTTTCCGGGCGGGCGATGCCTTCAATGTCCTGCTTCGAAACGAGACTGACGAACCGACCATCATCCATTGGCACGGACTGACGCCGCCCTGGCCGAGCGACGGCGTCGCCGACGCGCCACTGCCGCTCATCGGCGCCAAGACCGATCGCAGCTTCGATTTTCCGGTCGGCGGGCCAGGCACCTTCTGGATGCACGCCCATACCTTGCAGGAGCAATTGCTGCTCGCTGCTCCGCTTATTGTCGCCGATCCTGCCGATGACGCGAAAGACGAGCAGGAGGCTGTCATCCTGCTCCACGATTTCTCGTTCTCGTCGCCTCAGGAGCTGCTGGCTGGGCTGCAGAGTAAGAACACCGGCGGCTCCATGCCGATGGACGGCATGGATATGTCGGGAGCGCAAACCGACGCCATGGCAGGAATGAAAGATGGCGGCATGGTGATGGATATCAATGACATCGAGTATAACGCCTATCTGGCCAATGACCGGTCCCTGAACGACCCCGAGATCGTGCCGGTCGAACGGGGCGGACGCGTGCGCGTGCGGATCATCAACGGCGCGACGGCGACGGCGTTTACGATGGATTTCGGGGAACTTGAAGGCGAACTGATCGCGGTCGACGGTCAGCCTATCGAACCGGTCAGGGGTCGGCGATTTCCGATGACAATGGGACAGCGCCTCGACGTGCGCGTGCAGTTGCCGCGCGACCTCAGCTCCTCCTTTCCGATCCTGGCGCTGCGCGAGGGAAGCAAGGAACGGACCGGAATTGTCCTGCGTCCGGCGGGGGCGGCGGTCGCCAAGCTCGGGCCGGCGGTGGATGTTGATGCTCCGGTTCTTGACCTGGCGCTCGAGGCACAACTTCGGGCAATGGCGCCGCTAGCATCACGCCCTGCGGAAAAGACGTTCGAAATGGCGCTCACCGGCGATATGGCTGCCTATCGCTGGGGACTCGAAACCAGTGATCCCATCCTTGTGGACAAGGGCGATCGCGTCGAGGTCACGCTGCGCAATGACACCATGATGGCCCATCCAATGCATTTGCACGGCCATCACTTCCAAGTGGTCGCGATTGATGGGCAGCGCTTTCAGGGCGCTGTTCGCGACACCGTGCTGGTGCCGCCGATGCGCTCGATCACTATCGCCGTCGATGCCGTCAATCCCGGCAGATGGGCGTTCCACTGTCACCATCTCTACCACATGGCGAGCGGCATGATGTCGACCTTTGCCTACCGAAGCTGAGACACCGCGGATGGTGCGATCGCTGCCACGAACCGCTGCACGGAGAACGATGATGAAAAAGGTCAATCTGGAAGTGCGCGACCTTGTCGGGACGATGGATTTCGCAGCCGTCGAAAAACGTCTCGCGGCGTTGCCGGGTGTCGCGGGTGTCGCGATGAACGCGGGATCGACCACAGCGACCGTTGAGTTCGATGAAGAGCGGACGAACCCCCAGACCCTTGCGCGGGAAATCGAGGTCTGCGGCTTCCATTGCCGTGGCGAGACGGTGCCGCGGCATCTGTGCATTGCCGATAACACGACCGCTCCGCCGGGGCATTCGCGCGCGACCGCTGGGCACACCGGCCACGATCATGGCGGGCACGATCATGGGGGGCACGCCGCCATGACCGAGCCGGCTCCGGCGGGCGAGAGGACGGTTGCTGACAAGGTGCCACACGACGCCATGGCTCATGAGATGGGACACGGTGCCGGCATGGACATGCAGGGCATGGTCAAGGACATGCGCAACCGTTTCTTTGTCAGCCTGGTCTTCGCCCTGCCGATTTTCGCCATGGAGCCGATGGGCCTGGGCGAGCCGTGGCTGCGCCCGCCTTTCGGGCTGAGTGAAGACCTTGCAATGTTTTTCCTCGCCAGCGCCGCGATCCTTTATCCGGTCTGGCCCTTCCTGATCGCCGCCTGGCGAGCCCTTCGCAACGGCGTCCTCAACATGGCCGTGCTGGTGGTGCTGAGCGTCGGCACCGGCTACCTGTTCAGCGTCGGCGCGACCTTCTTCTTCGAGGGGCAGCAGTTCTATGAGGCCGCGAGTGTTCTCCTCGTGTTCATCCTGCTCGGCCATTGGCTGGAGATGCGCGCCCGCGCCGGGGCTTCGGCAGCAATCAGGGCCCTGCTCAACCTCGCCCCGCCCAGGGCGTCCGTTTTCCGTGGTGGCAAGGAGGTCGAGGTTGCGACTGCGGATATGGTGCTCGGCGACATCGTGGTCCTGCGGCCCGGCAACAAGCTCCCCGTTGATGGCGAGGTGATCGAGGGCGCCTCGACCATTGATGAATCGATGCTGACCGGCGAGTCGATGCCGGTGACAAAGAAGGTCGGCGATAAGGTCATCGGGGCGACCATCAACAAGAGTGGCACGCTGCGCTATCGCTCCACCAAGGTGGGTGCCGACACGGCTCTTGCCCAGATCGTCAAGCTGGTCCAGGAGGCCCAGAACTCGAAGGCGCCGGCGCAGCTGCTCGCCGATCGTGCTTCGCAATGGCTGGTGCTCGCCGCGATCCTCATCGGGCTTACGACCTTCGCCGTCTGGTTCTGGTGGCTCGGCCAGCCCCTGCTGTTCGCGATGACCTTGACCATCACCGTTTTCGTCATCGCCTGTCCCGACGCGCTCGGTCTCGCCACGCCCATGGCTGTCATGGTCGGCACCGGCCTTGGCGCCGCAAACGGGATCCTGTTCAAGAATGCAGCCGCTCTCGAGGAGGCGACCAAGCTCAACGTGATCGTCTTCGACAAGACCGGCACGCTCACGATGGGGCAGCCGAAGGTCGTCGAAATCGTTCCGGCTGCCGGCGTTTCACCAGACGAGGTTCTGCAAGTCGCTGCCGCCGTGGATCAGGGGTCGGATCATCCCCTGGCTGTCGCCATCGTCGAGCGGGCCAAAGACCTGAAGCTACCGAAGGTTTCGGACTTTCTGAACATCGAGGGCAAGGGCGCCAGCGCCGCCATCGGTGGAATTCCGGTTTTCCTCGGCAACCGGCGTCTTATGGACGAGCAGAAGATCGATCTTCTGGCGCTCGGCGAAAAATCCGAGGTGCTCAAGGGCGAAGGCCGCACCGTTATCCATGTGGCACGGTCCGGCAAGCTGCTCGGGCTCATCGCGATCGCGGATACGCCGCGCCCGACGGCCATCGCAACGATTGCCAAATTGCACGAGCAAGGCGTTCGCGTGGCGATGCTCACAGGTGACAACGCCGGCACCGCCAAACGCATCGCCGACGCACTCGGCATCGACATCGTTCTGGCCGACGTTTTGCCCGGACAGAAGGCCGAAAAGATCAAGGAGCTGCAAGGACAGGGCCTGAAGGTCGGCATGGTCGGCGATGGCGTCAACGACGCGCCAGCCCTGACCCAGGCCGATGTAGGGTTCGCCATCGGCGCAGGCACAGATGTCGCCATCGAAAGCGCTGACATCGTGCTGATGAAGAGCGATCCCTACGATGTGGTCGGTGCGATGGCGCTCTCACGCGCCACGCTGCGCAAGATGCACCAGAACCTGTGGTGGGCAGTCGGATACAATCTTATCGCCTTCCCGATCGCGGCAGGTGTGTTCTACCCGTTCCTTTTGAGCCCCGAGCTTGCGGCGCTGGCAATGTCTGGCAGTTCAGCTCTTGTGGCGGTCAACGCTCTTCTGCTGAAGCGAACCAGGCTCGAAGGCATCCGACCTGCCGCCCCGTCGATGACCGAAGGCGCCGCCCAGCACCCAACCGGCGCCCAGGTATGAGTCCATTCGCGAAAGCTTCCCTGCCCGCGTTGCCAAGGATCCTGAACGTGCTTCTGAAGAAGCCGCTGGCGAGCGAAGCACTTTCCAACTCGACGTGCTTGGCGCCGAAAGCGCGGGCATGATCGGTTACGTCGTTGAGCAGGAAGCTCGGCAACCTTCTCAAAGAGAGGCTGTTTGCGACCCTGCTGACGGTTGTTGACGCCGTCTACTTCGACTACGGCATCACCGCCGCTCGTGCGCTCAGGCGGGTTGCCCCGACCGAGTTGCCGGTCTGGGATTCTCCTGCTGGCTCCATGGGACCAAAGGTCGGCGCCGCAATTGAATTCGTTGAGGCAACTGGGGAGCCTGCCGCAATCGGCAAGCTTGATGATGCCGTAGAAATTGCCGATGGCAGGCGTGGCACAAGGGTCGATGCCGACACTCCGTTTCACCCATGATATCTGACTTCAAAGGGGGCGGCTGCCCCATCGAGTACTGGCGTAGGTAGTTTCCCGTAGGGATATAACCGAATTTCGCATCAGCCGATTTGGAGCGATTGCTGTCGCACGGATCAACCGGGGAAACAGCCATGCACGCCCACATCGCCTCAAGGATCGAGCTTCCGTCACACCCTGACCAATCGTTGGCGTCCAGTTTTGCACCCCTGCAACCGGTTAGCTTCTTTCCCGCCGGTGCCGAAATCTATGCCCAGGGCGAAAAGGCCGGGGCTCTGTACCAGGTCGAGTTCGGCGCCGTCCGGATCTACCGCCTGCTGGCCGACGGCCGCCGGCAGATAAGCGCCTTCCATCTGGCTGGAGAGACATTCGGCTTCGAGGCTGACACCACGCACCATTTCTTCGCCGAGGCAATCAACGCGACAGGTGTGCGGGTTCTCCGGATCGCCGCCGGCGCGGACATGTCACGCCAGCTTCTGCCACTGGCACTCAAAGGTTTGACCAGAGCCCAAGAGCATCTCCTCGTGCTCGGCCGTCAGAATGCCATCGAACGCGTCGCTGCGTTCCTGGTCGACATGGCGGAGCGGCAGGGCGGCTTGCGACAGGTTGAATTGCCAATGTCACGGATGGATATCGGCGATTATCTCGGCCTCACCATCGAGACAGTGTCGCGGGTCTTCACCCGCCTGAAGGATAAGGGCGTCATCCGCCTGCTCGGCCTGCGCAGCATCGAGATTTCCAAGCAAGATGTGCTGCAGGTCATGGGCGAATAAGGCTATTGCCTCCAAAAACAACAAGCAAACAACGCCCCAGGGGGCTCAAGTTAGGACCAGACGCCGATGACCAGCACACTCACCACCCGCACCGGATTTCGCTTCGAAGTACGCGGCGCACGCCCTGCGGATGAGCCGACCCTGGCCGAGTTCTTCACGCACGTAACGCCCGAAGATCTGCGCTTCCGCTTCCTCGGCGCCATAAAAGAAGTTTCGCACGAACGACTGGTGGCAATGACCCGTTCCGACGATGCGCATATCCATAACTTTCTTGCGTCGGCGACAGACGGGATGCTGATCGCGGTTGCGACGCTTGCCAGCGATCCAGCTGATCGGCGCGGCGAAGTCGCTATCTGCATCCGCGCGGACCGCAAGCATCTGGGTATCGGTTGGGAGTTGCTGGCCTACATCGCACGCTATGCCGAGGACCATGGTCTCGAAATGATCGAATCGATCGAGAGCCGTGAAAATCATGCCGCGATCGAACTCGAGCGCGACATGGGTTTCACGGTCATAACGGATCCTGATGACGCGACGCTTGTCATGGTTCAGCGCATGCTCGGCGCCAAGGTGACAAGCTAGTCGCCACAGCGCGATCGAGCCGCTGATGCGGTTCAGAACTTGGAAAGTGCTGCGGCCACGGCCCGCTCCTCATCGGCGGGGATGACGAGAATGTCTACCCGCGAAGTCGGAGCACTGACCAACTCCCCGCCGTCGTGGTTCAAATCATTGTTGAGCGCGACGCCGAGCCATTCGGCGGTCGCGCAGATTTTTTTCCGGACTTCGGCTGCGTGCTCGCCAATGCCCGCGGTGAACACCAATGTGTCGATCCCTCCGAGTGCAGCTGCAAGCGACCCGATCTCCCGTCCGATGCGATAGACGAAGAGGTCAATGGCTTGAGCCGCAGCGGAATCCTTCGAGCCAAGCAGGTCTTGCATGTCTCCGGAAATGCCGGAAACGCCCAGCAGACCGGATCGCTCATAGAGAATCTCTGTAAGCTCATCACAAGACAGCTTCCGGTCCTGCAGAAGATGCAGGATCACGCCAGGGTCGAGCGCCCCGCAGCGCGTGCTCATGACGAGGCCGTCAAGCGTCGAAAATCCCATTGTCGTGGCGACGCTCACCCCTGCCCTCATGGCGCACAGGCTGGCTCCGCTGCCGAGATGGGCAACGATGGCCCTGCCACCTGCGCCGACGCCGTAGCGGCTGCGAAGCTTCTGCGCGATGTGACTGTAGGAAAGTCCGTGGAAGCCATAGGAAACGATGCCTTGTTGCGACATCTCACGCGGCAGGCCATAGAGCTTTGCCAGCTCCGGGCGTGCTGTGTGGAATGCCGTATCGAAGCAGCCGACCTGGATCGCCTCAGGCAGAAGGTCGGTCGCCAGCGCTACGATCTCAAGGTTTATGGCTTGATGGATTGGGGCCAGCGGCTCAAGCCGTTGCAAGGCCTGGATTGCGCTCGCGTCAAGCGGCACAGCCTCGGCGAAGTTCCTTCCGCCATGAACAATCCGATGCCCAACCTTGCCGATCAGCCGCAACAAACCGCGATCAGCGAGCAAGGAGGCAACTACAGAGAATGCCTTCGCAATATCGACTGGTCCCTCGCCCATGCTTCTATCGATTTCAGCCGATATCGCGGTGGGCGCGACACGCAGTCGTGGATGATGTCCCATCGAGGACACACTGCCGCGCGCCACCAGGTGAAGGTCGTCGCGCTCCTCGAACACGGCGAATTTCAAACTCGAAGAGCCCCCGTTGAGGACAAGGGTCGCATCCCTCATAGTCTACTCGCCGCTTCCGCCATCAGCCCGACGTCCAGGGTCATTTCAGTTGGAGCGTGCAACGCCATCGGCTACTGCTCCCACGCCCAGCCGAGGATTTCCGGCATGTCCTGTCCATGGGCTCGGATATAGGCTCTGTGCTCGACCAGCTTGCCCTCCATGGCTTGTTTCAATCCGACATGCGCGCCGGTTGGCTCGGGAAGACGGTCAAGAACGCTCAGCACGAGATGGTACCTGTCGAGCCCATTCAGCACGGTCATGTCGAAAGGTGTCGTTGTCGTCCCCTCCTCATTGTAGCCGCGCACATGAATGTTGTCGTGGTTGGTCCTGCGATAGGTCAAACGATGAATTGTCCACGGATAGCCATGGTAGGCGAAGATGACGGGCTTATCCTTAGTGAACAGTGCGTCGAAGTCGCGATCCGACAGGCCGTGCGGGTGATGTTCCTTGGGCTGCAACGTCATCAGGTCGACTGCATTGACAACTCTGATCCTCAGGTCTGGCGCGTGATGTTTCAGAATTTGAACAGCGGCCAGTGTCTCAAGCGTCGGCACATCGCCGGCGCAAGCCATGACCACGTCCGGCTCGGCCCCGCGATCCGTTGATGCCCACTCCCATATACCGATGCCGGCATTGCAATGAATGATCGCATCATCCATCGGCAGCCACTGCCACGACAGCGCTTTGCCGGCCACGATGACGTTGATGCGGTTCCAGGTCTTGAGCACATGGTCTGTCACGCACAGCAAGCTGTTGGCGTCCGGCGGCAGATAGACACGCACGACATCGGCCTTCTTGTTCAATGCGACGTCAATGAAACCTGGATCCTGATGGCTGAAGCCATTGTGCTCCTGGTGCCAGACGTGGCTGGACAAAAGGTAGTTCAATGATGCGACCGGTTGCCGCCACGGCAGCTTGCGGCAAGCATCCAGCCATTTCGCATGCTGGTTGAACATGGAATCGATGATGTGCGTGAAGGCCTCGTAGCAGGAAAAAAAGCCATGCCGGCCGGTCAAGAGATAACCTTCGAGCCACCCTTGGCAGGTATGCTCCGAAAGGATCTCCAAGACCCTGCCGTCGCGCCCGAGATGCACATCTTCGGGCAAAATCTTCTCCATCCAGCCACGCTCGGTCACGTCGAACACGTCCTGCAGCCGGTTCGAAGCAGTTTCATCCGGGCCGACAATGCGGAAGTTCTTCGTCGCCTGGTTCAACCGCATGACGTCTCGCAGGAACGCGCCCATGACTCGCGTCGACTCGGCCTTGATCGCCCCGGGCCACTCGACCGTTATGCTGTGGTCATGCAAGGCGGGCAGATCCAGCGATCTGCGCAACAGGCCGCCGTTGGCATGCGGATTGGCGCTCATGCGCCGTGTCGCCTGGGGTGTGGTGGCGCGGATCGCCGCGACAGGTGCGCCATTGGTGTCGAACAATTCTTCGGGTCGATAGCTCTTCAGCCACTCCTCAAGCAGTTTGAGATGCGCCGGGTTTTCCGCAAGGCCCGACAAGGGTACCTGGTGCGAACGCCAGAAGCCCTCCGTTTTCAACCCGTCCACTTCCTTCGGCCCCGTCCAGCCCTTGGGAGTGCGCAGCACAATCATCGGCCATTTCGGCCTTAGGCTGGCTGCGGGGGCACCATCGCGAGCGTCACGCTGAATAGTGCCGATACGATCCAGCGCATCGTCGATCACGGTCGCCATCCGCTGATGCATCAATGCCGGTTCGTGCCCCTCGACGAACAGCGGCTCGTAACCATAGCCAATGAAGAGCGCTCGCAACTCTTCTTCCGGAATGCGCGCCAGAATCGTCGGATTGGCTATTTTATAGCCGTTCAAATGCAGGATTGGCAGAACCGCGCCATCGCGAACCGGGTTGAGGAACTTGTTGGAATGCCACGCCGCTGCCAGCGGTCCGGTTTCAGCCTCGCCATCGCCGACGACGCAGGCGACGACAAGGTCCGGATTGTCGAAGGCCGCGCCGTAGGCATGAGAAAGGGAATAGCCGAGCTCACCACCCTCATTGATCGAACCCGGGACGTCTGGCGCCGCGTGGCTCGGAATCCCACCCGGAAACGAGAACTGTCGAAACAGCTTGCGCAACCCCAGCTCATCCATCGAAATGTCTGGATTGAGTTCGCTGTAAGTCCCCTCCAGATAAGTGTTCGCCACCATAGCCGGACCGCCATGACCGGGGCCGCAAACATAGATCACATTTTCATCTCGGAGCCTGATTGCGCGGTTGAGATGCGCGTAAATGAAACTGAGCCCTGGCGATGTGCCCCAATGTCCCAGCAGACGTGGTTTGACATGCTCCAGCCGCAATGGTTCGCGGAGCAGCGGATTGTCCAACAGGTAGATCTGGCCGATCGTCAGGTAGTTGGCGGCGCGCCAATAGGCGTCGATGTCATGCATTTCCCGTTCAGACAGCCTACTTGCCTGGCCGGATCCTGAGGGGTGTTCGATCATGTCTAACTCCAATGACTCGTGGCCCATGTCGACAACCGCTACTGGCGTGCGTGTGATCGATCTGCAGCCAATGAACCCAGAAGCGGTCGCGGGCCATTCGGTTCCATGCTTACCGTAGCTGGGAACAATTGAAGGCTAGCTCTAGCGGCTGTTCGTGACACCGTAGTCACCATGCACTGGCGGCGCCTTGATCCATCGCAAACACCGAGCCTCAGCAGCAATCCGCCCCACACTCAATCATCGGCACCCAGACGGCGGAGGATCCAACGATCGTGGGCTGGTCATGCCACAAACTGACGCGCAAATGTCTTCCACGATTGCGCCCTTGATATGCGTCAAAGCACGCATGGCCGCGCGATGCGATTGAACTGTCATGCTCAAAGTCGCCCTGAACCGCCGAGACAAACGCCCAACGGGGGCAAATCCGCCGGTGACGGCCGTCCAGGCGGCCAATCCAGTGGCGCCCACCCCTAACAAGACTCTCTGTGCCGCGCGTGGTCTTGCCGCTCCCGGCTTGCGTTCCACCCTTGCATTGCAGGCGGCGCGCGCTGTGCTGCGGCTTGCCTTCATAGGTCTGGTCGCAATGTTCGTGGGCCGTATGATCTCAGGGAATGCAAGCTGGCCGCTGCTTGGCGCCGCGCTGATCAACCTGATCCTCGGCTCTATCGTCGGTCTCCTGGCCGACCGGGCTGTCGCCGGTACGGAACTGAGGGTCGCCAACGGCCTGCTTGAGGCGGTGCGTCGTGCCCTCGCTTCGGCTTCTCCCGGCGAAATCCAGACCATGCCGATCGGAACATTGATTGCAGGACTTCAACGCTATCCGAAGGCCGTGGCCGGCCTGGCGGTCGGACACCGCCTCGCTTCGATGATGCTGGGGCTAGGCCCTGTGTTTGCCGCAACAGCGATCGTGGCAGTCTCCTGGGAGGCGGCACTGGTGCTCATCCTGCTGACCCCGGTGATGATAGTCTTCTTCGCCCTGATTGGCGGGGCAATCCGAAGCGGCGCGGAGGCGCAGGAGAAAGCCTTCGGCCGTCTTGCCGCCCAGTTCGCCGATCGCATCCGCACCTTGCCGACCATCTTGGGAAACAACGCGCTGACCCGGGAAAAGGGAAAACTCGCGGCGCGGATGGACACCTATGCGACGGGCACGATGAGCGTACTCAGAATCGCATTCCTTAACGCTGGCATCATCGACTTCCTTTCGTCGCTGTCGATCGCGATCCTCGCCGTGTTTCTTGGCCTCGGACATCTCAAGCTCATTAGCACCCCGGGCTTCGCTGGCCTTCAGCTCTGGCAAAGCCTGTTCATCCTGATGATCGCGCCGGAGTATTTCGCCCCGTTTCGCCGCTACGCCGAGCAGTATCACGCCAAGGCCGAGGGCTTCGCCGCCGCCACCGCTCTCGACACGATGGTTCTGGATGCCCGTCCGGGATCCCCGGCCTTCGAAGCCGCCAGGCTGACCCAAGACCTGGCCGATGCAGCATCGTCCCTGCCACGGACCGGGCTGGTGGCCATCACCGGACCGAGCGGATCGGGCAAATCCACCCTGCTGCGCCGTCTTGCCGGGATTGGGTCCGTGCCTTCCGTCCAACCAGACCTCGACGCCCAGCCAGGCATCGCATGGTGCTCCACCGACATTTATATGCCGGAGGGCACCCTTGCCGACGCCATCGGCTGGGGAAACGGCTCCTGTTGCCGGACCCGACTGCTGCTCGTGGCGGGCAATGTCGGGCTTCTCGACGACGCGCTTCTGCCGGGCGGACTTGAAGCGATGATCAAGGCTGGCGGTGAAAACCTCTCGGGCGGGCAACGGGTGCGTATCGGCCTGGCGCGTGCGCTGATCTCGGGCCGGTCCATCTTCGCCGACGAGCCGACGGCCAAGGTTGATCCCGCCAACGCCGTGATGGTGCGCCATGCACTTGCGGATGCGGCATGCAGCCGGCTCGTTCTGGTGGCCACGCATGACAGGAGCCTGGCCATGCTGGCCCGCACAACCATCAACCTCGGCGTGGACAGCAGCCTGGCGCGGGAGAACGTCGCATGACCGGCCCCACGTCCTCGGTCGCCACCGAAACGCGACCCAGCCCACCGCAAGAGCCCATCCAAAACAGGGCGCCGTGGCACCTCGCCTTTCTACTGGCGTTTGTCGCCCTGGCGAGCGCAATCCTGCTGACCGGCGTGTCAGTGTGGTTTCTCGGCGCGGTCGCGCTAGCGGGCCTGACGCCCGCCGCGCTGACGTTCAACTTCCATGTGCCGGCCGCGTTGATTCGCCTGTTCGCGCTGACGCGGACGGCGGCCAAATATGGCGAGCGCATTGTCGGCCACCGGGCGGCACTCGCCGACCAGGTGCTCCGCCGCTCGACTCTATTCGCCGCCATGGCTGCCGCCCCTGCCGTGCGCAAGGCTAGCTGGCAGCTTGGCAATCAAGACCGCCTCGCCGACTATCTCGATGACGTCGAAGACGTGGATTATGCGCGCCTGCGCGTCGGCCTGCCGTCGGCAACCCTTGGCGTCGCCATTCCACTGCTTGTCGCCGCGACTCTATGGATGACGCCGCTGGCAATCGTGCCGATCCTGTTCATCATCGCGGCAAACATGGCCGGCGCCCGTTTCCTCGCAAGGCAAGGGCAAGGCGACCTGACAAGCATTCGCGAAAGTAGGCAGCAGGCCTCCCGCCTGCTTGGCGCCGCGATACAGGCCGTGGTACCGTTGCAAGGCGAACGCCGCTGGGACGTCACGCTCGACGAGCCGTTCGACGGCTACGCCAGTGCCCAGACACGCGCGCGGGTGCTTCACCACAGGCAGGCCTTGTTCGACACGTTGGCCAACTGGCTGGCGCCATGCGCCATGCTGAGTGTCCTGGTCTCCGCCTGGTTGTCGGGCCTGCGCGGCGAGGCCCTTTTGGTGCCCGCCCTGCTGGCCTTCGCCTGGCTAGCCGTCGGGGAATCCTTGTTGGGCACATCGAAGATCGTTGTCGCCTTCGCGCGCGAGAAGGCAGCTCGGTCGGCCCTTGCTAAGTGGAATACCCCGGACGGCGTGTTGCGCCGGCATGTCCCGGAGCGCATCTCGTCGTTGACGCTGGACCGATTGCCACGCCACGCCCCGGATGGCCGGTTGATCGGAAGGCCGGTCAGCGCGACCTTCAAGGCCGGCAGGCCAACCGTCCTGCATGGCGCCAGCGGCTGCGGCAAGACCTCCCTGCTGAAGCAGATCGCTGGCTGGCTTGACACCGGTGACGGATGCATCCTGGGCGACGGCGTCGGGCTCGGCGTGGATTCGCGCCGCGCCATGAGTTGCTTTTGCCCCCACGACGCGACGGTTCTCGCTGACACCGTGCGCGAGAACCTGTTTGCCCCGCACGCTGGCGACGGCGAATTGTGGAGCGCATTAAGCGCTGTGGAACTTCAGGACCGTGTAAAGGCGGCGGGCGGGCTGGACGGCTGGATTACGCAGGATGTGCTGTCGCTCGGAGAGGCGCAAAGGCTGAACCTTGCTCGCGCATGGCTTTCCGACAGGCCCGTAGTGCTTCTCGACGAACCCACCGAGCATCTCGATGCTGAACAAGGCAAGCGCATTCTCGGGGCTCTGCTGCACCAGCTACGGCAGCGTATCGTTATCGCGTCGAGCCATGACGAATTGGCCCCCAACACGTCAGCGGCGATCAAGTTGCAATAATAGCGTCAACGTGCGCTCCGCGCTGCTGCAAAAGGCCGGCGCATCCGGCTTCGACGCAACTGACGCGTCTTGGAGGAGCTCTGAGCCTGTGTCCGCTTTGGGGCCTTACCGTTCCCGTCCGGAAGGATTCGAGCGGGCTAAATCCTTCGACTTCCGGCAAGGACGCTCATGCACCACGAGCGGCTATCTCAGCCTGCGCTGGAGAATGACCGAGTTGGGGCCGACTGCGGTCCGTCCGGTTTCGGCCGCGATTGGATGGAAAGCCGCCTATAAGGAACCGACGCCCTTTCGGCCGCTCGTAAATAGCGAAACCCCGATAACGGTCATTGCCCGTAATAATATCAATTCGCTTCGCTGCGCATGCGCAGCGATTTCGGGCTCCACTCCGAAGCGCCAAATCGCGGCGGAACCGACCGCTGTGGAGATTATACCTCGGGCGCGGCAGCCTTCGGGACGAGCGCATTACGCCCCTTCCTCGGCCGCGGCCGTTGTCTGCGCCCGTGCAGCGCGCTCCACCATCTCGCGCGTAACCACTTTGTTGTGATCCCGCTCACGGTAGAGACACGCATACTCGGAGTCGTCGACATCACCCGGGCCATAGTCATGGTAGTCGAGATGACGCCAACCCTGTTCCGTGAGGTCCATGCCGTACTCTACGCCGACAAATCCGCTCAAGGGCACGATATAACTCCTTACGAAGGGAACGTCCTCGTATGTCCGCTTGATGAACTGCGCGCCGGGCGTGTTTTCGATAAACCATGGTTGCCGGCCGAACCCGCCAAACTGCAGTTGGATGATGCGGCCGAGCGTTATCAATGCCGATAGAGCGTCCTCCCGCATTGTGGAGTAGGTCGCGGGATTAAAGTGGACCGAGCGGTTGCGCAGCGTCGCGAGCTCCATGAAAGCTATCCCAACATCAGGCAAGAGCACGCCCCAGTCTTCCAGCACGCGCACGGCGAACCGCCAGTCATCGAAAGACTCGCTGCGATAGACACGGCGGTAGTGCGGCGACGCTTTGTAGTAATCCCGAAGGTCCAGGATGAGGTGGTTCAGGATGCGCTCGCCGAGGGCGCACGCGGCGACCAAGGCTGGGAAGTAGAGCCCTGATACAAAGGCGCGGCGCGCCTGTTCATGCATCAGGTTATGATAACTGACGATGGAGAACGCCTTTGCGCCAAGGTCCTTAGTGTCCTGGATCACTTGCGCATGGCGGCGTTCGCCGTACTCAGCCTTGAGCCTCTCAATCGCCTTGTTGCGGTTCTCGATATGTAGCGCCTTCACTTTCTCCTCCCAGTGCTCGCTCGGATCGTCGAGACTCATCGGAGTGGAGTCGAAATCATAGGCAAACGGGTGATACCGCCGCCGCCCACGGTCTCGCAAGGATTCGTGCCCCTCATGGTCGTAGAGGCCGCGCGCCAGGTCGGCGACCGTGATGAACCCTTCTGATACAGTGCTCTCCGCGTGGCCGTTGCTCTCGGTCTCAGCGGCTTCCCGGCGCTTGGGCGCCACCTGCACAGGCTTTTTATCTTCGACAGCAGTCGGCTCTTGGTCGGCCATGGTCCGTCAGCCTGTCGTCGCGGGTGCCCGCCGGAAGCTTGCCTGCCTCTGCTTGGTTTCTTCGATCGCTTTGCCAGCATCCACAAGCGACCGGCACGCATCAAGAACCGACCAAGGCACTTCGTCGAGCACTGCAGCTATGTCGACGAAGCTCACCAGCTCGTTGGTCAGGACAGCTTCCACGACGGCTTCAAGGGATGGATTGCGCCGAAGAGACCATTTGTCGTTGGTCCAGTGTATAGTGTCGTCCCAGACGATGAAATGGGCGCCGCAGCCGGTGTCCCTCCAGACCGAGGGGAACAAAGTCAAGCCATCTTCGCGCCGGTAGAAACGCCAAGCAGGCCCGGCACGACGATCGAGATTGACTGTTAACACGTCTCCGCAACCATCAGGGCACTTCATTACGAAGGCACGCGGGACGCCACGTTCCACCAGCACGACATCGCCCGGCCGTTCGACCAAGTTGATGGCCTCAGACTGGCGTTCAACCGAGCCTTTGAAATGGACAGCGTGCGATTTCCTGAGCAACAATGGAACTCCAGACCCTTACCAAAGCGAGGGGTTTGTTACACGTTCGAGAAGGTTGCCGGCGCACTGGTAGGCAGTGCTGGCGTCCCCGTTCTTGGCTTTCGCATAATAAAGCAGCCCTACGCAGATCGCTATTGTATACTCCCGTCGCAGGTCGACGGAGTGGACCTGCCCCTCATCGAGGATTGTCGAGCGCAAGGCCGTGATCGCATTGAGCCGATGGGATGCGGCCTTGCCCTTGAGAAGATGTTCGAGCGAGACAGCGAACAGGTTACCGCTATAGAAATCTTCGAGCACATCGGTCGGAATCCGTTGAGTTGCCTGCAGGTCGGGATCGAAGCCAAGGCCCAACTCCAAGCGCGCAACGTCGTGCGAAAGCGGGCGCTTGGCCGCTCGTGTGAAATCGATCAGAACCGCCTCGGCGTCCTGGCCGCATACGAACACGTTGCGCAGATTGAGATCGTCATGGGCCCGGCACATCAAGTGGTCCTCTACCGGCAAGTTGGCGAGGCGGTCAAAGAAATCATGCGGCGAAGGGCCTCCGTAACCGGCATCGCTGAGGTCCTTGTAGGTGCGTTCGAGCCCCTTCAGGTATTGCTCCTGCCGTATCACGGGCAGGAACTCCGGAAGCAAATCGAGCTTCTTCTTTTCGGGCCGGTCTCGCCACCGGCCCAACACTGTTTGATAGATTGCCTGGACGACGGCGTTGACGTCCCTTTCCGGCACGACATAGTCTAGGCGCACAGCGTGTTCGACGAAGCGGGACACAGCCAACTGTGAACTGGCCCCCAACACGCATCGCTCCAGGCATAAAGGAGCGCATCCTCGAAAGGGAATTCGGTCAGCGACGACATCCCTGTAGGTCTTGATATGCTCCTCCATCTCCGCCGCGCCGCCCGATTTGACGATGAATGGCGTGTGCTGCTCCAGACCCTGTGTTTCGACCTTCCACACGGACGCTGAGGATTTGCCGCCATTCTCCTTAGAGATGTGTATCGCCGGGTAGTCGTGAAAAGCACGTCGGAATAGCAACTCGAGCTCGAGCGACAATGGTTCTAGTAGCGGGGCACCGTTCTTGCTGCGGATCGCAAGACTGTCATTGCTCGAGGGCCCGCAACGGCAGCGAGCACAGAGTTCCGCGATCCGATCCCCATGAGAATCCGCAAGCACGACCAGTTGCTGCAACACGACTCCGGGAGGCTGGGCCCACTGCGCCAGCTGACCTGCACCTGACCTCGCGACAGCCATTGCGCTCGCCTCGTCGCCCGACTTCGCCACGACAACGATGAAAACGCCCCGCGCTGCGGCAGGAGCGGCGAGAAGACGCAAGCGCTTAACAAGATCTTGTCGATCCGTCTGCGACGATAACGCACCGGCGAGCACGATTAATGCACGGGCGCTGCCGTCGGTAAGATCCGCGGGCGAATGTAGCTTCTTGAGCGCGAGTTGTCGGCTGTCAAAGGGCCGCCTGTCGACCGTTCCGCCATCGACTAGGACCATTGTGCGCTCCTCAGCCTTCATGACGACGCCAGATCATGGGCCAACTATCTCCTTTGGCCAGCGCGTTGCCCCGGGAACAAACGATGCAGTTCGGGTCCGGTACCGAACTGACGGGCCGCACCGATCCATCGATGGGTCGTCCGACTAGGTGGCGTGCCGAGCCAGGAAAGCCGGTGACCGCCGATAGGAACATTGAGACAGCCATCGAAGACGTTGCGGCATTGAGAGAGATTACGGCCGGTTGCGGTTCAAAATGGCCGACAAAATACGGATCAGACCGAACGTCAGTCAGAAGGTCGCGGCGCACGGAAACGGGATTGAGAAGAGGATGGCAGTTGAGGCAGGCGAGCGGCTCGGCGAGCATCTGCACGCGAGTCGACATTGCCGTGACCATCTCATCGCGGGCGTCGATACGTACGCCGACATCGATCATAGGAAGGCGATACTGGTAGGCCATTTGGTTCAGGACAGCCCGGCTGCCATGGGAGTCTGTGCAGCACATCACGAAATCGCTATCGAGCAAAGCTCTTGCGACGGGTTCATCTATGACCGTATCTGCGATCGCCTCAACGTCCATCTCGCCTTGCGCACGTTGCACGGCAGCGCGCGCTATCAAGACCTTCGGCTGGCCAACATCGCCCGGCGTGGCTCCGAGCAGACGGTTGAGATTGGTCGGTTCCACCTCCTCCGGGTCTATCAGGAGGAAGCGGCCAACACCCAGCCGCGCGAGTTCTTCAACCACCACGGATCCGGTGCCGCCGACGCCGACGATGGCGACAGTAAGGCCGTTGAGTATCCGTTGACCCTCAAGGCCGAAGGCCCGAACATTGCGGTCGAACACGTCCGACAGGGGCGCCTGATTGCGAATACCGGATTCCCTTTCGTATGTGCGGAGATCGCGGTCGACTTCTTGGATGCGGTCGATCGTAAATAGGGTTTCCCCCTCGGCATCAAATAATCTTCCCCGGAACCCTGTCGGCCCGGCGACGAGGAAACCATGCGGCCCGGATGGGCATCGAAAATGCTGGACGGGCGCCAAAATCTTCTGCGACGCATCGTCGACCCGCGAGAAGGCGAGTTCCTCTTGCATCGGATGCGAATGAGCCAGAATAACGCCGACACGGTCCCGGCGCGCCCGTTTGAGCACACTGGCAAGAAACGCGGGCGTCAAAGTCGCCTCGACCGAACTACGGGTCATATAGTCGTCCGGGCCGGGGAGTATGACGTCCCGGACAACCAGTCGCATGCCGCCATCGAAGCGGCCACCCGCGACGATCAGCGCAGCCGCTGTCTCAATCGGGGAATGCGCAAGAAGGTCGTCGCGAAGCGCCGACCACCCGCCTGCGGCAAAGACCAGCCGATTCATTTGGCCTCGCCGAGTCGCCGCCGGATCACGTTCAAATAGGTGTGCAGGTTATCGCTGTTGGGTTGCCACGTGGAAGGATGCCAGGAAAACCAGAGCCACTCTGACGGTATTCCTGGAGTAGCCTGCTGGCCGGTATTTTGCGGAGCTCCACCGTGAGCGAGCGCGAGAGCCGGCTCCGTCCAAAAACAGTCAGGTGCCGCCTGCGGATATCCGCCGGGAACCACGAACTTCACATCGACCGCGGCCTTGTTCCATCCCGGTGGAAGGCGCACCGCCGGCAAACTGACGACCGCCGTCCCACCCGCTTGCTCCTCAAGGGTCGCATTGGGGTATCTTTTATTGAAGTCTTCGAAATGACGGGCGAGGATGGACATCAGCCAAACGTCGCAGGCGGAACCGTATAGAAGTGCATGCCGTTCTTCAGCGCGACTCCCTCGCCGTCGCCGATCTGCCGGTCGGCGTCATGACCGTGCCCCTCAAGGAACAACTGATATTGCTGATCTTTTCCGGCAAGCTGTTTCAGTTCAGCCCCGGTCATGCTTTCACTGGCCGCCTCAAAATGTACACCATCGATATTGATGGAAAATTTCGGATGATCGTCTTTAGCCATCGTTTCCTCTGCAAATGTGCGTGTGATCGCGAGAACCCGCCCCTAAGGAATTGAGGTACAAGCGTTACTTACCTTGAAACATACCGCCGCAGAAGCACGAATCGCCGCCTTCCCCTGCTCGCTGACTGCACCGCTTCGTGATCCCGATATAGGAACTACCTGAGGGTTTCTCATCCTTTGGCTTATTGCAGATACTGCGAGCCATGCGGCCCAATGTGGGACGCCGGCCCGACACCGGTCGGTGCCCAAATCGGCGGACCGGCAGCTTAGAGGATAAATTTTGCAGTTCCTCAGCCCGAATGCCCCACCTATTGACCCAAGCTTTTCTGGAGCAGAAGCAAGTTCAGGTCGTTTAGCAGTTTCTCCTTGGCAGCAGGATCGACCGGCGGCGGAGCAGGAGGATTCTTCTCGTGTTGGCCTTCAGGCAGCTTGGTCGCGCGCGCGGGCGCCGGCGCGGCTTTAGGCTTCTCTTCGGGCTTGGGAGCGAACACGATAGAGATTTTATTGACGTCCTTCCACGTAGTTTTCCAGCCGATGCCCAGGCTGGCCTGCCCTGTGTCGAATGGTATCGTGATGATCTTCACGCTCGCCGACGCGCCTTCGTCCAGCGTAAAACCCATCACGTACGAAACTGAATCTGGCGGCGTCTTTGTATCCGCGTAAGAATCCTGGACCTGTGCAAGCCAGTTCGCGATTCCCAGGTTTCCGGTAAGCCGAGAACCGTGCGCGCGCCTTTCGTTGACGGTTGGTGTGTCGCACTTGATATCGTCCTTTTGACCCAAGCCTATGGTGAACTTGTAGCCCACCATCCTGTCTGCGGTTCCGGTGGCGTTTGTCGCCAATGCAAACGTGCCTGTCTGCGGAATGTAGGGTACCTCGTTTCCGGCACTGCCGTCTCCGCCGCCCGTCGCTACGACATTCAGCGACAGTTCAACTGCCGCATTCCACTTTCCCTTGTCGGTCAGGAAGGTAGCAGGCCCGATTGGAGGCTTTGCCTTGGGCCGCCCGTCGCGTCCGTCTTTCAGGTCGCACCGGATGTTGTCGACAATGTCTGAGATGCGAAGTAGACCGACTTCGGTTGGCAACTTCGGAACGCTGGCGCAACTCGAAAGAGCAAAGCAAACTCCTAGCGAGCCCCGAACGAAAACTTTCATGATTCCCCCATCTTCCCACCTCCACAGGGATCATGCCTACTACGAAGATGAAATGGTAAAACTATACTTTCCACAGATAATATTGGTAAGACGAAATTATTCTAGCTGCTGATTGAGAACCAAACCCTACCAAGTTGAGGCCCAGGGGTCACTAGTGTCCATTCGGCGGCGACCAACACAAAGCAAAGCATGAGGGAACCCGCCCGCGGCGGCTTGCCGAGGAGAGACGGCCCGCGCGCCTCTCTTCCCAGGCCCTAATCAGCGACCTTGTCGCTCAATACGCCGATTCTCTCGACAAGACGTTTGGTCAGCTCGACGCGCAGCAACGGAAAGCCTTTGATGATCTGCGTGTCCTAGTGAACCAGAACCAGCGATGGATTCACGGCGATGTTCAGGAAGGCCTGCAGACAGTCCAGGACCTCAACGTAGAGATCAGCAACCTAGCGATTTCCTCGTCGAAGCCGGTGGTCACAAGATTTACGCCCACTTATATCGCGCCGGCGAGTCAATCGGACGATGTGCTAATAGAGGTAGAGGGCTTTCACCTCTACGACGCGGAGAGTGGGCATAAGCCGAGTCTTCGGTTGGAGGCCAAGGAGTTTAACGCCAGCGGCGCCACTGAGAATCACCTCTCTTTCTTCATTCCCAGAGACAGTGTTCCCGTTTTCGATCACAAGCTGGTGTATGCGAGCTTCGAGCTTACTCTATTTCAGAATACAAGCGGTTGGGTAGTCTCATTTTTTTATAAGAAATACGAATGGATGCACTATGGTTTGCTTTTTACGATTTTGCCAGAAAAGCTCGGAGAGTACTTTGTTGCCACGACAGCTACGATAGATCTCCTAGAGAAGGACTTCTTAACTCCTAAGATCACCGTAAACGCCCCCAGTGACGGCGGCCATAGCAATGACCCACCGCACTCCTATGTCCCTGACATGGGATACAAATTCGAGGTGAATACGTTCTCGGCGGTCTATGATGAGCATCTCGGGTGGTACAGAGGCAACCGAGATGACGATACAATCACGGCCAATGCGTCTTGAGCGATCCGGTCTTGCCGACTTCGGTCACAATAAAAGTTTCTGCCGATTCCGGAGCAAAGGAGGACGCTGCGCGCTCGACCTGCCATGTCTATGGAAAGGAATTCAAATCAACGCCGACTCCCAAGAAAACCACCTCGGATCCGGCTGAATTGAAGTGGGGCGAGGAGACGCATTTTGAGCTTGTGGCGGGAGCTTCGCAACTGGTCCAGGTCAAGCTCTTCGGGGATATTGTCTATGAAACTTCGGGGTCTGAACCTAGGGACCTTCCGTTCTTGAAAATGGAGCCGAGTGTGCGAGATGGCGTTTACTTCCTGCGGGCCCAGCGGGAATGGGAGCCGAGGTAGAGGCGCTGCGCACTCATGCGCCACATGGGTGCATCTTATTAAAAGCTGATCTCCGGAAATCTGATGCGCCACCTGTTCTGAGGACGTGCCGAGCAGGCCTAGTCATATACAGCGTCGCTCCGGAACATCTGCACAACAGCGTCAGCTTTCAGGCCTCGACAGCCGTTCGAGGAATGACTGAGATTGGGCGCGAAGCAGTCATCCGTTATCTGGCGTTCAAATGTCAGATACGGTTCATTCTTCGCCTTCATCCATGAGCTACACTCCCACGACCAGCGCAGGATCAAATGCGATGTTCTCGTCATCGTAGCCGCGCGGATTACAGAGAATGCGCGTGCTGCCGACCCGATAATCGCAGGTGTCGTGAGTATGCCCGTGCACCCATAGAGCAGGTCGACCACTCTCGATCACCTCGGACAGGTCCGACGCAAAGGCGGCATTCAGCAGGTCCCCCATGAATCTCGGAGGAATAGATTTCGCGTGAGGGAGGTGGTGGGTGACGACGACGGTCTCGATCGGATCGGCCTTCAGGGCAGAATCGATGAACGCGCGTGACTCGCGGTGCATCCGAAACGCCGTCTCCGGCACGAATCTTTGCCAGGGATTCCTCTGTTTCGCGATCAGCCTGTGGTCGTTCATGCGTTCGCGCGCGTAGGTCATGGCGAGTTCTGTATGGCCCTCGATCCGATAGTCAGTCCACAGCGTCGCGCCGACGAACCGAACGCCATCGATGACGACGGAATCGTTCTCCAGGAAATGCACATTCGGGAATTGGGTGGCGGCGGAGCGACCGTCCTCAAGTCCTTCCCTGATCGCATTTTTGTAGAATTCGTGGTTGCCGGCAACGTAAACGCACGGCATCGCCGGAGCGATATTCTTTGCGAGCCAAAAAACACCGTTCGCAGGCGCGCGACACAGGTCTCCGGCGACGACGCAGACATCGGCGTCCGGAATAGCCAGGGCCTGGCGCAAATCAGCGACTTCAAGGTGCAGGTCAGAAAACAACCATACTTTCATAACATCGAAACCTTGATTTCATTCACATGGGCGCGCCAAGCTCAACGGATCCTGGAACACGCGATGTTTCTTTCGAGCTGCGCGATCAGTTTGGCGACGCGACGATCCGCTCCCTGACCTGACCCAGCACAGCGTCGAGTTCGGGTCCCTCCAACGTCTTTCGCTCCAGCAAGATCTCGCCAAGGAAATCGATCGCGACTTTCTGGTTGATGACCATTTTTTGGGCGACGGCATAGGCGCTCTCCAGCCGGGCGTTCACCCGCATCGCGAGTTCGTGGTCGGTCGCGAGAAGCGATGTCCGGTCCTCGACCTTGCGGTAAAGCAGCGGCCATTTCTTCGAAAAGCCCATCACGGTCTCCATGTCGAACGCCAATGCGGTCGCAGCAGCTAGATCGCAGGACTCAGAGCCGGATCCGGCGGCGACCGACCCCACGATCACTTCCTCCGCAGCTCGACCGGCGAGTGCTGCGATGAGAACGCGGTGAGCACCGCTTCGGTCTGCTCTCTCGGCATGGTTCCGGTGACATAGCCACCTTCCGGCTCCTCGATCGTGATCTTCGCGATGGTTCCAAGATCGAGATGGAGGCGCGCTACCGCGCATGGGCGGCTTCATGGACGGACGTCCGGAACTGGAACTGCAGCAATTGGAGCAGAGAATCCCCGAGAAGGCCCACCGCGCCGCCAACAGCGTCTGCAGCCCTTTCAGCAGAAATGCCGGAGTCACCCGCAGCCTCGACAGCTCTGGTCTTCTTATTACGACGCTGTCGCGAGAAACGTGGTATGCGACGCTTTTTCATCTTCCAATCCTTTCGATCGTTGCCGTGCCCGTGGAACTGGCTGGCCCAGACGAGCTTCCCGACGATGGTTCATGAATGGTCCGCACCCTGGTGATTGTTCGCCTGCGGCGGGAGGTCGAGAAGACCAGCCGCCTCAAGCCATTCCGCCAACTCGGTACAGGCAGGGTCTGCGTCCATGACGTGGCAGGTCAGAAGCTCGAGGATCACCGTCGGGATCAGCGACCCGGTCGCGATGGCTATACGGGCATAATGCCTCGTCACCTCGACGGCGATCGCTGGATCCTCCATGTGCGCGGTTCTGCAGTCGCAGGAACCGATGGGGCCGGCCCTGATGAGAGCGAGGCAGCTTTCACTATGGCCAAGAAGCCCGAGCAACGCTTCGCTCGCCACGTACCTGCCGAACGCGAGTAGCCGCTGTGATGCAGGTGCAGAGGGATTCGCCATAGGAATCCCGCGCGTTATCAAGTTCTGCTTCGATCTGCCCCCGGGCGGATGATCCACATGTAATGATCCTTCCACCTCAGTGCGGGGTCGGTGCAGAAAGCCTCTCGCTTCGCGAGCTTTCATTCAGCTGCCTCCTGTGTCAGCCCTATCGCTGCCGATCGTTTTGCCGGCGCCAACTCATTGCCGGCCCCAATGGCGTTCACGTGCCTCGACAAGCTTCTCGACGAGCCGCTCCAGTTTCCTGACCGACCCGCCCGGCCAGTTGCTGGCCAGCGCTGCGAGCTCGAATCCTTCGAGCGGCATCGCCCAACGCAGGTCGTGCCCCGCCTCGACGTAGAGCCGTTCAAGAATGCGGGATGCCAGGAACGGCAACTGGTCGGGGCCTGGCTCCGGAAATCGCAGGATTCGACATCTGTCTCGCATCACCGCCGGGACGCTTCCCACCTCGTTCGCCGTCATCATCCAGGATATATGCGAGAGATCGCAGTTCGCCTCGACATAGGGATCGAACCAGCGCGACGATGTTTCCTTCTCGAGCAAACCGATTAGGACATCGTGCACATTGCCGTTCTGGCGACCGGTGCCCACCTTCTCGATCTCATCGAGGATGATCGCTGGTCCGGCGCATTCATGCCGGCGCACTGCCATGATGGCCAGGCTCGGTTCACCCGACGACCATCGCCGCGGCGTGCCGCCGATGGCACTGTCGCTCAAGCCGCCACAGGGAACCAGCTCGTATGGGATCCGGAGTTCCTCGATCAGCCGTCTCGCGAAGCGCGTCTTGCCGCATCCGGGCGGGCCGACCAGGATTGTTGGTCGCACGTATACATGTCTCCCGCCGACGAGACGGTTCAGGATATCGTCGGCCACCGATGCGACCCAGGGGAATTCGGACACAAGCTGCGTGCGAGGAATGGAGAGGTCGGATGCAGCTGGAAGCGGCAGTCCGCGCTGCACGAATTTTTGGAATTCTAGCGATACGCGCTTTCCTTCCGAGGTTGTTGCGTTGCCGATGGACGGAATGACGACCACGGCAGCATTCGGCGCGGGTTTGGTTTCCGCTTCGTCCTCGAAGAGGTCCTCGATGTCGTCATCTTTCGACGCCTTCTCCGCCGCCTTCTTGTTCGTCGGTTCGTCCGCCAGCCGTGCGTGTAGGATTGCAGACTCGAACTCGGCTTCATTGTTCATAAGCATCCGGAACAGCGAATGCTGCGGGACATCGAAGACGTCGACGTAGCGCATAGAGAAGAGACTGCCTGACAGCAGGCTCCACGCGAGCGCGCGCCAAAGCATTCGCGGGCCTCTGCTCTCATTGAAGTCGCGCATCGCCATCGATGCCGTTTCGCTCGCTACCGCAGCTGCCGCCTGCGGATCGCCAAACACCGCAAGGTAGAATTGACAGCGCAGGCGGCAGGCCTCGGCCGGGATTCCCTTTACGGCTTCGGCGGTGACGAGCGCGGCCTCGACACTTTTGATGCCGTCCTCAGATTGCTCGGTGGCGAGGTCGTCAAGGCAGTTGGCAAGGGGCAGAAGTTCGACACGACCGCGGTTCCTCATCCGCCGTGACAGGCGGCTTGCGTATTCCCGGATATCGTCTTCGAGACGGTCGCCAAAGAACGCCATTCCGCGCACCAGCTCTTCCTCACTCGGAAGATGCAAACCGGCTTTCGCAGCCTTCTGGCGTCGGTCGAAATGACGGTCGAAAGTAGAATCCCTGAATGTCATGGCCGGGCAGTCAAGAATCGAGGCCGGACTGTTCGACAGCACGTCCGAGTCTGTACCATCTTGAGAGCGTCCTCGCCCAAGCCCGGTCTTCGGACAGCAGCCAGAGATCCGACGTGTTGATGAGCCGCCCCTGGCCGACGAGTTGAGGATGGCCGGTCGAGAGCCCGGCAAGGGAGGGAACAATCCTTTGGGCAAGGATCCATCGATCGAGGATGGGGGCTTCCTCATTGGCCATTGCCTCCGGAGGCGCGCCACGGCGGACGCGCTCCAAATCAGCGGCCAATGCGAGAAGGCGGTCGACCTGGAAGATCAACATCTCGTCGGTTGGCGTTGCGCGGCCAAACAGCAGCATGCGGATGCCCCTTTCCGTTCCAAGGATCCGCTTGGTTCGAATCCTTTGATTCGAGCGGATCAACGGCGCAATTCATAGGGCGTCCACATATCGGCGTCCAGAGCGCCATATTTTGGCGCCGCTAGCGTCAATTTGTGGCGATTGGCTGCTTATGCTCGAATGCGCATTACGACCAATCCTGTACCGTTTCGAAAAATGATCGTTCCGAACGAAATCCTGCGAGCCGCTCGCGCCGCGTTGGGCATGACGCGAGCCGAGCTCGCGCACGAGTCTGGTGTCGGAAAACGGACAATTCTCCGCATCGAGCAGGACGAAAGAGTTGCAGTTCGCACACTTCAACGAATCCAAGCCGCCCTCGAAGCCAGAGGGGTCGAATTTATGGCAAGTGAGCCCGGACACGGACCAGGGCTTCGCCTTCCTCTGTCGGTCATCAAGCGAGACGACTTGCGATTCTGAAGCGGGTATCGTCAAATCTCGACGAGTCACAGTTTAAGGGGATTAGTGGCGCCAGAAATACGCCGTCGTACAAGCCGTGTTTGAAAGCTACGAAGTTGAGCTCATTGCTGGACGAGCACGGAAGAACCCTGCGATCCGCCTTTGGAGAAAGGCTCCGCGAAAGCATCGGCTACGTACGCCTGTCATCGAGCAACGCCTCGAACGCGCCCCACGACGTGACCCTTGGGCGGTCTTCGCGTCCTAGAACAGCCTTCTCCACTGGAGTCGGCGTCCCTACCAGCACACACTGCGTACATCAAGATCCCCGCGGTTCGGGAGGACTTGGGTTGCCGCACAGGAAGGTCCTGAACGCTCGACCCGGAGATCAATCATACAGGAACGATTTCGTTCAGCTGGTCGAGAATATCCCGAACAACTTCCCGGGCCTCAACGAGCTTATTCTCGCCAATCAATCTGGAAGCTTTCGTCAAGCCAGCGTGGTGTTTGAAGCGGTTAGTCGTCTGCCGCACAAGGTCATTCACGGCACGTTCGCGGGTCTCGATTGAACGGGGTTGCACCTTGCCGTCCTTGCTGGCACGACGCTGCAGGATTTCGTTGAGCTTTTTTTGATAACGCGTTTGCTGAAACTGTCGGACGTCAGGCTCTCAAAGCCCGCCCCCCAAGGGGGTCAGGTCCGGGAGCCTGCTCATCTAAGCAGTGTTGCCGGGCAAGGGCGGCAGCGAACTGGAGTCACTGGCGGGGCCGGCGACCAGCTATATGAAAAGCGCGCCGCCCCCGCCAGTTCAAGGTTGGCGTTGCACCTCCCGTAAGTGCCCCACCTATGCTCAGCTTGAACATTCTGCGGCGGCGCGTATTAAGGCTGCTGCTCTACCACTGAGCTATACCCGCGCCGTTCCTGAAGTACCGGATTCATCCGAAAAGCGCCATGCACTTTTCGGTCCGATTCTTGTCACGTTTCAGGGCTTCCGGGCCGGCAGTGGTGGAGAGGGTTGGATTCGAACCAACGTAAGCTAAGCTAACGGATTTACAGTCCGTCCCCTTTAACCACTCGGGCACCTCTCCAGTCTGCCGCCGGAGCCATGCAACGAGGCATTCACGCCGATCCGGACCCGAGTTATGTGTTCTCCGAAACCAGCGCAGCGCCTTATGGCGGCAAGCCCATTGGGTGTCAACCGCGCAACCATGGTTTTTCGTTTCTGTTCGCCGGCTGTGACGGCGGGCCATATCCTTGGCCGGAGGACACAGCTATAGAAGCCAGCCATGAGCGACAAAACCAACACCCCCAAAGACACCCATTACGCCAAGCTGCGCCGCGCCTATCGCGACGAGAAAAGCGGCGGCGCGCCGGCGTTCCGGCCCCGACAGCCGGTTCCGCCGGGCGAAAATGCCGCGGATGGCCTGGTGCGGCTCTACGGCCTGCACACCGTGCGCGCCGCACTCGACAATCCGCGCCGCAAGATTAGGAAGATGCTGGTGACGCGCAACGCGGCCGAGCGACTGGAAATCGCCGATCTCGCCGCCCTGCCCTTCAAGACGGAACTGGTCGAACCCAGGGACATCGACAAGATCACCGGGTCGGACGCCGTGCATCAGGGTGTGCTGATCGAGGCCGAGCCGCTGAAAGCCAAGCGGCTCGATGCGCTTGGCGACGCGAAGCTGGTGCTGGTGCTCGACCAGATCACCGACCCGCACAATGTCGG
The DNA here is from genome assembly GCF_040321265.1 of Mesorhizobium sp. M0491. NCBI lineage: Bacteria > Pseudomonadati > Pseudomonadota > Alphaproteobacteria > Hyphomicrobiales > Phyllobacteriaceae > Mesorhizobium > Mesorhizobium sp. M0491. Next base: position 108,593 of record NZ_JAMYRE010000002.1, read on the forward strand.
CGCTATCCTGCGCTCGGCGGTCGCCTTCGGCGCCGGCGCGCTGATCACCACAGCCCGCCACAGCCCGCAGGAATCGGGCGTGCTGGCGAAATCCGCCTCCGGCGCGCTGGAGCACATCGACCAGATCGAGGTGAAGAACCTCGCCGACGCACTCGGCCAGTTGCACGAGGCCGGCTTCCGCACCATCGGACTTGATTCGGACGCGCCGGCCGAACTCGAAAAGAGCTTTGCCGGAGAAAAGATCGCCTTGGTGCTGGGCGCCGAAGGCAAGGGCCTGCGCCAGAAGACGCGCGAGACGGTGACCACGCTGGCGCGGCTCGACATGCCCGGCGCCATCCATTCGCTCAACGTGTCGAATGCCGCGGCGATCAGCCTTTACGTGGCGCGGGCGTTTTTGAAGCGCGGCTAAGCCAAAAATATCTCGAAACGAGAAACGGGTTCCGACAGACGCCGGAACCCGTTCTTCGACGGGCCAAGAGTTTGCGGCTTGGGAACGTTGCGCCGCCCTCTCCTGACCTATGCCGCTTTGCCCCTGGCGTCGGCTGCCTCGCTGCCGACCTCGAAATTGGCCATCCGCTCCAGCGCCCTGACCAGCGCCGAATGATCCTCCTTGGCGCCGCCATTGGCCGCGCAGGAATTGAACAGCTGCTGAGTCGTCGAGGTGTTGGGCAAGGAAACGCCGAGCGCCTTCGCGCCCTCCAGCGCGAGGTTCAGATCCTTCTGGTGCAGTTCGATGCGGAAACCAGGCGCGAAGGTGCGCTTGACCATGCGCTCGCCATGCACTTCCAGAATGCGCGAAGCCGCCAGCCCGCCCATCAGCGCCTGCCTGACCTTGGCCGGATCGGCGCCGGCTTTCGACGCAAAAACAAGCGCTTCGGCGACGGCTTCGATGGTCAGCGCAACGATGATCTGGTTGGCCACCTTGGTGGTCTGGCCGACGCCATTCGGTCCGACCAGGGTGATGTTCTTGCCCATCTTCTCGAAGAGGGGCTTGGCGCGCTCGAAGGGGGTTTCCTCGCCGCCGACCATGATGGTCAGCGACGCCGCCTTGGCGCCGACTTCACCGCCCGAGACCGGCGCGTCGAGATAGTCGCAGCCCAGGTCGTTGATGTTCCTGGCAAAAACCTTGGTCTCGATCGGGGAGATCGAGCTCATGTCGACGACCAGCTTGCCTTTTGCCAGGCCGGACGCGACGCCGTTGTCGCTAAACAGCACATCGGCCACCTGCGGCGTGTCGGGCACCATCAGGATGATGATGTCGGCAGCCTTGGCCACGGCGGCGTGGCCGGTAACTGACTTCAGCCCCTTGGCGACGAGGTCGGCCGGCGGCTTGGAGCGATGGTCGCTGGCGATGACATGATAGCCCGCATCCAGCAGGTGCCCCGCCATCGGCGCGCCCATGATGCCGAGGCCGATGAAGCCGGTGGTTTCCATTGTGGTTCTCCAAATGACTGTGTGAAACGCCCCCCCTCTAATGCTTACGCCGCAGCACTTCCCTGCCCGGCCAACTCCCGAAGCCACCCCAAGCCAGCCTCCGTCCCAGCCTTCGGCTTGTACTCAGCCCCGACCCATCCGGCATAACCAATGCGGTCGATATGCTCGTAGAGGAAGGGATAATTGATCTCACCCGTCCCCGGCTCGTGACGGCCGGGATTATCCGCAAGCTGGATATGCGCGATGCGGCCAAGGTTAGCCTCGATGGTCCGGGCGAGATCCCCCTCCATGATCTGCATGTGATAGATGTCGTATTGCAGGAACAGGTTTTTCGAGCCGACGCGATCGATCAGCGCCAAGGCCTGATCGGAATAGTTGAGGAAGAAGCCCGGAATATCGCGCGTGTTGATCGGCTCGATCAGCAGCCTGATGCCGGCCTGCTCCAGCTTCTCCGCCGCGAAGGCGAGGTTTTCGGCAAAGACATTCTCCAGCACCTTGCGGTCGGCGGCGGCCGGCGCGATGCCGGCCAGGCAATTGACCTGCTGGCAGCCGAGCGCCTGCGCGTAGGTGATCGCCTTGGCGATGCCCTGGCGGAATTCCGGCACACGGTCCGGCAGCACCGCAATGCCGCGTTCGCCGTTGCCCCAGTCGCCGGCTGGAAGATTGAACAGCACCTGGGTCAGGCCGTTCTTCTTCAACCGGGCCGCGACGACATCGGGGGCATGGTCATAGGGGCCGATATATTCGACGGCCTTGAAGCCGGCGCGGGCGGCGGCATCGAAACGGTCGAGGAACTCATGCTCGCCAAAGAGCATCGACAGATTGGCTGAAAAACGCGGCATTCTTTTTCTCCTAATCCAACATCACAATCGCCGTCGGCGCATCTTCCTGATGTTCGGCAAGCTCCTCGAATTCAGTGATCTTGTCGATCTCGGTACCCATGGAGATGTTGGTGACGCGTTCGAGGATGAATTCGAGAACGACCGGAACCCGGTGCTCCTTCATCAGCCGCTGCGCTTCCTTGAAGGCACCGGCGAACTCTTCGGGCTTGCGCACCCTGACCGCCTTGCAGCCCATCGCCTCGGCGACGGCAACATGGTCGACGCCGTAGCCGGCCTCGGGATCGCCTGACCGGTTGATGTTCTCGAAGGCAAGGTCGACCTCGAAATCCATCGAAAAACCGCGCTGCGCCTGGCGGATCAGGCCCAGATAGGCGTTGTTCACGACGACATGCAGATAGGGCAATTTGTGCTGTGCGCCGACCGCCAGTTCCTCGATCATGAACTGGAAATCATAGTCGCCCGACAGCGCCACGATGGTGCGGTCCGGGTCGGCGGCGCGAACGCCAAGGGCAGCCGGCAAGGTCCAGCCGAGCGGGCCGGCCTGGCCGCAATTGATCCAGTTGCGCGGCTTGTAGACATGCAGGAACTGCGCGCCGGCAATCTGCGACAGGCCGATCGTGGTGACATAGGTGACGTCGCGGCCGAACGCCTTGTTCATCTCCTCATAGACGCGCTGCGGCTTCAGCGGCACCTGGTCGAAATGCGTCTTGCGCTTCATGGTCTTCTTGCGGGCCTGGCATTCCTTCGCCCAGCCGGACCAGTCGCGCAGCTTTCCAGCCGTCTTCCACTCGGTGGCCACGTCGAGCAGCATCTTCAGTGCGGCACCGGCATCCGAAACGACGCCGAGATCCGGCGCGAAGACACGGCCGATCTGCGTCGGCTCGATGTCGACATGGATGAATTTTTTGCCCTTGGTGTAGACATCAACGGAGCCGGTGTGGCGGTTGGCCCAGCGGTTGCCGATGCCGAAGACGAAGTCGGCTTCCAACATCGTCGCATTGCCATAGCGGTGCGAGGTCTGCAGTCCGCACATGCCGGCCATCAGCCGGTGATCGTCGGGGATCGCTCCCCAGCCCATCAAGGTCGGGATGACCGGCACGCCTGAAATCTCGGCGAATTCGATGAGCAGATCCGACGCATCGGCGTTTATGATGCCGCCGCCGGCGACGATCAGCGGCTTTTCGGCGGCGTTGAGCATCGTCAACGCCTTTTCGGCCTGGGTGCGCGTCATGGCCGGCTTGAACGGCGTCAACGGCTCATAGGCGTCGATGTCGAATTCGATTTCGGCGAGTTGCACGTCGACCGGCAGGTCGATCAGGACAGGGCCCGGCCGCGAGGAACGCATCAGATGAAAGGCCTTCTGCAGCGCCATCGGGACGAGATAGGGCTCCATGACGGTGACCGCCCATTTGGCGACCGGCGCGGCAATGGCTGATATGTCGACGGCCTGGAAATCCTCCTTGTTCAGCCGCGCCCTCGGCGCCTGACCAGTGATGCACAGGATCGGAATGGAATCCGCGGCGGCCGAATAGAGCCCGGTGATCATGTCGGTGCCGGCTGGACCCGAAGTGCCGATGCACAGGCCGATATTGCCCGCCTTGGCGCGCGTAAAACCTTCCGCCATGTGCGAGGCGCCCTCGACGTGACGGGCAAGCACATGGCGGATCGTGCCCCTCGCCTTCATTGCCGAATAGAACGGATTGATCGCCGCGCCCGGCACGCCGAAAGCGCAGGAAATGCCTTCCTTTTCGAGAACAAGAACCGCGGCATCGACAGCGCGCATCCTGGCCATTCTCCAGCCCTCCACGGGTTTGTCATTGTTGGATTGGCCAAGGATGTCAGCACGCCGGTTATTTTTCAATTTTTTCAGAATATTTTTTCATTTCTAGAAAACGGCGTCATTTTTTTGATTTTATTTGATTTTCTGTTTTCCAGGAATCCGACCCGCGAACGCAGTGAAAAACTTTTTCATTGTGCATTTGGCGAAACCGGCCGAGATTGACTGCATGGAAACCGAAAAACGCCAGCGCGGACGGCCGCGCGCTTTCAACGGGCCATCGGAGGCCAGCTCGGTGCAGTCGCTCGACCGGGCGCTGCGCATCTTGGCCATTGTCGCGGAAGGCAGCGGCCTGTCGCTGAGCGAGATCTCTGCGCAGAGCGGCCTTGCCGCCTCCACCGCCTACCGCATGCTGACGACGCTGCAAAACCACGGCATGGTGGAATTCGACACCAGCGACCAGCTGTGGTCGATCGGCGTCGAGACCTACCGCATGGGCGCGGCGTTCCTGCGCCGCCGCAAGCTGGTCGATCGCGCCCGCGTCGTCATGCAGGAACTGATGGAGAGGTCAGGCGAGACCGCCAATCTCGGCGTCGCCGAGGATGATTGCGTGGTCTTCGTCAGCCAGGTCGAGACGCATCAGGCGATCCGCGCCTTCTTCCGGCCGGGCACGCGCAGCCCCTTCCATGCGTCCGGCATCGGCAAGGCGGTGCTGGCCCATCTCGAGCCGGAGCGCGTCGGAACCATCCTGCGCAAGGCCGGGCTGCAGCGCTTCACCGACCGGACGTTGTCCGACATTTCGGCGCTTGCCCACGATCTGGCGCGGATCAAGCTGCGCGGCTGGTCGGTCGACGACGAGGAGCGGCATCCCGGCATGCGCTGCGTGGCAGCCGCCATCTTCAACGAATTCGGCGAGCCGATCGGTGGCGTCTCGGTGTCCGGGCCAACGGTGCGGGTGACGCCGGAGCGGCTGGCCGAGATAGGCCCGCTGGTGCGCGATGCCGCGGCCGAGGTGACCAGGATGATCGGCGGCATCAGGGCGACCTGACGGTCCGATCGTTTCAAGCACAGCGAGAAGAGGGGCTGCGGGGCGCCCCTCTTCTGGCTGATTGAAACGCCACCTCCTCTCAGAGACGGCAGTAGTGGCGATAGCCGTCGTGGCCGAGATAAGTGTCGGAGTCCGCATCATAGCTCTGGTAGCGGTCATAGCAGCGGCGGACGTGCCACGAGCCGCCGCCTTCGTCGACATAGACGGTACGCGGCTGGGCGAGCAGGCTGCCGAGGACGAAGCCGCCGACGCCGGCGGCAATGCCGATGCCGATTTCGCGGTTGTGGTGATGGCTGTGGGCGGCCGAGGGCTGGACGGTGCCGGCCAGCGTGGCGGCGGCGACGGCGGTGGCGATAAGGCCGGAAACGAGTGTGTTCTTGAACATGACGATCTCCTTGCTTCGTTGACCGAGGCGATCCATCCGCCTCTTGATCATCTGTCGTCGCGGCCAGGAAAAAGGTTCGAATCTTTTTTCGATTTTTCTGGAACGGGGAAATCGGATCGACCGATGCTGACGGCGACCTTGCGAGAGCTTGGCGAAGAAGTTGATGCGGCTGATCTCCTCTCTTGCGGGGGAGATGCCCGGCAGGGCAGAGGGGGGTGCTGTCCCGCCAGCTTGTCAACCAATCAGGGCGAGGCAACCGCACGGACAAAATAGAGAAAGTTCATGGGGAAGCCGGTGATCCTTCACACCCCCCTCTGTCCTGCCGGACATCTCCCCCGCAAAGGGGGAGATCGGCAGCTTTGCCGTCCCCACTTCACAAAGTGATCGCCCAACGCAAAAAGGGCGGCCGAAGCCGCCCTTTTGGGAAATTGGGTCCCTCCATCAAAGGAAAATGATCACCCTGCCATGCCTGTGGTGATGGTTGTGGTGATGGTTGTAGTGCTTCCACCAGTACTTCTTGAAGTGCTTCTTGTGATGGTTGTAGTTGTGGTGATGGCCGTGCATGCCGTGGGCTGACGACGTGCCGACAGTGCCGGCGAGCGCGCCGGTGGCGACGAAGATGGCGACGAGGCCTGAGGTAAGAGTGCGCTTGAACATGATGATCTCCTGGATCTTTTGATCGAGGCGACCCATTCGCCTCTGACCATCAGTCGGCGCGGCGCGGCAAAAGGTTCGAAAGGTTGAGAAGATTTTTGTGGGCCGCCATTGATGCCAGCGCGGCGACGGCAAGGACACCAATGACCCGTCGCCCCCTATTCCCCTATTCCCCTATTCCCCTATTCCCCTATTCCCCTATTCCCTCACCCCATGCCCGTCACATGGCGCAGCCAGAAGGCCAGCGCGATGAAGCCGATGATGGTGGTGACGCCGGTCCAGTCGACATTGGCCTTCTTCACATCGCTGATGATCTTCACCAGCAGCATCCAGGCCACGAAGATGATCGGGAGAATGATGACAAATCTGATCACGCGACACCCCGGCTCGAAGCGATCGCACCTTCCCTAGATGTAGGAAGCGATCCGGCGTTTTTCAGGATGCCCCTCGCCGACGGCCCATGCGGCATGCCGGGAAAAATGGAGTTTTGTCTTTACTGGCGCAACAAATATGCTAACCGGAGCGCCGTGCCCTTGTAGCTCAGCTGGTAGAGCAGCGGTTTTGTAAACCGAAGGTCGGCGGTTCGATTCCGTCCGGGGGCACCAGCCTGCCAAGCCATAACCATTAGCATTACCTGATGTTCCATCAAGTAGGCCCGGACCACTTGGGTGAGTACCGATGCGGGTCCGACCAAGGTTGCTTTTCTTCGATCAGCAGCGCGGGGCGCGCTGCCGCTAAGAACCCCTAAATCATCGGGCAGCCCTCATGTCCCTTCATTGGTAAGCGGTCTCGGCCGCACAATGTTCAAATCAAACTTGGTTGGCAGGTCGGGTCTCGTATTGTGAATGGCGGTGGTCGTCATTCGATGGACGGGCGGGATGATTACCATCCGGACGTTTCGTTCAGGCCAGAGCGGCTTTCCGAAGATCAGGAACGCGACTGCTATCAGGACGGCGACCAAACCCGCTGCAAATGCGTTCGCAATGATCTGGCCAAGCTGCATGCGCTCTCCGTGAATGATTACCCGCCACGCCAAGCGAGCCGTGGCGGGTAATCAACGAACCGGCGATGAAGGGACGATGATCGACGGCCACGTTCCAAATGTCGAAAAGGCTGTGTTGTTTCAGGGGTCAGACCTTTGCGCCTCGGCATCGGGCTTTAGTCGGACCCAAACAAGGCCTTGGCGGTTGCGTCATTGGCAGAGGGTTGGCGTAGCAGCGTCAACGCGAAGGCCCGTCACTGATCAGCAATGACGGGCCCTGCCTCGAGACCACTTGGCCGGGGGGCTAAGCCAAGCTAACAACCAAACTTCATTTTCAGAACCAGGTTCCCTTGACCAAAAATCGGAGTTTCAGTGGGGCCGCCCCCACTTCCGGGCAGAGGCGGACCGGCCGGGGCTTGGGTGCCTCGACCGGCAGCGGGCACGCTGCCGCTTTTTCCAACCCGCATTGGCAGTTCGTCGAGCTCCCGCCTCCTGTCCTGGATGACATCGCGCTAAGGGCGCCCATCCACAGCGGACCGGAACTATGCCGAGTCTGCCGCGTTGCCGGTCATGACTGACTACAACGAAACCACAAACCCGATCCTGACCGGTTTCAAGGGCCAGTGCCCACGGTGTCAGCAGGGACACCTGTTCGCAGGTTACCTGAAGCTTGCTCCACGTTGTGATGTCTGTGGGCTCGATTTTTCCTTTGCCGACCCGGCTGATGGGCCTGCATTTTTCTCAATGTCGATAGTTGCATTCCCGGCCCTTGCCTTTGCTCTTTGGCTTCAGTTGCGGTTCGAGCCACCTTTCTGGATACACATTCTCACAAGCCTGCCCCTGACCATCGGGGCATGCATATTGTTGCTTCGACCCCTTAAAGGCTGGCTCGTGTGTTCTCAATATTTCCACAAGGCAGCAGAAGGTTCGATTGACCGAGATTGGCATGCCGCTGAGGCCGACCGCCAAAGGTTGGAGCCGCACGGTAAATAGATGAGGCATTGGCCCCTGCCGCGTGATATCAATCACCCGCCCCGCAGCACGCGCCACATATCCGCCCAATAGGCTGTGACAAGCGAGGCCGGCGCCGCCGCAGCCATGCCAGTGACGCCCAAGGCCCCCAGGCCCATCAACTTCCAACGGGTGACCTCGGCAGTTACCGGCTTCACGCCCGTAATATCCCGTTGAGCTTGGTAACAGCGGATTCCATGAGCGAGCGCGAGTGCACGTCTTGTTTGAACAGCTTACTCACGCCCGAATGCTCGTTAGAGACGCCGCCGCGATCCGCGCCCATCTGCGCGCGGCCCTTGCGTATCAAACCGTACGTTGAATCCTTCTTGGGTCACGCGTGAGAAGAGAGTAAATAAATCCCTTCGCAGCAAGGGAGGCCGCGATGGTTGAAACGCATATGGAAGTCGCACGCGCGGCTATCGAAACCAGCTTTCGGTTGCGGCACCATTCCCTGGCCGGAACTGCCTCGTTTCGCCGTGATATGGATCACTCCCGGCGCGCAATCGAGGCCTCGCGCGAACTGCTCAAGCGCCTCCGCCAACGTCACCGCGATGACATGGCCCGAGGTTGGGAAGATCCGGACCCGGCTCCTGCTTCCGTCTCCGCCTTCGATGCTGATATTCTTCGCTCTGCATTTCGAGCCCTGGTCAGGGATATGAGCGTACCTGAATGTCAATGGCGCGATTTGGCAGAGAGCCTGGTCCGCGAATATGTCGGGTGCGAGCAGATCGATGTTGGCTTGTTGGATTGGATCACCCACAAGTAGTCACCAACGCAAAACAGCCCGTCCCGCCCACATTGCCGGTGACACGAAACGGGCTGCAGAAGCCGGCATGCGGTGCTTCCTGCAATCCAACTTTGTGCGCGCACGGTTGTTCCGTCAGCTTCTGCTGAAAAGCGGGTACATTCTGCTGCCGTGGCCATTCGACAGTCGCTGGTAGAGTAGACCCGCCGCTCCATTTGCGAAGCGACGGGCTCTCGCCCACCCCATACCTGTCAGAGCAATTTAGATGCCAAACTTTTTGACCCGTTATGGGGCACAGCCGTCGCCTTTGCAGTCGGTTCTACCCCGCCGTAGGAGGCACCGGCCCAGTAATGTTCCACCGGATGAACTCGACTTCCTTCCCGGTGACTTCCCGCAACGCGTTTAACAGCACCTCATGCAGGACGCGCGTCTGCCTGAATCCGATTCTGCCTGAATCCGATTCTGCCTGCCGATCACCGCGCGCAGTTCGGGTTCTCCCCCCTCGCGCTTCACGGATTCGATGAACATCAGTTCGCCGAGCCCGTGATGCTCCAAATATTCCAAGTTTGCTGTCTTTTATGACACGCTCGCGACCTGGGTGGATGCCCCAACCCCGGTGAACGTGTTCCGGACCCTGACGGACTTGTAGACGTAGGCGACCCAGAGCCCTGTCAGCACAAACGAGACTATGGGGGCCACCAGCGCGTCGCCTGCGAGCACCAGGCTCACCGGAACGCCCAGAACTGACGCAACCCAGATCGTGTCCAGGATGAAAACGACAGGGATCGCCAGCCACTGGAGCAGAAACAATTGCGGAAAGCGGCGGCTTCGCCGCAACATCGAAACGAGCACGACCAGCTGAAGCGCCAGAAATGCCAGATTGAGGGCAACCTCGCCATACACCGCCAGGGGTCCGTTCGGGAGGGTCATGAGTTGCTGGTAGCCGTCGGCCGAATTGGCGAAGTCGGCGAGTGTGCGCAGCGGTGACAATGTCTGACCGATAGCCAGCAGCATCAGCCAGCCGCCGAAGCCCACAAGAGCCTCAGGGTTCTGTGATGGCTTCGCGGCCGATCGAACCGCAAAGAAAACAGGCACGCCGATCAACAGCAGCAGTATCGCCCAATGCCAGATGGAAAACGCCCCCATTTACCCCTCCCCCGTTTTTGCTCCTATAAGTTGTATCAGGTTTTAAATTCAACTCAAGAGCCGACCTGCATCTGAACCAGGTCTTATGCGGAAGCAACGCTTCTCCTGCCCTTTCCTGCCACTCACACCGCAATCGCCGCCACCAGAATCCTGTTCTGCCTCCGTACCGCCGCCCGCAATTCCGCAATCCTCGCCGCGTCGCGCTTCACGAATTCGATGAACATCATGTTCATATTGTTGAAGATCAGTTCGCCGAGCGCCGCCCCGTCTATGTCCTGCCGCACAAGGCCGAGCGCTTGCAGGCGGACGATCAGGGCGCGGATCTGTTCCGTTAGCGCGCGGTCGAGCGCGGTGTAGGCTTGGCCGAATGGGCTATCGGGCAGTTGCGTTGAGATCGCCATCGCCTGCCGCCACATCTCCTTGCTGAGATAGTGCAGCGAGTGCTCGATATAGATGCCGATCAGCGTGTCCAGCGCATCCCCGACATTGGCCGGCGGCCTGGCGACGACGCCCTGCCCGGCATTGAGCACCTCGTTGACCTCCAGCGAGACGATGGCGCCGAGGATGTCGCCCTTGTTCTGGTAGTAATTGTAGATCGTGCCGACCGAGACCTCGGCCTGCGCGGCGATCGCCTCGATCTTGGCGCCCTCATAGCCGGCCTCGCGAAACAGTTCCGCCGCCGCCTCGATGATGCGCCTGTGCCGGTCCGCCTTTTGCCTTGCCCGCAATCCGCTCATATCAGCCTCTTGCCATAAAAACAGAATTGACTCAATTTTAGAATTGGTTCAATTTTTTGCAAGAAGCCACAAAGGCAAGGGAGAACACTCGATGTCCGCTAAACCTACATCCAGGAATCCGCTTTCCATCCTGAAGAGCCATCTGCATGCAGCGTGCGCCGCCACGACGCTGCTGCTCGGAGCCGGCAGCGCCGCCCGGGCCGCCGACCTCAACGCGCTGATCTGGTGCGATCATGCCGATCCGGCATTGCTGCAGCCGTTCGAGGAGGCCAATGGCGTCAAGGTCAACGTCAAGGAATTCGAGGGCACCGGCGCCGGGTTGGCCATCGTCGAACAGTCGCAGCCGGGCGACTGGGACGTGATGGTGATCGACAGCATCGACATACCGCGCGGCGTCGAAAAGGGCCTGTTCGAGCCGCTGCCGGAAGACAAGCTGCCACTGGCCGACCTGTTTGCGCAGGTGAAGATGGACGGCTCCACCGTCGTCGGCGGCAAGCGCTACGGCATCACCGAAAAGTTCGGCTACAACACGATCGGCTACAACAAGACCAAGGTTGACCCCGCCGACATGCAGTCGATGGCAGCACTCACCGGCGACAAGTACAAGGGCAAGGTCGCCATCTACGACTACTACCTGCCGGTCATCGGCATGGCCGCGCTGGCGATCGGCAAGAAGACGGCCGAGCTCACCGAAGCCGACCTGCCTGCCCTCAAGGAAGAGCTCTTGAAGATGAAGGCTAATGCCAAACTGGTCGGCGAAGTGACCGCCAGCCAGACGGCGCTGGCGACCGGCGAGGTCGACATACTGGTCGGCGGCGGCGAATGGGTGACGGCGGGCCTGGCCAAGGAAAACCCGGCGCTCGACTTCTCCATCCCCAAGGAGGGTGCGGTGCTGTGGTCGCAGTCGCTGGCCATGTTCAAGGATTCCAAGAACAAGGACATGGCGCTGAAGTTCATCCAGTACATTATGAGCCCGGAAGGCCAGGCGCGGCTTGCCACCTCGTCCTGCTACTGGGGCATGCCGGCGAACACCAAGGCAGCACTGACCGACGACCAGAAGAAGGTTTTGCGCTTCGACGAACAGCCAGGCTTCCTGGCGCGCGCCCAGGCCTATCCGGCGCCGAACGCCGATCTCGACAAGAAGATGCAGGACATGTGGACCGAAATGCTGCAGGCGAAATGAGCTGTAACCGCTCATGAGCACCTCGGCAAACAACCTCCCCAGGGCGGGCTCTGCTCTGCCCAGGGCGGGCCGTGCTCTGCCCCGGGCGAGTTCTACTCTGCCCTGGGCGCTGGTCACGCCGGCGCTCGGCTGGACGCTGCTGTTCTTCGTGCTGCCTTTCGTCGCCATGGGGCTTTCCAGCCTGACGGCGCATGAGGGCGGCGGCTTCACGCTGTCCAATTACAGCCAGTTCTTCACCAACCCCTCCTACTGGCAGGCAATGGTGAACTCGCTGCAGGTGACCGCCATCGTCACCGTGGTCTCGGTGCTGCTCGCCTATCCCTTTGCCTGGATCCTCGCCGAACAGGTGCCGGAGCGCTGGCAGCGGCTGGCGCTGATGCTGGCCGTGCTGCCGTTCTGGACATCCTATGTCGTGCGCTCCTACTCCTGGCTGCTGGTGCTGGCGCAGAACGGCGTCGTCAACCGGGCGCTGACCGGCTCTGGCCTGATCAGCGAGCCGCTGCAACTCGCGAACACGCGTTTCGCCACCGTCACCGGCTTCGTGCACTTCTTCGTCATGCTTTTGACGCTGACGATCTTTGCCAATCTCAAGCAGCTCAGCCCGAGCTACCGCAAGGCCGCCGCCGATCTCGGCGCCGGGCCTGTGCGCACCTTCCTGCATGTCGTCCTGCCGCTGACCTTGCCCGGCATCATGGTCGGCGCCTTCCTCACCTTCGTGCTGTGCATCGGCGACTACATCACGCCGCAGGTCCTGGGCGGCAACAACGAGCTTCTGATGCCGCAGTTGGTGATGATGCAGATCGGCCGGCGCGGCGACTTTCCGCTGGCCTCGGCGCTGTCGATCATCCTGATGGCGGTGGTCACCATCGCCTACCTCGCCTGCGCCCGCTGGCTGAAGATCGAGCGGGCCTGACCATGTCTCGGATTGTCCGCGTCATTTCCTGGCTCTACGCGATCGCCGTCTACGGCTTCATCTTCCTGCCGGTCGTCGTGCTGGTGCTATTTTCGCTGCAGGCGACGTCGTTTCCGATCCCGCCCTTCACCGGGCCATCGCTGCGCTGGTACGATGCGGTTCTTTCGGACACGCGGCTGACCTCGGCGCTGGTGAACTCGCTGCTGGTGGCGTCCATCTCCTCGCTCGCCGCCGTCACGCTCGGTTTCCTATCCGCCTGGGGCTTTGCCCGTTTCGTCCTGCCGGGCTCCGGCCTGCTGCGCGGGCTGATCACGCTGCCGCTGACGGTCAGCTATCTCATCATCGGCATGGGGCTGCTGGTGCTGTTCAACTGGGCCGGCGTGCCGAAATCGCTGCTTGCGGCAGGGATCGGCCATGTCGTGATCAACCTGCCGCTGTGCTTTGCCATCATCTACAGCCAGATGGGCGATCACCAGATCAACATCGAGCGCGCCGCGCGCGACCTCGGCGCGCCGGAATGGAGGGTGCTGCTGTTGATCACCGTGCCGGTCATGGCGCCGGCCATCTTCGCCGGCTTCTTCCTGTCGATGACCTTCTCCTGGGACGAGTTCGTGATCTCCTTCCTGCTCACCCGCTTCGACACCACGCTGCCGGTCGAAATCTGGAACCTGCTGCGTTCCGGCCTCAACCCGAAGACCAACGCCGTCGGCTCGCTGGTTTTCGCCGTTTCCATCGTGCTGGTCGTGCTGTTCGAATTGACATTGCTGCGCAGGAGAAAGGCATGACTGCGCCTTTGGTCGATATTCGCTCCGTCTCGCATCGCTTCGGCCAGCATACGGTGCTGAAGGACGTTTCGCTGCAGATCGAGCCCGGCAGCTACACGATCCTGCTCGGGCCCTCGGGCTCCGGCAAGACGACGCTGCTGTCCATTCTGGGCGGCTTCGTCACGCCCAGCGAAGGCAAGGTGTTCATCCGTGGCGAGGACTGCACGTCCGTGCCGCCGGCCAAGCGCCCGACGACGACGGTGTTCCAGGACTATGCGCTGTTCCCGCATATGAGCGTAGGCAGCAATGTCGGCTTCGGCCTGCGCATGCAGGGGGTCGATGGCGCGACGCGGGCGGCAAAGGCGCGCGCGGCGCTGGCCCTGGTTGGTCTCGCCGCTGCTTTCGACAAGAAACCGCACCAGCTTTCCGGCGGCCAGCGGCAGCGCGTGGCTCTGGCGCGGGCGCTGGTGATCGAGCCGGCGGTGCTTCTGCTCGACGAGCCGCTCGGCGCGCTCGATCTCAAATTACGCCGGCAGATGCAGGACGAGTTGAAAGCAATCCAGAAGCGCGTCGGCACCGCCTTCATCCACGTCACCCACGACCAGGAAGAAGCGATGGCGCTGGCCGACCATTGCGTGGTGATGAATGACGGGCGCATCGAGGACGAAGGCCCGCCCGAGCGCGTCTACGCACGGCCGGCGACACGCTTTTCGGCGACCTTCATGGGCGAAAGCACGATCCTTGCCGGCACGGTCACGGAGGCCGGGGACCGGACAGGCACTGTCGCGACGCCGGTCGGGCCGGTCTCGGTACCCGGCGCCTTGCCGGTGGGCTCTGGCGTTGTGCTGGCCATACGACCGGAGCATCTTGTGCTCGGCGCGGCTGCAGGCAGCGTCAAACTCGGTACTGCCAGAGTGAGCGACATCGTTTTCCAGGGCAGCTTCAAACGCGTGCTCGCCGTCTCCGTCGAAGACCCCTCGCTTCACTTCATCGCCAGGCTGCCCGCGATAGCTACCGTCCGGCCGGGCGACACGGTTGCCGTTTCGTGCGATACCGACCAGATCATTCTGCTGACGGATTGAAATGGGCACGCTCGCGGTCATCGAGGCACCAGACTGGTACGAGACCATCCGCATGAGCGATGGCGTGACCTTGATCCACGAGCCATGGATAAAACCGTTCTTCCGCTGCAACATGTGGCATGTGCGCGGCCGCGACCGCGATCTCCTCTTCGACACTGGGCTCGGCCATTTCAGCCTTCGGCGTCATGTGCCGCTGGTCAGCGAGCGCAAGCTGATTTGCGTCGCCAGCCATACGCATTTCGACCATATCGGCTGCCATCACGAATTTCCCGACCGCTGCGTACACGCCGCCGAGGCCGACATCCTCGCCGATCCGCGCAACGAATGGACGGCAGCCGGCACCTATGCGACCGACGAGATGTTCGATCGCATGCCGCAAGGCTGGGACACGGCGCGCTACGGCATTTTGCCCGCACCCGCCGGCCGTCTGCTCGACCATGGCGATATCGTCGATCTCGGCGACCGGGCCTTCGAGGTGATCCACACACCCGGCCACTCACCCGGCGGCATCGCGCTTTACGAAAACAGGACGGGCATCCTGTTATCCGGCGACATCATTTATGACGGCCCGCTGATCGACGACGTCTACCACTCGGTTGTCGATGACTATGTCGCCACGCTGCTGCGTATGCGCGATCTCGATGTCTCGGTCGTGCATGGCGGCCATTTTCCCAGCTTCGGCAAGGTGCGCTACCGCCAGCTCGTCGATGAATATCTGGAACAGAAGCGGCAGGCCGGCTGCCATCTGCGGCAGCCCTGAAGCAGTTAGCGCATCAGTTCGAAATGCCGCGGGAACGCCTGATGCAGCAGGAGCAGCATGGTCTTGCGCAGCACGTTGGTGTCACGGCTGGACGGATTGAGATGATCCCAATACCAGGCGCCATGAACCAGATAATTCAGGCTCTCCGACAAGGTGTCGATGTCGACGCCGGTATAACCGCCGCTGCGCGAAATCTCGATCAGCAGCTCGCGCGCCTCGGCGGTGTAGGCAAGGTCGCTCGGCAGGCCGATCTCGTTGTAGATCTGCATGCTCTTGCGGTCGCTGGAGAACACGACGAAGACCGAAACCCATTTGGGATGCTGTCGGGCGAAGTTTTGCGCGCAGTTGACCGCTCCGAGCAGGCGCTCGACCGGCGACAGGCCGGGCGCCCGCACCAGCGCAACCCACAGCTCATCATATCGATCGCTGAGATACTGCAGGACGGCGCGAAACAGGTTCTCCTTGCTGCGGAAATGGAAGACGACCAGGGCATTGGACGAGCCGACATGTCCGGCGATGCGCTGCATGGTGACGCTTGCCAGGCCCTCCTCCGCGATGAGCTCGATGGTGGCATCGATGATCCGCTGCACGCTGGCTTCGCCGCGTTCGCGCCGACGGTCCTTGGGCGGCGCGGCATCGTTTGCCGCACTTCCACTCTTCGCCATTGCGCCTTTGCGTTTTGCCGCCGCGGCCTTTTGTTGCACCATCTTCGTCCAGTTCCTTTCGGACCTTCTGGCGGCGATCGCCGGCGCCGCCACTGATCCGTTTATTCGAGATGTCCGGCGTCGGCTCACCACAACCGAGACCGCGGATCAAGCACCGGTGCGGCAAGGGCCGCAGCGCCCTGTTATAGCGACGGACGCGTTTCGGCGTTTGTGTACCACTGCCCCTTGGCCGTCTCATAGGCCATGGCCGCGCGGAAAACATCGGCATCGCAATAGGTGCGGCCGACGATCTGGATGCCTGTCGGCACGCCGCTTGCCGCCCGGCCCGAAGGGATGGACAGAACCGGACAACGGCTCATCATGTTGAACGGCGTCGTCATCACCCAGCCAAGCGACGGGTTCACCTGCTTGCCGTTGATCTCGACCGTGCCCGTGGTCTGATCGAACTCCGCCGGCACGGAGGGAAGCGCGTTGGTCGGGCAGATCAGCACATCATAGGTCTCCAGCAGCGGCCCCAGCGTCTGGTACATCCTGGCCGCCACATCGAGGGTTCCGACAAAGTCCGTCGCCCTCGACTTTTGCCCGTCCTCGGCGAACTGCCTGGCATAGCTCGTCATGTCCTTGCCGTGCTCCTTGAGCAGTTGCGACAGCGATGCGCCGAACAGATGCTCGAGATAGGCCATGCCCGCCCTGAGCACTTCGTCGCCCCAGCCCAGATCGACTTCCTCGACCGTGGCGCCAAGGGAGCGGAACACATCGCAGGCGGCAAGCGTGTTCTTGCGCACATCGGGATCCACTTCGAAAGAACCAAGGTCCATCGAGAAAGCAATCTTCCAGCCCTTGATCGGCTTGTAGTCGAGCGGCAGCCGCAGTTTCGGGCGCAGCGTAGCGATGTCAAGCGGGCTTGGTCCGGCCATCACATTCTGCAGCAGGATCGCATCTCCGACGTTTCGCGCCAGCGGTCCAGTGTGGCAATAAAAATCGAGGTTGAACGGCGGCTCGTCCGGATTGCGCCCGTAAGGCGGCTTGAAGCCGACGAGACCGCAGGCCGACGCGGGAATGCGGATCGACCCGGCAATGTCCGAACCGGTGGCGATCGACGACGTGCCGGACGCCAGCGTTGCCGCCGCACCGCCGGACGAACCGCCGGGCGTGAAATCCGGGTTCCACGGATTTCGCGTCACGCCCCAGCGTTTCGACCAGGTGTAGCCGGCGCAGCTGAATTCAGGCGTCGCCGTGCGGGCATGGACAATGCCTCCGGCCTTGATGATGCGCTCGTTCATCGTCGAGGTATGGCCGCCTATCGCATCCCCAGACAGCAGCGAGCCATGCGAGGTCGGCTTGCCCTTGATGTAGCTCTCGTCCTTGATGCCGATCGGCAACCCCTCGAGCGCCCCGGTCCGGGCGCCCCTGGCGTATTTCGCCTCGGCCTTCCCAGCCAGGTCCATCGCCTCGTCGAAATGCGTGAAGGTGAAGCAGTTGATCGTCGCCTTGGTTGCCTCTGCGCGGCGGATGGTGGCCTGCATCAGTTCGACAGGCGAAAGCTTCTTCGCCTTGAACAGCCGCAGCGCCTCGCCGGCCGGCATGTAGCAAAGGTCGAGATCGGTCATGGGAAGTCTCCTGCGATCTGCGCATCGCGTTTGGCATGGACGGGAGATGACCGCGCCGCGTGCAGCGGCGCGGAAAACGCGGGTCAGGTCATTTCTGCAGGTCGGTCCAGATCTTCGTGTAGAGCGCCTGCACATCCGGCGGGCAGGCCTGCATGAACTGGCCCTTGGTGGCGAACTCAGCGGGGATGTTCACTTCCGGCGCGGTCTTCATGTCGTCGGGCATGAAGGCTTCCGAGCCCTTGATGCCGTTCGAATAACGCGCAAAGGCTGAGATCAGCGCCGCATTCTGCGGATCCATGATGAAGTTCTGGAACAGCTTGGCGTTGTCGATATTCTTGGCGTCCTTGAGGACAGCGACATTGTCCATCCAGATCGGATAGCCTTCCTTGGGATAGCCATAGACGATCTTGTCGTTCTCAAGCCGCTCGCGCAGCGATATGCCGTTCCAGTTGACGCCCGCGGCGATGTCGCCCCTGCCCAGGCCATCGACGGCCGCATAATCGAGCGAAAGCCATTTCGCCTTCGCCTCCACCAGCTTGTCATGCACCTTCTTCAGCATCTGCATGTCGCTGCTGCAATATTTGCCACCCTCGTAGGCGATGGCGAGGAACATGATGTCACCCATTTCGGGTACGACATTGATCTTGCCGACGAGTTCGGGGGGTGGGTCGAGGAAGATCGCCGATGTGTTCGGGTCGCCGGCATAAACCGACTTGTTCACCGAAATGCCGGTCGTGCCCCACTGCCATGGAACGGTATATTTACGGCCTGGATCGAATGGAACATCGACCCATCTGGGATCGACGTTTTTGAAGTTTTCCATCTTGTTGGGATCGGTCTCCAAGAGCAGACCTTCGCTGATCCAGACCGGCACGACGCTCGCCGAGGGCACGACGATGTCATAGCCGGAGGCGCCCTGCCGGACCTTGGCCAAGGCGGTGTCGTTGGAATCATAGTCGGTGACGGTGACCTTGACCTTGTAGGTCTCTTCGAACTTCTTGATCAGGTCGGGGCTGGTGTAGTTGCCCCAATTGTAGATGTTGAGCTCGCCTTCGGCACGGGCCACGCCCGTGACAGTCAGCAACGACAGGCCGATGGCCGTCGCGGTCAGTTTCCAGTTCATGCTGCATGCTCCCATTGTTGGGACCGGCGGCACTACGGCCCCAAGTCCGTTTCCTGCTGACGAAAAGATGGCCGCGACAATGCCGATCGACGGCACGAGAAAGGCCGTCGACATCGCATTTGCGGCGCGCCGGCAACGGCAAGCCGCATATGGCAGTCAAGATATTCCCCCCTTTATTGTGGCCATTCACCGGCTGGAACCCGGCTGTCCAACTCAATTCTCGACCTCAGGAATAACTATGACTAAACATACAGTCAATATCTTATCGTGGATACGGCCATGGCTCGCCCATTGATGCGCCCGATGCGGTGGTGACTCAGTGAGCAGCCAGGAAAGAGGTTTAGCCGCGATGGCGGACGCGTCAGGCCGTTGAGGCCGAAATGCTCGCGGCCGCAATTCGCGGTGGCCGACCGGCCACTGCTTTTAAGGAGAGAAACTGCCGCGCGATGTCGCGCACCGAAGCGGCCGCCAATGCCGCCGGTCATCCGAAAGGATGATCAGGTTACAGCGCTACAGCGCCCTTTGCGGGCATGGCGCTCCGGCTGCATCGCCACAGCGCGACGCCGTGGGCTGCGGCCGGAAGCTCGTCTCTTCGGACTGGCGCACCAGTTCGGCAAAGAGCAGCGCGAAGCTTCCCAGCATCAGAAAGACGATGATCAGGCGTGTTACCGGCAATATGTCGGCCTCGACTGGCTAGCCCCCACGCCACCCATCCACTGCCGGCTAACATGACCGATCCGGCTTTACGAGACTTTAAGGCCGGTCTTAACCATCACATTCGCGTAGCCTTTGACATGATACGCGAACGGCGAGTCCGCATCCGCCGTCCCGCGGTCGCCTTGCCATCCAGATGGCGTTGCCATCCGGGATGTCGTTGCCATCCGGCATGGCGGCTCCCTTTGCAGACGTACCCCGCCCATGCTACCCCGACGCTGGCGCGGCCCTGCCGCTGCCAATTGGTCGTCATCGGGGAGCCATGAGCAAAGCCGCCAGCCGCATCGCCTTCGTCTCGTCCGACACCGCCGACGCCAAGACGGCGCTGGAAAGCCTGTCGGCGCGCTATGGCCAGTCTTCCGTCGAGGAGGCCGGGATCGTCGTCGCCCTTGGGGGTGACGGCTTCCTGCTGCAGACCCTGCGCGACACGATGGGGACGGGCAAGAAGGTCTACGGCATGAACCGTGGCACCATCGGCTTCCTGATGAACGAGTATCGTTCCGGTGGCCTGACGGAGCGTCTCGAAGCCGCCGTCGCCGAAACGATCCGCCCGCTGGAGATGCTGGCCGTGACCTCGGAAGGCGAAACGATTTCGGCACTGGCGATCAACGAAGTGGCGCTGTGGCGTCAATCGTACCAGACGGCCAAGATCCGCATCACCGTCGACGAACAGGTCCGGCTTGAGGAACTGAACTGCGACGGCGTCATGATCGCAACCCCGGCCGGGTCCACCGCCTACAATCTTTCGGCGCACGGACCGATCCTGCCGCTCGACGCGCCGCTGCTGGCGCTGACCCCAGTCAGCCCGTTTCGCCCGCGCCGATGGCGCGGCGCGCTGCTCTCCAACAAGGCCACCGTGCGCTTCGACATCCGCGAGCCGGAAAAGCGGCCAGTGAACGCCGCCGCTGACCATACCGAGGTCAAGGCCGTGACCTCGGTAACGGTGCGAGAATCACCCACGGCGACAGCAACGTTGCTGTTCGATCCCAATCATTCCTGGAACGAGCGTATTCTCGCCGAACAGTTCCGCTATTGAGCCGGCGCTGCGACCGACAGGTCGATTAAGCATCCCGATTAAGGTTACAACTTCACAATCGTGCCATTGCTGCCCGTTTCTGTTGACAAATCGAGGGCTTGCTCCTAATTGCAATACCAATCTTGCAGGCGCGTGGCGCTTGCCGCGACAGACGCCATTAGACGCCGTTGCGCTTCCCCGAACCAGCCAAAGACAACAACACTTGTCCTCAGACACCACGACCGCTCAAGAAGCGTTGACCTTCGCAGACCTCGGCCTGTCGCCGAAGGTCCTTTCCGCAGTCACCGACGCCGGCTATACCCAGCCGACGCCGATCCAGGCTGGTGCGATCCCACACGCCTTGCTCGGCAAGGATATTCTGGGCATCGCCCAGACCGGCACTGGCAAGACGGCTTCCTTCGTGCTGCCGATGCTGACCCGCCTCGAAAACGGCCGAGCCCGCGCCCGTATGCCGCGCACGCTGATCCTGGAGCCGACGCGCGAACTCGCCGCGCAGGTCGAAGAGAATTTCATCCGATACGGCAAGAACCACAAGCTCAACATCGCGCTCTTGATCGGCGGTGTCTCATTCAACGAACAGAACAAGAAGCTGGAGCGCGGCGTCGACGTGCTGATCGCGACGCCCGGCCGCCTGCTCGACCACCGCGAGCGCGGCAAGCTGTTGCTCAACGGTGTCGAGATCCTCGTCATCGACGAAGCAGACCGCATGCTCGACATGGGCTTCATCCCCGATATCGAGCGCATCTGCGAGATGATCCCGTTCACCAGGCAGACGCTGTTCTTCTCGGCGACGATGCCGCCGGAAATCACCAAGCTGACCGAGAAATTCCTGCACGCGCCGGTGCGCGTCGAGGTCTCGAAGGCAGCATCCGCGGCGACCAACATTATCCAGCGGCTGGTCAAATCAGGCTCCAAGCCATGGGACAAGCGCGAGACGCTGCGCAATCTGATCAAGGCCGAAGACGCGGAGCTGAAGAACGCCATCATCTTCTGCAACCGCAAGGTTGAAGTGGCGGAGCTGTTCCGCTCGCTGCTGAAATATGATTTCGACGCCGGTGCGCTGCATGGTGACATGGACCAGCGCGCGCGCATGCAGATGCTGGCCAATTTCCGCGACGGCAAGCTGCGCTACCTCGTCGCTTCCGACGTCGCCGCGCGCGGCTTGGACATCCCCGATGTCAGCCACGTCTTCAACTATGACGTGCCGATCCACGCCGAGGACTATGTCCACCGCATCGGCCGTACCGGCCGCGCCGGACGCTCCGGAAAATCCTTCACCATCGCGACCAAATCGGACACCAAATACATCGATGCCATCGAACGTCTGATCGGCAACAAGATCGAGTGGCATGACGGCGACTTGTCGACGGTTGTTGCCAGCGAAGGCGGCGAGGATGATGCTCCGCGCCGTGGCAAGGGCGCACCGCGCCGCGCCGGCCGCAAGGACGACGATCGCGGCAGGGAAAAGGGCGGCGAGCGCAAACCGCGCGAACGCCACGCCAAGCGCAGCGAAGACACGGCACCGGAAACAGTCCGCGAGGATCAGCCGGTGGCCGAGGCCGCAGCCGCCGACGTCGGCGAACGGCGCTCGCGCAAGGAAGCGATCCGTTCGGAAAACACCGAGCGCAAATCATCCGATCGCAATGAACAGCGCGCACCGGAACGCGGCGACACGAGGCCGCAGCGCGACAACAGCCGCCCTGCCCGCCAACGACACCAGGAAGACAACGATTCCACCGTCGGCTTCGGCGATGACATGCCGGCCTTCATGCGGATCGTCGCCAAGGTCTGATTCCCGACCGCTTCAAAGGCAAGCCAGCCATCCGGCTTGTCTTCTCGGCAAAGGTTCCTGCCTGACTCGCCCGTTACATCGGCCCAGGCATCATCTTGGTCGGTTTTTCCAGCATCGGAAACTCGGCCTTGTTGCATTTCACGTTCGGATTCGTCGGACTGAACATGCCGTTCGGATTGTCCCCGAGCCAGGCATGCAGGTCGTAGTGGACGAACTCCTTCGGGATGAGAGGGTAGTGCCCCTCCATAGGCCCCATGAAGGTCTGGCCAAACAGCTTCGGGGGTTCCTTGATGTCCGGCGTCAGAGGCACCAGCCATTCCACGCCCACCAGCCGCAAGCCCTTCTTGGTCGGTTCATAGATCAGCACATTGGGGTGCATCGGGTCGAGCTTCTGGCCGACACTCGGGACATTGACGAAGTGGATACCCATGGCGCCCTTCGGGTAGTCCATCGCACCCGCTATCTTTTCTCCGCTGTAGTAGACGCAGCCGACCGTCGACAGATAGAGGTCGCGGACGGCGACGGTGTAATCGTCATATTTGGCGAGCGATTTTTTCAAGGCTTCGATGTCGGCCTTGTTGGCGTCCTCGGCCCGAGCCGAAGCAACGTTCAGCCACGCGCCCACCAAACCTGTCAAAACGAGGACGCCGCAGCGCCCAAGGCTGGCTGTTCTTGTCATGCATTCCTCCCAGATTTCTGATCTGGCCGTGCAAGACCGAGGCGGAAAAATGCTGATTGCGCGGCCAGTGACACCGCCTCATCCCCTCAGGAACAGCGATGATGCTATTCCTTTCCATAGCTGCGGGAAAGCTATATTTTAGCAATAGCTAATCCAACAACGCCAGTATCCGTGCAAACAAAAACGGCCCCCCATGGGAGCCGTTTCGCATTGGTTTGCCGTGCAAATCAGGTGAGCGGCGACAGCTGGATCTCGACGCGGCGGTTCTGGGCGCGGCCTTCGGACGTGGCATTGGATGCGACCGGGCGCGTCTTGCCGAAGCCGGTGACTGCGAAGCGGCGCTGATCCACGCCCTGACCGGACAGATAGTTCGCGACCGCCAGAGCACGACGCTGCGACAGATCGAAATTGTGCTGGTCGCCACCGGTCGAATCGGTGTGGCCGAACACGTCGACCGTGGTCTGCTTGAACTTCTTCAGCACCAGCGCGACAGAGTTCAGGACCTGGTAGAAGCCGGGCTTCACCGCATCCTGATCCGAGTTGAAGGTGATGTCGGACGGCATGTTGAGAATGATCTGGTCGCCGCTGCGGGTGACGCTGACACCGGTGCCCTCGAGCTGCCGGCGCAGTTCGGCCTCGTTCTGGTCCATGGTGGCGCCGATGGCGCCGCCAGCCAGCGCGCCGATGCCGGCGCCGATCAGTGCGTTGCGGCGGTCATTGCCGCCGGCAAGCAGGCCAAGGCTGGCGCCCGCTAGGGCGCCAAGGCCGGCGCCGGCCGCCGTGTTGGAAATCTTCTGGTCGCCCGTATACGGATCGGTGGTGGTGCAGGCGCTCACGAGCACAGCCGTCGCCACGACGACGAGCACAGTCTTTTTCATAGGATGGTCCCTCTCCAAGTCACGCCTTGCGGTGGCGCCAAATCAGCCCTTCCCGCGACTTGTACCACGAATTGCGGCGAAAAGCGGAATGGCGAAAGCGCCGCTCACGGCTTTTCCCGAGAGATAATACCCGGCGGTGGCGCCGCATCGCCGTGCCGGAATGGTCTGGATCAGGCTACCAGAGGTTCTTGCCGTCTATGACAACCACTTCGACCTGGTCGAGATCGAAATCATCGAACAGCCGCGCATTGACGCTGATCTTGGGATTGTCAAAATCCGGCTCGCCGGTCGACCAGTCCGGCGTTTCGGTAAAGGTGCCGCAGCCGCAGGTGGCGCAAAAACCGTGCTTTACGGTTTTCGATCCCCAGCGGTAGAAAGAGACGTTCTCCATCGGGCTGGTGAGCTTGAATTGCGAAGGCACGTAGTAGGCCCAGAGCGAGCCGCGCTTCGAGCAGAAAGAACAAGTGCATTGCGTCACCGTCTGCGGTGCCTGCGAAACCTCGAATGTCGTCGCCTTGCAATGACAGCTTGCCTTGATGGTCATCAACGAACTCCTCCTGTCGCCCGCCACCCTATGCGACAAAGGCACCATAAAGAGGTGCTCCTGACAACTGTCTGTCAGCAGGCATCACCCGAACCGCGCAAACCCGGCCTGCGGCCCCGGTCACACGCGACCGCGGACGTCCGACCGCCGTCCTGTCGTCAATAAGAACGCGGCGGCACGAACAGGCAGATTGTCTTGCCGGCGTCGAGGCCCGCTTGGTGCGCGCACCAATGGAACTCGCCGTCCGGGCTGTCCTTGACACGCTTGTCGGTCATTGGAACGATCTCACCCGTGCCGGCGATGACATAGCCCTCGGGTTTCTCCAGCACTTCGCCTGTATGGGTCGTGCGACAATCATAGTTGGCGCAGCATGCGAACGGATAACTCCAGCCCTGTGGCTTTGCCGCCGTGGGCGTGGCGTCATGCGCGAAGGCAGGTGCCGTCAGCATTGCCATCGCGCCGATCGCGAACAGGGAAAACAAAAGTCGGCCAGCCGGTTGAACGGCATTGGCCGATCTGAGTGTGGCAGCAGACATGACGCGTTCCTTTCAAACGAGCTCAAGCGTTTCGCTTGCCCGTTCCCGGAACGTATCTTCCCAGTGGCCGGATCGTCGGGTCGCAGATATGCCGCGTCCGGCCATAAATGCTTTTTCTCTCCCAGCCCTTGGATGCTGGGCTGATTCCTTGGTCGGCGCAAGACGATGCATTCCCGACATCGTTCTATGGACGTCAGGTATCCGCTACCGCCGACGAGATGAGGCCAAGGTCAATTCCCGGCAAACGGGCGTCGGATAAACGGAATAGGCCCGCTGTGGTTCCAGCCTACTGCTGGTCAGAGCCGGCAATCACGTGCTCTTGATACTGCGGCAGGTCATCGGTGATGGTGAACCAGCCCGCCTTCGAACCGACGAAGATGTGCGCGGTCGGGCGGATGGATGGGTCGTCGACGAGGGTTCCCATGGCGACATGGACATAGGCCCCGTCGCGCACGAGCGAATAAAGCAAGGAGCCGCACCGGCCACAATGCGCGTTATGGCCGCTTTCGTCGCCGAAGATCAGGAGCTTGTCCTCGCCTTCGGTGAGGACAAGCTTTTCACGCTCGATACCGGCGAAAGGCTTGAAGGCCGAACCGGTGGTGCGCCGGCAGTCCGAACAATGGCAATTCGCGGCATAGATGAATTCGTCAGTGACCTCGTAGTGAACCGCACCGCAGAAGCACTTTCCGGTGAGCTTGCTCGGCAACACACTCCTCCGTCGCTGTGGTGCGCAGGGGTATGTTCAGATTGAGGTCAGCTAAACTCACCTGAACATGGACATATCCTAATCCAGGTCTGCTACGGCTTCGCCCGCGCCGCCCTCGATGCGCTGCGACAACGAGGCTTCCATGAAATCGTCGAGGTCGCCATCGAGCACGCTCGACGGGCTGGTGCTCTCGACGCCGGTGCGGAGATCCTTCACCAACTGGTAGGGCTGCAGCACATAGGAGCGGATCTGGTGACCCCAGCCTATATCGCTTTTCGACGCTTCGGTGGCGTTTGCAACCGCCTCGCGCTTTTTCAGCTCTTCCTCGTAAAGGCGCGAGCGCAGCATCTCCCAGGCCTTGGCCTTGTTCTTGTGCTGCGAACGTTCAGCCTGGCATGCGACCGCGATGCCGGTGGCCAGATGCGTGATGCGCACCGCCGAATCGGTGGTGTTGACGTGCTGGCCGCCCGAGCCTGACGAGCGATAAGTGTCGATGCGGACATCGGATTCGGAGACGTCGATCTCGATCGTGTCGTCGATGACTGGATAGACCCAGACGCTGGCGAAGGACGTATGCCGGCGCGCATTGCTGTCATAGGGCGAGATACGCACCAGGCGATGAACGCCCGATTCCGTCTTCATCCAGCCATAGGCATTGTGGCCTTTGATCATCAACGTTGCGGACTTGATGCCGGCCTCTTCGCCGTCATGCATTTCCAGCACTTCGACCTTGAAGCGACGGCGCTCGGCCCAGCGCGTGTACATGCGCAGCAGCATCGAGGCCCAGTCCTGGCTTTCGGTACCGCCGGCGCCGGCATGGATTTCGAGATAGGTGTCGTTGGAGTCTGCTTCACCCGACAGCAGCGTCTCGACCTGGCGGGCCTTCGCTTCGCCCTGCATCGAGCGGATCGCGGCTTCCGCCTCTGCGATCACCCCCTCGTCGCGCTCTTCCTCACCGAGCTCGATCAGTCCGATATTGTCTTCCAGCGCCTGCGTCAGGCCTTTCACCGAGGCGATGCCCTCTTCAAGGCCCTGGCGCTCGCGCATCAGCTTCTGCGCTTCCAGCGGCTCGTTCCAGAGGCTGGCGTCCTCGGCGCGCACATTGAGGTATTCAAGCCGCTTTATGGCCTGATCCCAGTCAAAGATGCCTCCTCAGCAGGGTTATCGCCTGCCTGATCTCGTCGACAATATTCTGCGTTTCCGCGCGCATGGCTGGCTGTTCTGTCCTGTTTGCTGAAGTCGGTTGGCGCGATACATAGGCAGGCCGCCGCCGGCTGTAAAGCAAAATGGGCTGGCGCCAAGGCCAGCCCATCCGCTCCTGAAAATTGTCAGTAGAGGCCGCCGCCGCCGGACTGGATGGCTTGATTGGCCTGCGGCGACAGCGCGCCACCGGTGGCATTGGAGCCGTCGGCGCCCATGCCGATCACCCAATAGCTGTCGGCGGGACCGGTGCCCGGCTTGAAGGCTTCGATGATGGTTCCGGGATCGCCCGATGCGGCACGCATGCCGGTCTTGCGGTTGATGGCAACCAGGTTCATGCCTTCGGGCACCTTGAAGTCGACATTGGGCGTGCCATCCAGCGCCACCCGCATGAAGTCCTTGAAGATTGGTGCTGCGAGACCACCGCCGGTGGCGCCATGGCCGAGGCCGCGCGGCGTGTCGTAGCCCATGTAGAGGCCGACGACGAGGTTGGGCGTGTAGCCGATGAACCAGGCGTCCTTTTCGTCGTTGGTCGTTCCGGTTTTGCCGGCGATGTGGCGGCCGAGTTCATTGATGGTGGCGCCGGTGCCGCGCTGCACGACGCCTTCCATCATCGAGGTGATCTGGTAGGCGGTCATCGGATCGAGCACCTGCTCGGAATTGTCGACCAGTTCCGGCTCCGGCTGGTTTTGCCATTCAGGCGCATTGCAGCCCTGGCAGCCACGTTCGTCCTGCTTGAACACCGTCTTGCCGTAGCGGTCCTGGATGCGGTCGATGAGCGATGGTTTGATCGATTTTCCGCCGTTGGCCATGATCGAATAGGCCGACACCATGCGCATCACGGTGGTTTCGCCGGACCCCAGCGCCATCGGCAGGTAGGGCGCCAGATGGTCGTAGACACCAAAGCGCTCGGCATATTCGACGACCAGCTTCATGCCCATGTCATTGGCAAGCCGCACCGTCATCAGGTTGCGCGACTTCTCGATGCCGGAGCGTAGGGTCGCCGGACCGGCGACGGTGCCGTCATAGTTCTTCGGCGTCCAGCTCGTGTTGCCGCTCTGGATCGTGATCGGCCCGTCCATGATCACCGAGGCCGGCGTATAGCCATTGTCGAGGGCGGCCGAATAGACGATCGGCTTGAACGAGGAGCCCGGCTGGCGCATGGCTTGCGTGGCGCGGTTGAATTCGGACTGCGCGTAGGAGAAGCCGCCGACCATGGCCAGCACGCGGCCGGTGTGCGGGTCCATGGCGATCAGGCCGCCTTCCACTTCGGGCACCTGGCGCAGGCTGTAGGCGCCATCGGCACCATCGTTTTTCTGCACGAAGATGACGTCGCCCGGCTTCAGCACCTCCGCCGGCGACTTGGCCTTGACGGTCTTGCCGGCAACCACATGGCGCATGGCAAAACCCATGTCCTCCTTGCTGATGGTGCCTTCGACGCGCTCCTTGACGATCTCGCCCGACGCCTGCCGTGCCGGCTGCAGGCCGATCGACAGCCCGGTCGCCGAACTGTCGAGCACGACGGCGAGCGACCATTCGGGGACATCCTCCAGCCCCTTGACGGCGCCAAGCGGCACGCCCCAGTCGCCCGACACGTCGATCGATGTCACCGGCCCGCGATAGCCGCGCAGCGTGTCGTATTTCATCAACCCGTTCTGCATCGATTTGCGGGCAATGAGCTGGATCTTCGGATCGAGCGTGGTGCGGACGGAGAGACCGCCTTCGTAAAGCGCGTTCTCGCCGTAGCGGGCGATGATCTGGCGGCGCACCTCTTCGGTGAAGTACTCGCCGGCGAACAGATAGGTGCCGCTGCGCCGCGGCGTCACGCCCAGCGGCTCGGCCTTGGCCTTGTTGCCCTCCTCACGCGTGACGTAGCCGTTCTCGACCATCTGGTCGATGACCCAGTTGCGGCGCTCGATCGCGCGATCGGCATGCTTGAAAGGGTGGTAGTTGTTCGGCCCCTTGGGCAGCGAGGCCAGGTAGGCGGCCTCGGCCACGGACAGTTCGTTGACCGACTTGTCGAAATAGGTCAGGGCCGCGCCGGCGACGCCATAGGCGCCGAAGCCGAAGAAGATTTCGTTGAGGTAGAGCTCGAGGATGCGATCCTTGGGATAGGCCTGCTCGATGCGGAAGGCGAGGATCATCTCCTTGATCTTGCGCTCGTAGGTCTGGTCCGAGGACAACAGGAAGTTCTTCGCCACCTGCTGGGTGATCGTCGAGGCACCGACCTGACGCCGGCCCGAGCCGAAATTCTGCAGGTTGACGATGATGGCGCGGCCGAGGCCGGTCACATCGATGCCCGGGTGGTTGTAGAAATTCTTGTCTTCGGCCGACAGGAAGGCCGCCTTGACGCGGTCCGGTATGGCCTGGATCGGCAAATACAGGCGCCGTTCGCGCGCATATTCGGCCATCAGCGCGCCGTCCGACGCATGGATGCGGGTGGTCACCGGCGGTTCGTATTTGGCCAGCACCTCGTAATCGGGCAGATCCTTCGACAAATGGCCGATATAGATGGCAACGCCCGCCGCGACCAGAAGGGCCAGCGTCGTGCCGATGCCGAAAAAATAGCCAATGAGACGAATCATACCCGCTCCAGTCCTTGGTTCGGGAATTTCCTAAACGAAGCCGCCTTTCGCGCAAGCTTTCGAGCCGGTCCCAATCCGTAATCGAAACCCTTGTCGCCGCCATGTGGACAAAATACGGCAATGCCTGATTTCGCGGTCGCGAGCCGGAAATAAAAGCACTGGGTGTTGTCGTCGCGCAACGCCGCCTCTGGTTGCAGGCGCCGCCGGTCATGTCAACCTCCGGTTCCCGGTCCGGCCTTGGCCGACGCGAACAGCGCGACGGCGTTGGTTATGCTCTGGGCCGCCTTGCCGCGCCAGTCGGCGTTGAGCAACTGCGCCTCGTCCTTGGCGTTCGAGAGATAACCGAGTTCGACCAGCACTGACGGCACGTCGGGTGCCTTGAGCACCTTGAAGCCCGCAGAACGCTGCGGATTGTTGATCAGGCCGACGCTGGTCGACAACTGGCCGACCAGCGTGTGGGCGAAACTCATCGAGAAATTGTGCGTTTCGCGGCGGATCAGGTCGATCAAGATGTCGGTGACTTCCTTGTTGTCGTTCTTGATTTCCATGCCGGCGAACTGGTCGGAGAGGTTTTCTCGGTCGGCAAGCGCCTGCGCCTCGGGATCCGAAGCCTTGTCGGAGACGGTGTAGACGGTGGCACCGCGAATGCCTTTGACGCTGATCGTGTCGGCATGGATCGAAATAAGCAGGTCGGCCTCATGCTGACGGGCAATGCGCACGCGATCGTCCAGACGCAGGAATTCGTCTGTGTCGCGCGTCATGAACACATCATAATTGCCGACGGCTGCGAGTTTGTCGCGCAGCTCCGTGGCGAAGGCCAGCGTGACGTTCTTTTCGATGGTGCCGTTCAGGCCCTCGGCACCGCCGTCGATGCCGCCATGGCCGGGATCGATGACGACGGTGAACCGATGGCCTGGATTGGAGACCGGCCCGGTGCCGACCCGCCCTCCCTTGTCGGTCGAAACGGTCGATCCGGTGGTCAACGCCTGATTGGCCAGCGCCACATCGAACTCGCGCTCGGATGCCGCCGACATGTCGATGGCAATGCGGTAGCCGGGTCCGTCCTCGTTCTTGAGCAGGTCGAGCTTGTCGACCGCAAAGGGACCCTTGCCGGTGAGGACCAGCCGCGAAACGCCCTCGCCGAGCGCGCCCAGGCGCACGCTCTTGACCAGGCCCCGCGCCTTCAAATCCTTGGCATCAACGGCGAATCTCGTATTCGCGAGATCGATGACAAGACGGTTGGGGCCGCGCAGCAGGAACCATTTGATACCGGGTTCGCGATCGAAGTCCATGACGATGCGCATCTTGGTGGCATCGCCCGCCATCTTGTAACCTTTTGCCACGAACGGAGCGTCGGCGGCATTGGCATTTGAGGACAGGGCAGATGAGACCGCCAGCAGCAGCAAGAGGGCGAAAGCGGCCAGGATCCGGCCGCCGACACGACATCCCTTGTCTGTGAAGTCCGCCAATCCCATCTCTCTTCCAGTCGCTCCCGGTTTGGCGCCCGGCGCCCGGTCATTTCGTCCATATGCCAGTTAGGCCGCGAACTCGATTAACGATTGGTATCCAGAGAAGGTTAACCAAGCCTTTTCATGCAAGGGCGGCAAGCCTAGCTTACGCTACGGAACGGCTTTTTGCCGGCATCGGAAATCGGGGTTGCCTTCCATCCCGCCAAATCATAAAAGCGATGGTGGATCACTGCAATCCTGGAACCGCCCTCCTCCGCAGCTTCTTGCTACAGGGTCAGATGTAAAGGCGGCTCCTTTCGCTTCAGGCGAAAAGGGTTCAGGTGATCGCGACGAATTTCGCAGGCGTGCTCCCGTGGCGGGGGAATCGCCTGCGTGAGGAAAACGGCCGGGTTTGTTCCCGCGCCGGCTCTGTATGAGCAAACAAGCTGGTCCGGTTCATCCGGGCTTTGGTTCAAAAGGTTCTGTTGGTGACGATGGCTTCAAGCGCAATCATGGAAAGGTCCGCATCAAACCGCGCCATTATGGCTGCGGGCGGCACCGCCATGGCGCTCAAGCGGCGGCCGGCGGACGTTCAAATATCCGGCACCCACATTCCAGACACGCAGCAGCAGGCTTTGCCTCGCAAGCTGCGGCTGACGGCTGCCGGGGGGAAACGAAATAATGCCCAACAAAATGCTGATAGACGCCTCCCACCCGGAGGAAACACGCGTTGTCGTCGTACGCGGTAACCGTATTGAAGAATTCGACTTTGAATCCCAGGACAAGAAGCAGCTCAAAGGAAACATATACCTAGCCCGCGTAACGCGCGTAGAGCCCTCCCTTCAGGCAGCCTTTGTCGAATATGGCGGCAACCGCCACGGTTTTCTCGCCTTCAGTGAAATTCACCCCGATTACTACCAGATTCCGGTCGCCGATCGTCAGGCACTGCTACGCGCGGAAGCGCAGGAGGCCGAGGACGAGGAGAACGAGGACGGCGACGGCGATGACCGTCAGAGCCGCGATCGCGGACGGCGCGGCCGCCGGCGCGGCGGAAAGCCCCGTGACCGGGGTGAGCACAAGCGCGATGCAGCCGATTCCGGCGAGGCAAACGACGCTGCCGACGAGGCAGAAGAAGGGGCCGACGCTGGTTTCGAAGAGATCTCGCACACGTCCGAGATCATCGAACATGCGGCCGATACGTCCGAACATGCCGATGCGTCCGAACATGGCGAGGATTCCGCCGAGCAGGACGAAGGCGAAACCCGCGAAGGCGGCCCGACGTCGATCGCCGCCTCGGTCGAGGCCGATGTGGTTTCCGAAGCCGTTCCGCAGGCCGAACAAGGCAGCGAAGCGACCTCCGGCGACAATGATCGCGGCATGCTGGAAGAAGTGCAGTCCTCGCATCCGGACGATCACGAGGTCGAATCGGTCGGCGCCGAGGACGCGCTGGAGGAAGTGCGCAACCGCCGCAAGCCGGTGCGCCGCCAGTACAAGATCCAGGAAGTGATCAAGCGCCGGCAGATCCTCTTGGTGCAGGTCGTCAAGGAAGAGCGCGGCAACAAGGGTGCGGCACTGACCACCTACCTGTCGCTTGCCGGCCGCTATTCGGTGCTGATGCCGAACACGGCGCGTGGCGGCGGCATTTCGCGCAAGATCACCAGCGCGGTCGACCGCAAGCGCCTGAAGGAGGTCGTTGCCGATCTCGAAGTGCCGCAGGGCATGGGCGTGATCCTGCGCACCGCCGGCGAGAGCCGCACCAAGGCCGAGATCAAGCGCGATTACGAATATCTGATGCGGCTTTGGGAAAATGTCCGCAATCTCACCTTGCAGTCCACGGCCCCTGCCCTGGTCTACGAGGAAGGCAGCCTGATCAAGCGCTCGGTGCGCGACCTCTACAACAAGGATATCGACGAGATTCTTGTCTCCGGCGAGGAAGGCTACCGCGAGGCCAAGGACTTCATGCGCATGCTGATGCCGAGCCACGCCAAGGTGGTTCAGCCGTTCCGCGACACGACGCCGATCTTTGTGCGCAACGGCATCGAGGCACAGCTAGACCGCATGCTGCAGCCGCAGGTGACGCTGAAGAGCGGCGGCTACATCATCATCAACCAGACCGAGGCGCTGGTTGCCATCGATGTCAATTCGGGCCGCTCCACCAAGGAGCACTCGATCGAGGACACCGCGCTCCACACCAATCTGGAAGCGGCCGAGGAAGTCGCGCGTCAACTCAGGCTGCGCGATCTCGCCGGCCTAATCGTCATCGACTTCATCGACATGGAGGAGAACCGCAACAACCGCTCCGTCGAGAAGCGGTTGAAGGATCACCTCAAGAACGATCGTGCGCGCATCCAGGTCGGCCGCATCTCGCATTTCGGCCTGATGGAGATGTCCCGCCAGCGCATCCGCGCCAGCGTGCTGGAATCGACCATGAAGCCTTGCCCGCATTGCGGCGGCACCGGCCATGTGCGCTCCGATTCGTCGGTCGCGCTGATGGTGGTGCGGGCGATCGAGGAATTCCTGCTCAAGGATTCGCGCAGCCACATCACGGTACGGACGCCGGCGGCGACCGCACTCTACGTGCTCAACCATAAGCGCGGCACGCTGGTCGAACTCGAAAGCCGCTTCGGGCTGACGATCACCGTCGAGGCCGACGATTCGGCCGGTTCGCAGCACTATGCGATCTTCCGCGGCGCGCTGGCTGAAAAGCCGGAAGGCTTTGTCGAGGCGCGCAGCTTCCCGGCCTATGTCGAGCCGGAAGAGCCCGAGGACGAGATTGTCGTCGCCGAGGAGGAGGATGACGAGGCGCCGGTCCAGGCCGAACAGCCACGCCAGCAGCCGCAGCAACAACCCCGACCTGCTGCCGCCGGTGGCGAGGAAGGCGAAGGCCGCGACCGCAAGCGCCGCAAGCGCCGGCGTCGGCGCGGCGGCAAGGATCGCGATCGCGAACATGGCGCCCCGGCGGACGGTGCTTCCGTCTCGGCTCCGGCCGGCGAGTTTTCGGACCCAGACTCGGCCGCCAGCGACGGCGACACGGAAACGGACGACAACGCCCCTGTTGGTGTTGCCGAAACGTCCGAGACAGTTGAGGCTTCGGACGAAGGCCAAGGCAAAAAGCGCCGGCGCGGCAAGCGCGGCGGCAAGCGCAACCGCCGCGAAGACGGTGAAGGCGAGGCCGAGGCAAGTGCTGGCGAAGCAGCCGACGCGTCCAAAGGCGAAGTCTCGGCAACCGAGGTGATCGCCAGCGAGCCGGTCGTTGCTGCACCAGCCGAAGAGCCGGTGGCGCTTGCTCCGGCCAATGACGACGCGCCGAGCACGGAGAAGCCGAAGAAGCCACGTCGTGCCGCCAAGCCGAAGAAGGCCGCGGCCGAAATCGTCGCCGAAGAGCCGGCTGCCGAGGCGGAAGCACCGGTCGAGACGCCGGCCACGGCGTCCGACGAAGCAGCGGCTGTGGAGAAGGCACCGAAGGCCCGCCCGTCGCGGCGCAAGCCGGCGGCGGTGAATGCGCCGGTCGAGCCCGTGGTGTCTTCGACCGTAGCGGAAGAACCCGCGGCCAAGGCTGAGGACAAGACCGAGGACAAGCCGAAACGCGGCGGATGGTGGCAGCGGAAGGGCTTTTTCTAAGCCTTTCAATCGCATGAGCTAGTTCTTTGACAAAAAAATCCCGCGCCGTCTCGAAGACGGTGCGGGATTTTCTTATCTGGCGTTATGCTGGATCGCGAAAGGCTAAAACGCTTCTTTGATTCCAAGCATGTCGTTGTCCCAAAACCGCTGCGCACTTTTGGGCGACATGCATCACGGCGCGAAGATCGACCAGTTCATCATCCTGGCCAGCTTTTCCAGCGCGATCGACCCCAGCTTGGAGTTGCCGTTGGCATTGAGGCCCGGCGACCAGACGGCAAGCGACGCCACGCCCGGCACGATGCCCAATATGCCGCCGCCGACGCCGCTCTTGCCGGGAATGCCGACGCGGAAGGCGAAATCGCCGGAACCGTCATAGTGACCGCAGGTCAGCATCATCGCGCCGATGCGGCGCGCCCGTTCGGCCGACACCACGGAATGCCCGGTCGCCGGGTTCTTGCCGCCATTGGCGAGAAAACGGCCGGCGAGCGCCAATTGCCGGCAGCTCATGGCGATGGCGCAGTGGTGGAAGTAGACGCCCAGCGCCAGCTCCGGCGCGTGGTGGAGATTGCCGGAGGATTTCATGTAGTTGGCAAGCGCGAAGTTGCGATAGCCGGTGGCCCGTTCGGACGCCGCGACCTCGCGGTCGATGATAACAGTCTCGTCGTCGGCCAGGAACTGGATGAAGCGCAGGATCTCGCCGATCGCCTCGCGCGGCTGGTGGCCGGCAAGCAGGATGTCGGAAATGACGATGGCGCCGGCATTGATGAACGGATTGCGCGGAATGCCGTTCTCATGCTCGAGCTGCACGATCGAGTTGAACGGATTGCCTGACGGTTCGCGGCCGACCCGCTGCCACAGCGCGTCGCCGACATTGCCGAGCGCCAGTGTCAGGGTGAACACTTTCGAGATGCTCTGGATGGAAAAGGCCTGGTCGGCGTCCCCTGCCGTCAGCACGCGGCCGTCATTGGTGACCGCTGCGATGCCGAATTTCTTCGGATCGACCTTGCCCAACTGCGGAATGTAGGAAGCGACATCACCGCGATCGATGCGATCGGCCATTTCGGCGGCGACTTCGGCCAATGCCTGATCAAGTTTGGGGGCCTGATCAAGTTTGGAGGCCTGATCAAGTCTGAGGGGCTGTTCGAGTTCCGGCATGGTGCTACCTCAACCAGCGTTCGATGCGCGCCATTGCCTCGACCATGTCGTCGTGGCTGCCGGCATAGGAAAACCGCATCGTCCGGTGCCCAGCCTGAGTGTCGAAGTCGCGGCCGGGCGTTGCCGCCACATGCGCCTCAGCCAGCATCTTGCGTGCGAAGGCCATGCTGTCATTGGTATGCCTGGTGACGTCACAGAAGGCATAGAAGGCGCCGTCCATGGGCGCTGCCAGCGGAAAGCCGAGTTCCGGCAGGCGTTTCATCAAAAGCTCGCGATTCCAGGCGTAGCGGCCTTTTACCGCCTCCAGCTCCTCGGTCGCCCTGAACGCTTCGATCGCGGCGATCTGCGACAGTTCCGGCGGCGAGATGTAGAGGCTCTGGGCGACGCGCTCGACCGGCCGCACCAGCTCTTGCGGCAGCACCATCCAGCCGATGCGCCAGCCCGTCATGCAGTAATATTTGGAGAAGGAGTTGATCACCGTCACGTCGCCGCCATAGGCCAGCGCCGTGGTGTCGGGGGCGGCATAGGCCAGCCGGTGATAGATTTCGTCGGAGATGACGGCGATGCCGAGCTCTTGTGCCGTCCTCACCAGAACCGCCAGTTCATCGGCCGGTATGACCGCGCCGGTTGGATTGGCGGGGCTGGCGAAGAGAACGCCTTTCAGCGGCTTTTCACGATGCGCGGTCTCGAGATGGCCGGCATGCAGATAGGCGGCGTCGCCGAGCTCGATCTCGACCACCTCGATGCCGAGTGCGGCCATGATGTTGCGATAGGCGGGATAGCCGGGTGCCGCGATGGCGACCCGGTCACCCCCATCGAACATCGCCAGGAAGGCGAGGTTGAAGGCGGCCGACGATCCAGTGGTCACCGCGATCCGGCCGGGCTCGATATCAAGCCCGTAGTGATCGGCATAGTGTCCGGCGATCGCCTTGCGCAAACCTGCCAGTCCCAGCGCATCGGTGTAGCCGATGCGTCCATCCTGCAGCGCCTTGGCGGCTGCGGCGCGAACCAGAACCGGTGCGGGATCGGAGGGCTGGCCGACGGCCATCGAAACAACCGGCACGCCCTGGGACTTCAGCCGGTTTGCCTCTGCCAGAATGTCCATCGCATGGAAGGGCTCGACATTGCCACGGCGTGAGAGCGAAACGACCATTTAACCAGTATTCCCGATGACTGACGGCGCCACGCACTGGCGCATGTGCCGCACAAATGCCCGATTGATGTGAGGATCACAAGTTGAGGAAGTTTCCGGCGCCGACTTTTCATCTTTCGCCCGCTCGTCTACCAGTGGAGCCATCATGTTGAGCCGACCCAGATCGACGATTGCCCAGGCAGCGCGCGTCTTCGCGACGCTTTCGCTTGGCGTTGCCGTTGCAATGGCGAGCTCGGTCAGTGCCTTCGCCCAGAACGTGCCGGTGGTGCGCGACGCCGAGATCGAGGCGCTGGTGCGCGATTACGCGCGGCCGATCTTCAGGGCGGCCGGCCTGGCGAATGACGGCATCGACATCGTTCTGGTCAACGACCAGAGTTTCAACGCCTTCGTCACCGGGCGCCGGCTGTTCATCAACACCGGCGCGCTGATGACGGCTGAAACGCCCAACGAGATCATCGGCGTCATCGCGCACGAAGCCGGCCATATCGCCGGCGGCCACCAGCAGAAGCTGCGCGACCAACTCGAACGAGCCAAGACGATGGCCGTCATCGCGACATTGCTTGGCGCCGGCGCCATTGTCGCCGGTGCCACAACCAGCAGCCGCGGTCTCGCCGGCGCTGGCATGGGCGTGGCCGCTGGCGGCGGCGAGATGGCACAGCGCAGCATCCTCGCCTACCAGCGCACCGAGGAGATGACGGCCGACCGCTCGGCGATCACCTATCTCAATGCCACCGGCCAGTCCGGCATGGGCATGCTGAAGACATTCCGCCGCTTCCAGACCGCACTGTCGCTTTCGGGCGCCCAGGTCGATCCGTATCGGATCAGCCATCCGATGCCGCAGGACCGCATCGCCAATCTCGAAGTGCTGGTGAAACAGGACCCCAATGTCGACAGGCCGGACCCGCCCGCGCTGCAGCAGCGCCATGACATGATGCGGGTGAAGATCGCCGTCTACATGAAGCCGTCGTGCAGATCAACAATGGCCTCGGTCGCGACAAGGAAAATTCAGCCGGATATCGCTATCTGGCACAGGCCTATGGCGAGTTGGGCGACATATCCGGCGCTGAACTTGCCACCGCCGAAAGCCATTTTTATTCCGGCAGCTACAAGGATGCGAAGATTTTCGCCATGCGGGCGCAACAGCAGATGAAACGCGGCGAGCCGCGCTGGCTTCGCGCCCAGGATATCATAAACTACAGGCCGTCAACCAAGATCAAGTGAACCTTCCGGTCGCGCGCCACGACATAGCCAGACCGGAAAACAGGTAGAAGGAACAGGAACGATGAAAAAGGCACTGCTGCTGGGCACCACGGGGGTTGCGGTCGCCCTGGCCATGCTGGCTTTCGGATTCGTTGCCGGAAACCCGCAGATCGCCAAGGCCGGTACCGGGCAGCCGGTCGAGACGGCGGCGGCCAATACCAAGATCGACCGCACCGAGGTCGAAGGCATCATCCGCGACTATTTGTTGAAAAACCCGGAAGTCCTCCTGGAGGTCCAGGATGCGCTTGAGGCCAAGCAGAAGGAAGAGCAGCGCATCGCTCATCTCGGCGTGATCAAGGATGCCAAGGACCAGATCTTCAACTCCGCCTTCGACGGCGTCGTCGGCAATCCCAACGGCAAGGTCACCATCGTCGAGTTCTACGACTACAATTGCGGCTTCTGCAAACGCGCCATCGACGACATGCAGGCGCTGACCAAGACCGATCCGGACCTGCGTTTCGTGCTCAAGGAATTCCCCATCCTCGGACCGGATTCGCAGAAGGCGAGCGTGGTCTCGATGGCCTTCCACCTGATGCACCCGGAAAAGTACGGCGAGTTCCACAATGCGTTGCTCGGTGGCCAGGGGCGCGCCACCGAGGCGGCGGCCATGAAGGTCGCGCTATCGCTCGGTGCCGACGAAGCGGCGCTGCGCGAGAAGATGAAGGACCCGACGATCAACGAGGCCCTCGCCAAGACCTACGATCTTGCCAACAAGCTGGCGATCACCGGAACGCCGTCCTATGTCGTCGGCAACGAGGTGGTGTTCGGGGCGCTCGGGCAGGAAGTGCTGGCTGAAAAGATCGAGGCGGCGAAAGCCGCGCTCTGATCTTGCTCGCCAGCTATTTCTCACGGGCACATTTCCGCCTGTTGTGGACAGTGAAAGAACGCACTTGCGCTCTTTCCGCGGGCGGTTATGCCCATTATAGAGGGCCCAGCGCGCCGGCTTGATGACGGCGCCGGGAAAGGTCGGCTTTTTGAAAACGGTTTTCGTCCTGAACGGTCCCAATCTCAACGCGCTCGGCAAGCGCGAGCCGGGCATCTATGGCGGCAAGACGCTTGCCGCGATCGCCGACGACTGCAAGCAGGCAGGCACGGCGCTGGGGTTCGAGATCGATTTCCGCCAGTCGAACCATGAGGGCGACCTTGTCGACTGGATTCAGGAAGCCGGCGACAAGGCTGTCGGCATCGTCATCAATCCGGGCGCCTACAGCCACACCTCGATTG
The DNA here is from genome assembly GCF_040321265.1 of Mesorhizobium sp. M0491. Lineage (NCBI taxonomy): Bacteria > Pseudomonadati > Pseudomonadota > Alphaproteobacteria > Hyphomicrobiales > Phyllobacteriaceae > Mesorhizobium > Mesorhizobium sp. M0491. The sequence goes on from NZ_JAMYRE010000002.1 coordinate 147,985, forward strand.
CCATCCACGACGCCATCCGCGCCGTCGCACCGTTGCCGGTGGCCGAAGTTCATCTTTCCAACATCCATGCGCGGGAACCATTCCGCCACGTCTCCATGGTCGCGCCGGTCGCCGTCGGCATGATCTGTGGCTTTGGGCCGCTCGGCTATACGCTGGCGCTACAGGCGCTGGCCGCACGCCTATGACCGGCCAACAAACAGAAGGCTCGAAAATGTCGATAAAGAAGACCGGTGTTGACCAGCAACTGATTCGCGATCTGGCGGGCATACTGAACGACACCAACCTCACCGAGATCGAGGTTGAACTGGGCGACCTGAAGGTGCGCGTCTCGCGGCAGGCGCCGGCTGTTCATGCAATCGCAGCGCCGCAGCAGGCCTATGCGCCGGCAGCAGCGCAAGCTGCCTCCGTAGCTCTGCCCGTTGTGGCAGATATTTCCAAGAACGCAGTCACCTCGCCGATGGTCGGCACGGCCTACCTGGCGCCGTCGCCGGACGCCAAGGCATTCATCGAAGTCGGCCAGAAGGTCAAGGAAGGCCAGACGCTGCTGATCATCGAAGCAATGAAGACGATGAACCAGATCCCCTCGCCACGCGCCGGCACGGTGACCGCGATCCTTTTCGAGGATTCGCAGCCGGTCGAATATGGCATGCCGCTCGTCGTGATCGAGTAGAGCGGGCCTGATGTTTCAGAAGATCCTCATCGCCAATCGCGGCGAAATCGCCCTCCGGGTGCTGCGCGCCTGCAAGGAACTCGGCATCCAGACGGTGGTGGTGCATTCGACCGCCGATGCCGACGCCATGCATGTGCGGCTCGCGGACGAGAGCGTCTGCATCGGTCCGCCGCCATCGCGCGACAGCTATCTCAACATCCATCAGATCGTTGCGGCCTGCGAAATCACCGGCGCCGACGCCGTGCATCCGGGCTACGGCTTCCTGTCGGAGAACGCCAAGTTCGCCGACATACTGGCCGCGCACAACATCACCTTCATCGGTCCGTCCGGCGACCATATCCGCATCATGGGCGACAAGATCGAGGCCAAGCGAACCGCCAAGCGCCTCGGCATTCCGGTTGTGCCCGGTTCGGACGGCGCCGTCACCGACCAGAAGGAAGCCAGGCGCATTGCCGCCGAGATCGGCTATCCCGTGATCATCAAGGCATCGGCCGGCGGTGGCGGGCGCGGTATGAAGGTCGCCCTCACCGAGGCTGACCTGGAGATCGCCCTGCAGACGGCGAGCACCGAAGCCGGTGCCGCCTTCGGCGACGATGCCGTTTATATTGAAAAATATCTGGAAAAGCCGCGCCATATCGAAGTCCAGGTGTTTGGTGACGGCTTTGGCCGCGGCGTGCATTTCGGCGAGCGCGACTGTTCCTTGCAGCGCCGCCACCAGAAGGTCTGGGAAGAGGCGCCCTCTCCCGCCCTCAATGCCGAAGAGCGCGCCCGCATCGGCGGCATCTGCGCCAAGGCGATCGCCGACCTCGGCTATTCCGGCGCCGGCACGATCGAGTTCCTCTACGAGAATGGCGAGTTCTACTTCATCGAGATGAACACGCGCCTGCAGGTCGAGCATCCGGTGACCGAAGCGATCACCGGCATCGATCTCGTGCACGAGCAGATCCGCGTCGCCTCCGGCGGCGGCCTCTCGGTGAAGCAGGAGGACATAAAGTTCAACGGCCACGCCATCGAATGCCGCATCAACGCCGAGGACCCGCGCACCTTCACCCCCTCGCCCGGCACGATCACCCATTTCCACACACCGGGCGGCCTGGGCATCCGCGTCGATTCCGGCGTCTATTCCGGCTACAAGATCCCGCCCTATTACGACAGCCTGATCGGCAAGCTGATCGTGCATGGGCGTAATCGCGTCGAGTGCATGATGCGCCTGCGCCGCGCCCTGGACGAGTTCGTCGTCGACGGTATCAAGACGACGCTGCCGCTGTTTCGCGATCTCGTCGGCAATGCCGACATCGCCAATGGCGATTATGACATCCACTGGCTGGAAAAATATCTGGCCAAGGAAGAGTAGCGCGGAGACGCGATGACCCGCCCCTACGCGCCCGGCTATCGCATCCCCACCGACCTGCTGCTCAAGGCCTACGCCTCGGGCGTCTTCCCAATGGCAGAAAGTGCCGGCGACCCGGAGGTGTTCTGGGTGCGGCCGGAGACTCGCGGCATCATCCCGCTCGATGGTTTTCACGCACCGAAGAGCCTGAGGAAAACGATCAAGAAGAACCCCTTCGACATCCGTTTCGATTTCGATTTCGAAGCCACGATCGACGGTTGCGCCGAGAAGCGGGTGGAACGGCGCTCGACCTGGATCAATGCGCCGATCCGCGAAGCCTATGTCGAGTTGCATCGGATAGGCCATTGTCATTCGGTCGAGGCGTGGCGCGAGGACCGGCTGGTCGGTGGCCTCTATGGCGTGTCGCTCGGCCGGGTGTTTTTTGGCGAGAGCATGTTCGCCAGGGAGACGGACGCTTCCAAGACCTGCCTTTTCTATCTCGTGGAGCGCTTGAAGGCACGCGGATTCGCGCTGCTCGATACGCAGTTCACCACCGAGCACCTCAAGCGCTTCGGCGCCGTCGACGTGCCGCGCGGCAAATATGAAAAGATGCTGGCCGACGCGCTGAAGGGCGAGGCCGTATTCTATCCCTGACGCCCAATTCTATCCCTGAAGATTGAGCCTACTTCCCAGTGGCGGCTTCCAATGGCGTCTGCGAATGGAACATCATCTTCCAGCCGTTGACGCGATGGACATAGCCGGTGCTGACCAGCGCGGCGTAAGGTTCGCCGTTCTCGCGTGTCGCATGTGCCTCGTAGGTCAGCATGATGATGTCGCTGCCCGGCTCGATAATACCCTTGAGGTCGATTTTCAGGTCGCGCCAGCGGTTGGGCTTGGTTGCGGTCTTGGCGAGATCCGCATTGTCCATCGCCTGTGCCATCTGCGGAAACGCCACCAAGCATTCGGTGTCGGCATTGGCCGCATAGTAGGCCGCGTCGCCCGTCCAGAATCCCTTTTCGAGTTCCAGCAACTCTGTCTTGCCGGCCGTGATCCGCTTGCTGTCTGACATCGGAAGATCCTCCCTGCGCATAAATGCGCGCTCATCCGTGCCCCAACGTATGGTGGCAAGGACGGTTCCGGAGGATCAGTTGGTGTCGGTCGTATCGGGGTCCGAAGCGTCCGGCTCCGTCACGCCAGGCTCTGTCACGTCCGGAGCGGTCGCGGCTTTCGGTTTGGCCGCGGCGGGCTTGGGCGCCTCGGCTTTGGTCGAGTCTGCCTTGGCGCCATCGGGCGCCGGCACATCCGACTTCTGCTTGCAAGCCTTCAGCCAGACGTCATAGACGGCATGCTCGACGGCATTGAGGCCGGGGCTTTCGGCAAACATCCAGCCGGTGAAGATGCGGCGGATCTTGCGGTCCAGCGTGATCTCGTCGACCTCGACGAAGGAATCTGTCTTCGGTTCTTCGGTCTGTGGCCGCGAATAGCAGACGCGCGGCGTCACCTGCAAAGCACCGAACTGCACCGTCTCGTCGATATAGACATCGAAGGTGATGATGCGGCCGGTGATCTTGTCGATACCGGCAAACTCGGCAACGGCGTTGGTAACCCGGTCCGATCCCGGGGCTGGCGCCGGCGCGGGGGCGGCGGGGGTCGGCGAAGCGGCAAACGCCGCGGTGCTGACGGCAAGACCGGCGGCTAGCGTCAGACCGCCCATCGATGTCAGGTTGAAAAAGCTCATGCAAGGATACCGGTGGTTCGCGCCCGGGTGATTCTGTCGATCGCCAAGGCTAGTCGCCGTTTTCTGATCAGCAAGCAGCTAAACACCAATTGTGGCGATAAAGCACCGGCCTGCACCCTACCATTACGACCCGGGCGTCCAGGCGTCGTAGTCGCCGGTAACCTGCGGACGATGCTGATTGGTCAGCACCGAGCCCTTCGGGCGATAGGCCGCCGGGCTGCCGGTCAGATTGGGCTGATGCGGCTTTTGCCAGTCGCGCGGCTTGTAGTCCTCGCTGGACGGCGCGACGTCGACGCGGTGGTGCATCCAGCCGTGCCAGCCGGGCGGTATCGCCGAAGCTTCCGAATAATTGCGGTAGATGACCCAGCGGCGCGTGCGGCCTTCCGAATCGATGCCGCCTTCGTAGTAGAAATTGCCGGTTTCGTCTTGGCCGACCTTCTTGCCGTACCGCCAGGTGTGCAGGCGCGTTCCAATCGTCTGGCTGTTCCACCAGGTGAAAAACTGCGTAAGGAAAGTCTTCATTTCAAAACCCTCGCGCCGGCAGCGCCCGTTTTCCTGCTTATGGCGTCAGGCCTTGCCGAAGGCAAGGCTTTTGCCACGGCGTGCGCGCAAATGGCTTGCCGGAAACCCGACACAAGCCTGTGATCCTGCCGGTCACTGCATGCACGCTTGCCAAGCCTTTACGGTATTTCTAAAGCTCTGCGCGCCCATGCCTGCATCCAGCCCGGCTTGAGGCCAAAGGAGGTGACGATTGGCCACGGAATTGCCGACCACCGACATTCGCATCAGCGCCGAGGCGATTCGCCACCGCAAGGGCGGCACGCCGATCGTTTGCCTGACCGCCTATACCTATCCCATCGCCCGTCTGCTCGATTACCATGTTGACCTGCTTCTGGTCGGCGACAGTGTCGCCATGGTCCTGCATGGCCACAAGACGACGCTGGGCGCCTCGCTGGAGATGATGATCGCACATGGGCAGGCCGTGATGCGCGGCTCGGCCAGGGCCTGCGTCGTCGTCGACCTGCCGGCCGGCAGCTATGAGGCAACGGCAGCGCAAGCCGTCGCCTCGGCGCGGCGGGTCGTCGACGAAACCGGCTGCCAGGCGGTGAAGCTCGAAGGCGGCCTCGACATGATCAGCCAGATCGAGGCCATCGCCGCCGCCGGCATTCCGGTCATGGGACATATCGGCCTGCAGCCGCAATCGGTGGAGAAGGATGGCGGCTACAAGATCAAAGGCCGCACCGAGGAGGCTGTTGCGGCATTGCTTCGCGATGCGCTTGCCGTCGAGAACGCCGGCGCTTTCTCGGTCGTCATCGAAGGCACGGTCGAGAGGGTCGCCGCCGAAATCACCCGCCGCATCGCCATTCCAACCATCGGCATCGGCGCCAGCGGCGACTGCGACGGCCAGATCCTGGTCATCGACGACATGGTCGGGCTGACCGTCGATCGCGTGCCGAAATTCGTCAAGGAATACGCGGATCTGCGCAGCGTGATCTCGCGTGCAGCTGAAAGCTACGCAGCCGAGGTGCGGGGCCGGACATTCCCCGGCCCCGGCCATGTCTTTTCGGCGACAAACAGCAGGGACGACGCATGAGCCAACCCGTCGTCGTCGACAGCGTGGCCGCACTTCGCGCGCAAATCCGGGACTGGCGGCGCGACGGCCTTCGTGTCGCCATGGTGCCGACCATGGGTGCTTTGCATGACGGACACATCTCGCTGGTCAGGATCGCGCTCCAAAAAGCCGAGCGCTGCGTCGTGTCGATCTTCGTCAATCCGACGCAGTTCGCGCCGAGCGAAGACCTCGACAAGTACCCGCGCCAACTCGCCCGCGACCTCGACCGGCTGGGCGCGGCAAAAGCCGACCTTGCCTTCACACCGACGGTTGGCGAGATGTATCCCGCCGGCTTCGCCACGAAAATCTCGGTCGGCGGCCCCTCCGCCGGGCTCGAATCGGACTTTCGGCCGACTTTTTTCGACGGCGTCGCCACCGTGGTGGCAAAGCTCCTCCTGCAGGCAACGCCCGACTGTGCGGTCTTCGGCGAGAAGGACTACCAGCAGCTTTGCGTGGTGAGGCAGCTCTGCCGCGACCTCGACCTGCCTGTCGAGATCATCGGCGCACCGACGATCCGCGACGCGCATGGTCTCGCCATGTCGTCACGCAACGCCTATCTCGATGAGGCCGAACTGAAGATCGCCCGCCAGCTCAACGTGATATTGCGCAATACGGCTGCGGCCCTGGCGGCAGGCGCCGGCCAGAGCGACGCAACCGAAGAGGCCAGCCGCGCCCTCATCGCCGCCGGCTTTCAGAAGGTCGACTATGTCGAGGCACGCCAAAGCCTGACGCTTGCGCCATGGCGTCGAAACCGCGAAGGGCGTCTTCTTGCGGCAGCATGGCTCGGCAAGACGAGGCTGATCGACAATGTGGAGGTTCCCGCTGCCTAGCGAGAAGGCTTCGGCCAGATAGACACGGGCCGCGACCAAGGTCGATGGTCCCGCACTCCCGGCGGATTGCCGCCGCGCCTAGCTCTCGCTCTTTTGTCCGCCGGCCCTGACGATCAGGTGTCCCGCCACGATCCCAACCACCCCGGCAAGGGCTTTCACCAATGCATCGATGAGGCGTGCATGGCGACCGGGATCAATGAGCTGAAGCAGTTCCAGCATGCCGGCGGTCACAGCCACAAAGATCACGACCTGATACAGTCGGTTGGGAAAGCCGATCGCCAGGGCGAAGCCCAGCAGGACATAAGCCAAGGCACGCTCGACATTCGCTTCAGCGAGGTGCGGCCGCATCTGGATCGGCGACAAGGTCGCGAAAATGATGATGGCGAGCAGCGCCAGCGCTGTAATGCGGGACAGTTTGGTCATGCCCTTGCATATCCGTCGTGAGCCGGCACAGCAAACGCCGCGATGACGCATGGCTTGATCGCTCTATTCATCCCGGTGGTCTATCCCAGCGGTTTCTCGAAACTCAGCGTCGTCGGCCTTGAGGTATCACGGGACTCTTCCGCGGCACTGACAGGCAAGAACCCTTTCGACCGATAGAAGGCGATGGCACCGCCATTGGCCTCCTCGACCTCGACGCGCAACGTTCGCGCTTCCGGGAAACTGGCTTCGACCTCGTCGAGCAGTGCTTGCCCGATCCCCCGCCGCTGACAGTCCGGATGGACGTAGAGCTGGTTCAACAGGATGATTTTCGCATCGGCGGTGGCGGCGGCGAAAGCCATGCCGCCGATCCGCTTGCCGTCATCGGCCACCAGGAATTCCGAGTTGGGCCGCGTCAGCCGCGAGCGGAGCGAAGCGATCGAGTGCCATTCGTCGGTGATCTCGGCGACTTTGGCAGCGCCATAAATGGCGTCATAGGTCGCATGCCACGTTTCCACCAGCAGCGTCCGCACAGCGGCAAGGTCGCGTTCACCTGCGGTGCGGACGAACACGGCGCTACTCGATGCCCAGCTTGGCCTTGACGAGGTCGTTGACGGCTTGCGGGTTGGCCTTGCCGCCGGTCGCCTTCATTACCTGGCCGACGAACCAGCCGGCCATGCTCGGCTTGGCGCGCGCCTGTTCGACCTTGTCAGGGTTGGCGGCGATAACGTCGTCGACGGCCTTCTCGATGGCGCCGGTGTCGGTGACCTGCTTCATGCCACGGCTCTCGACCAGTTGGCGCGGGTCGCCGCCCTCATTCCAGACGATCTCGAACAGGTCCTTGGCGATCTTGCCGGAGATGGTGCCATCCCTGATCAGATCGATGACCGCACCGAGCTGCTCGGGCGAAACCGGAGCGTTTTCAATGTCTTTTCCGGCCTTGTTCAATTGCCCGAGCAGATCGTTGATGACCCAATTGGCGGCAAGCTTGCCGTCGCGGCCGGCGGCCACCTTTTCGAAATAGTCGGCGATCGGCTTTTCCGAAACCAGGATCGAGGCGTCATAGACGGACAGGCCGAGCGACGCGATCAGCCGCGCCTTCTTGTCGTCCGGCAGTTCCGGCAATTCCTTGGCCAGCGCATCGACATAGGCCTGGTCGAATTCCAGCGGCAAAAGGTCGGGATCGGGGAAGTAGCGGTAATCATGCGCCTCTTCCTTGGAGCGCATCGAGCGCGTCTCGCCCTTGACGGCGTCGAACAGCCGCGTCTCCTGATCGATCTTGCCGCCATCCTCGAGGATGGCGATCTGCCTGCGCGCCTCGTAGTCGATGGCCTGGCCGATGAAGCGGATCGAGTTGACGTTCTTGATCTCGCACCGCGTGCCGAACTCGCCGCCCGGCTTGCGCACCGAAACGTTGACGTCGGCGCGCATCGAACCTTCGTCCATGTTGCCGTCGCAGGTGCCGAGATAGCGTACAATGGTGCGCAACTTGGTGACATAAGCCTTGGCTTCGTCGGCCGAGCGCATGTCCGGCTTGGAGACGATCTCCATCAGCGCCACGCCGGAGCGGTTGAGATCGACATAGGACATGGTCGCATGCTGGTCGTGCATCGACTTGCCGGCATCCTGCTCCAGATGCAGCCGCTCGATGCCGACCTCGATGTCCTCGAATTCGCCCTGGCGGTCCGGGCCCACCGAAACGATGACCGTGCCCTCGCCGACGATCGGCTGCTTGAACTGTGAAATCTGGTAGCCCTGCGGCAGGTCGGGATAAAAGTAGTTCTTCCGATCGAAGACCGACTTGTGGTTGATCTGCGCCTTCAGCCCCAGGCCGGTACGGATCGCCTGCTTGACGCATTCCTCGTTAATGACCGGCAGCATGCCCGGCATCGCCGCATCGACCAGGCTGACATTGGCGTTAGGCGGCGCGCCGAAGGCCGTCGAGGCGCCCGAAAACAGCTTTGCTTCCGAAGTGACCTGCGCATGGACCTCGAGGCCGATGATGATCTCCCAGTCGCCGGTTGCGCCGGGGATCAGGCGTTTTGCGTCAGGAGTACGGGTGTCGATAAGGGACATGGCGGCCTGCGAACTGGAATGATGGGAAGCTGCATTAATGCACATTCTGATTTGCAACTTCGCTAGTGCAAACCGCCAAAAGAGACAAGCGCAAAGCCACGGACTGGCCTTTTCAGCCGCGTTCGCCTATAGGACGCTCATTCCAATGGAGAGTGGATGTCCACTTACGCTCAGTCCCGGTAAGGCCCTGACCTCCTGGCGAGGCAGGGCAGAAAACCGAAACCCCGTGCCGCGAAGCTTCGCGGCGGCGGCATTTTTTGTTTTCCCGGAAAACTCTCACATGGACATTTCGCGCATAGAACAGCGCATCCTGCACCTGCTCGCGCAGGGTGGACGCATTGAAATCGAAAAGAACGAGAAAAAGCGGATCGCCTCCGTCAAATGCCTGACCCGCGACGGCTGGCATTATCCGGGCGTCGATCTCGATATGTTTCGAAAACTGAAGCGTAAGAAGGCGGTTTCTTCGTCGGGAGGCGGCCCTTACCGCATCACCCGGCGCGGGCTCGCGCTCGTCCGCTCCGAACTCGACAACAGGTAAACCACGGCTCCGCCGGTCGGTTCTCCGGCCGGCGGTTCGCCTCGCCGCTCAGGCGGTGGCGATATAGGCCCTGATCTCGTCGGCCTCGCGCTCGACATCCTCGATGCGGCGCTTGACCACATCGCCGATGGACACGATGCCATCGAGCATGCCGTCCTTCTCCACCGGCAGATGGCGGAAGCGGCCTCGGGTCATGATCTCCATCACCTCGTTGACGGTGTGATTCTCGTTGCAGATCTTCACCTTCGGCGTCATTGCCGAGCGCACGGCGATATCCAGCGCGGCTCCACCTTCGCGGGCGACAACCCGGACGATGTCGCGCTCTGACAGGATGCCGACGATCTTGCGATCGCCATTGGTGATGACCAGCGCACCGATCTTGTGCTCTGCCAGGATGCGGATGGCTTCGCTAAGCTTTTCGTTCGGCCCGAGCGTCAACACGTCATGGCCTTTTCTCTCGAGAATTGCCTTCACCGTCATGGCGTCCTCCTCTGCTTTGCCTGCCGGTTCCTGCCCTGACCGGCCTTCACGTAAGAGTGAACATCGTGCGCCGTGATCGGTTGCATTTCAAGTGCGGTGGTCGGTCGTCTCCCATTCAGGCGCCTGCCATCGCCTGTCGAACCAACGCAAGCCGAAGAAGCCCGCGAAAAAGCCGCCAATATGGGCCTCCCAGGCGATCTGACCATCTACCCCTGGGGCAAACCCGAGCAGGCCGGTGGCGAGATTGATGACCATCCACATGGCGAGGAAGATCACGACACCGCGCAAGCGCAATACGAATGCGATCGGCAGCACAGGGCCGGCGAAGGCGGCCTTGCCGGCCGAACGGTCGGTGCGGAAGCCGAAACGCGCCGCAGCCCCCATCATGCCTGATATCGCACCGGAAGCCCCGACCAGCGGCGCCTCACCATAAGGATGGATCGCCCAGAAAAGCGCGACCGAAGCCAACCCGGTTGCGGCAAAAAACAGCGCGAACCACAGCGTTCCCAGGCGGTTTGCCAATGGTGAACCAAACGCGGCGAGCCACACCATGTTGATGGCGATATGAGCAAAGCCGCCATGCATGAAGGCATAGGTGAAGGGCCGCGAAAACAGGAACCAGTCGAAGCCGTATTGCCCGGTGTAGAGAACGGGGATGAAGGCCCCGTCATACAGCAATGTCATCTGCTGGGATTCGCTCAACACATATTGCTGCAACAGGTAGACGACGACGCAGATGCCGATCACCGCCAACACGACGGGTGGCAGGTTGAACACCGGCTCGCGCCGTCGTCGCGGCGCGTCGTCCATCTGTTCCGTGTCCGAAGGGTTTACCGGTTCGTTCATGCGCATCTGGTCCAGGAATTCCTGCGCGTCCTTTAGAGCAAGGATGTCCGGGTTGGAACAATTCTGTTTTCTCAACAGCGAACGCCCGGCACCGCATCGTCTTCATTTGCTACGAAACCGAAAGGAAGCGAAGTGGAAATGCTCCGGGATTTGAAAAACTCGCAATGAGCGTTCTCGGAAGCGATGGGCCTCCCCCCTAGAATGCGGCCAATTTCAAAGGGGTCTCCACATGATCAAGCATATTCTTTCGCTGGCGGCAGCCGCCGGCATAGCCGGTCTCGCCACCGCGGCTTCGGCGCAGGGCATATCCGGCGCGCCGGCACCCTTCGATAAGGGCGGCGTCAAGATCGCCGTCGTCAGCTTCCTCGGCTCCGGTGACTGGCTCCAGGCATTCGAGGCCGGCGTGAAGCGCCAGGCCGATGCGCTCGGCATCGAGGCCAACATCTCGCAGGCGCGCAACGACATCAACACCGAGCGGCAGTTGATCCAGCAGGCGATCAATCTCGGCGTGCAAGGCATCATCATCAACAACGGCCAGCCAGAAGCCATCAAGGACGTCGCACAGGCAGCGCTTGACGCCGGCATTCCAGTGGTGGCCTACGACACCAACCTCGACAACCCCAAGATCCCGCAGGTCGAGCAGTCCGATGCCGACATGGCGCGCCTCGTGCTCGACCAGGCGGTCAAGGACCAGGGCGAGAAATTCGACGGCGGCGTCCTCTATGTCGCCGGCTTCGCACCGCTCGACCGCCGTTATGCGGTGTGGAAGGATTTCGGCAAGAAGTACCCAGGCATCAAGGAAGTCGCCACCTGGGGCGTGGTCAACGACACCGTTGCCGCTTCGGTCGCCGACCAGACCAAGGCTGTGCTCACCGCCAACCCGACGCTTTCGGTCGTCTTCGCCCCATGGGACGAGTTCGCCCGTGGCGTGAAGCTCGCCATCGACGAGCTTGGCGTGGCAGACAAGGTGAAGATCTACGGTGTCGATATCTCGACCTCGGACATCCAGGCCATCCTCGAACCGAATAGCCCGTGGGTGGCGACGGCGGCAACCAACCCGGCCGTCGTCGGCGAGGCTTCGGTGCGCGCGCTGGCCCAGCTGATCGCCGGACAGAATCCCGGCCATTCGGTGCTGATCCAGCCGACGCTCGTCACCAGAAAGGACCTCGTCGACAACAACATCAAGACGATCGAGGACCTGCAGGCGAAATTCCCGGCCTTCAAGGACAGCGATGCCGCAAAGGCACCGTGGATCCCGGCGACGAATTGAGCTTCAGCGCCTTCACAAAATCAGCGATCCAAACAATCATCCCCCGGCCTGCTGGGGGATGATTGCGCCTGCCTCCGCCACACCACCCGCTGCGACAGGCAAAGTACGCCGGACCGACCTTTTGAAAGACAATTATGGTTTCTGTCCCCACCCCCGACTATTCCAGGAACATGCGCCTGATCGGTCATTCCGACCAAGGCGGGCGGCCGGACGGATTGCAGGTGATGGTGCATCGCGGCTTCGCCTATGTCGCGCATCCCTGGTCACAAGGCTTTTCCATCATCGATGTACGGGATCCCAAGAATCCGGGCGGGACGGTGTTCGTGCCCGCGCTGCCGAATACCTGGACCATCCATCTGCAGACGCATGAGGATCTGCTGTTGGTCGTCCATGCACGCGATCTGTTCGCCGACGCCGCTTTCGCGTTCGACGAGAAGGTCTACTACACCCAGTCGATCGGCGAGACGATCGGCACCGCGTCTGGTTCGGGCGCGGCGCGGACCTGGTCGGCCGGCATGGCCGTCTATGACATCTCGAAGCCGACGCAGCCTCGCCAGATCGGCTTCTTCCCGGTCGACGGCATCGGCATCCACCGCATCTGGTACGTCGGCGGGCGCTACGCCTACGTATCGGCGCTTCTCGACGGCTACAGCGACTACATCCTGCTGACGGTCGACCTTCAGGACCCGGCACGGCCAGTCGAGGCCGGTCGCTGGTGGATTCCAGGAATGCATCTTGCCGGCGGCGAGACACCCGGCTGGCCCGACGGCCGCCGCTATGCGTTGCATCATGCGGTCGTCGAGGGTGATACCGCCTATGCCTGCTGGCGCGACGGCGGGTTGACCGTCCTCGATGTCGCCGACCCTGCCCTGCCGAGGCTGATCAGCCACAGGAACTGGTCGCCGCCCTATGGTGGCGGCACCCATTCGGCGCTGCCGCTGCTCAAACGCGGCTTGCTCGTTGTCGCCGACGAGGCCGTGCTCGACCATGAGGAGGATGGGCGCAAGCTCACCTGGATCTTCGACATACGCGATCCGGCGAACCCGATTTCGATCTCGACCCTGCCGACCCCGGACGAGACCGATTACACCGCCAAGGGCGGACATTTCGGTCCGCACAATCTGCACGAGAACCGGCCGGGCAGCTTTGTGTCAGACACCCTGATCTTTGCAACCTACCAGAATGCCGGCGTGCGCGTTTTCGACATCTCCGATCCCTATCGCCCAAAGGAGACCGGGGCGCTGGTGCCGCCGGCTCCCAGCCGCATGGTCGACAAACGTCCGAATCGGCCGCAAGTGATCCAGTCGACCGACGTATTCGTCGACGCCAACGGCATCGTCTATTCGCCGGATTACAATGCCGGACTGGCGATCATGGAATATGGCGGCTGACAATTACGACCGTGCCCCGTTGGCTTGCTTGCCTTTCCCAGTTCCCGCTCAACCTGTAACCGGCTGAACCAATTGTCCCTCACCGCCGCCCCCATTGCCGTCGCTGTCGCCGGGATCGAAAAATCCTTTGGCCCGACGCGCGCGCTCGCTGGAGCCGATCTTACCGTGGCAGCCGGGGAGGTCGTGGCGCTGATGGGCGCCAATGGCGCCGGCAAATCGACTCTGGTGAAAATCCTTTCAGGCTCGCATGTACCCGACGCCGGAACGATCACCCTGGGCGGCGGGATCGTCGCCCTCGCCTCGCCCAGCGCCGCCAAGGCCGCCGGCATCGCGACCGTCCATCAGGCGACGGATCAGGCGGGGGCTGCCGGACTGACGGTCGCGGAGAATCTTCTGCTCGATGAACTTTGCCAGCCGGGCGAGCGCTTCTTCGTCTCGGCCCGGTCGATCCGCAGGCGTGCGCGCGCCATCGCGGCGCTGATCGATCTCGACCTGCCGCTCGACCGCGACTTCATCGACCTGCGGCCGGCGGAGCGGCAATTGATCGCCATCGCCCGCGCCGTCGCGGCCAAGGCCTCCGTTCTAATCCTCGACGAGCCGACATCCAGCCTCTCGGCCACGGAAGCGGACCGGCTTTTCGCCATCATCCGGCGGCTGCGCGCGGGCGGCATGGCAATCCTCTACATCTCGCACAGGCTGGGCGACCTTGCCGCCATCGCCGACCGCGCCGTGATCATGCGCGGCGGTCGCATCGTCGGCGCCTTTGCCAAACCGATCGATTTCCCGGCCGCCGTTGCGGCCATGATCGGGCGGACGCTGGAAGCCGCCACCCATGACGGCAAGATTTCGGCGGCCCCAATCATCGCCTCCATCAAGGGTGCGCAACTGATTCCCGGTGCGAGGCCTTTCGATCTCGATCTGCGCTCCGGCGAGGTCGTCGCTCTGACCGGCACGCTTGGCTCTGGCAAGAGCCGGCTGTTGCGCGCGCTTTTTGGTCTGGAAACGCTGGCGCAAGGCAGCTTCGTGCTCGATGGAAAACCGTGGCTTTCCAACGGGCCGGCGCGATCGATCGAAAACGGCGTCTTCATGGTCGCCGAGGACCGCTGGGCATCGTCGCTGCTACCGCCCGAGGTTCCCGGCGCCTCGATTGCCGGTACTATCGCCCTGCCGCATCTGCGGCGCTGGTTTCCGGACGGCCTGCTGCGGGTCGCGCGCGAGCGCAAGGTTGCCGCCGAGGCGATCGCCCGGCTCGGCATCAAGGCGCGCGGCCCCGATGACACGCTCGACGAGCTTTCCGGCGGCAACCAGCAGAAGGTCGTGCTCGCCCGCTGGCAGGCGGCACCTTGCCGGCTGCTGCTGCTCGACGAGCCCTTCCAGGGTGTCGACGTCGGGGCGCGTGCCGACCTGATCTCCGCAATCCGCAACAGCCAAAGCGGTTCCGCCACGCTGATCGCGACCAGCGACACCGAAGAGGCGCTGGAGGTTGCCGACCGCATCCTCGTCATGCGCGATCACTCCCTTCACGAGGCCGGTGACGGCCATGGCCCGCTGACCGACCAGATCGGCAAGGTCGAGAGCGAAAAGGCCGGAGAGCATCGATGACGAACCCGACGACGGTCCAGCAGGCCGCCCCGCGCACATCGCTTTTCCGCGAAACGCGCCGTTACGCGCTGTTCGTGCTGCTGGCACTGATGGTGATCGGCTTCTGGTACGCGCAGCCCGCCTTCATCCGCTCGGCCAACCTGTTCTCCATCCTGCAGGCGGTTTCGGTCGTGGCGATCCTCGGCGTCGGGGTCTCGATCACGATGTCGGCCGACGGCTTCGATCTCTCGGTGGGCAGCATCGCCGCCTCGTCGGTGATGGCGGCAAGCTATGCCATGGTCGTATGGCAGCTGGATGCGGCCCAGACCATGGGTCTGGTCTTGCTGATGGGCGCCTTCATAGGCCTCCTGAACGGACTGCTGATTGTCCGCATCGGCGTCCCCGATCTTCTCGCCACGCTGGCGACAATGTTCCTGCTCGCCGGCCTGCAGCTGATCCCGACCGGCGGCCGCTCCATCACCGCCGGCATGGTGCTGCCCGACGGCTCGTCCGTTCCCGGTGCTTACGATCCGGCTTTCCTGATCCTCGGCCGGTCACGGCTCTTCGACACCGTACCCCTGTCTGTCGTGGTCATGGCGGTGGTCGCCATCCTCGCCTGGTTCCTGATGGAGCGTACGCGCTGGGGACGCGTCTTCTATGCGATCGGCGGCAACGAAACGGCCGCGCATCTATCCGGCGCGCCGACCAAGGCATATCGACTCTGGGCCTATATCCTGTCCGGCACGCTTGCTTCGTTGGGAGGGCTGATCGTCGCTTCGCGTGTCGGCCGCGGCGACGTCTCGGCCGGCAACTCGCTCCTGCTCGATGCGGTGGCGGCCTCGCTGATCGGCTATGCCGTGCTCGACAAGCGTCGCCCGCATGTGATCGGCACGGTGGCCGGCGCAATTTTCGTCGGCGTCCTCCTGAACGGCCTCACCATGCTGAACGCGCCCTACTACACGCAGGACTTCGTCAAGGGTGTCGTGTTGGTTGGCGCTCTGGCGCTGACCTTCGGCCCGGGGAAGAAGCGATAGTTCACACCAGCCGACCACGGAACGCAGATTTTTCGTCGCATAGCGATCGGACGATGCCGCCTTAGCGACCGCCGGGATGGTTGCCAGCACTTGTCGGCAGGTAGAAATACACGCCCGCCGTTAACCCCGAATCGCCTGGCGCGAATCAAAAAAGAAGCCGTTCAAGGTTTCCCCTGAACGGCTGGTCGAGCCCCCTGCTCCCCTAAAACTCTGACTGAAGTGCTGCCGATCGTCGCGAAACGACCGCTTCTGGAGTGGTTTTTGTGTGCCACGGGGCTCGCTTCGACGCAACGTAAACCACTTGTTAACCTTAACGGCCCCGACCCGTGAACAAGTGTTAACGACGCTGGCACGCTTCCTGCTCCGCAACGCATGTAGGTCATCGGAGGGCGCCCTTCTGTTCACCGATGGGACATCAGACGACAGAATGCGCGGAGCAGCATAGCATGAACCAGAATGGATCGATCACGCTGTTCCAATATTGGAACCGTCTGCGTGACGGACGCCCTGCCCCGAAGCGTTCAGAGGTCGAGCCGGCCGACATCAAGTCGCTGCTGGCCGACACCTTTATCCTGGAACGTGACACGCGCGGACAGGCCGTGTTCCGGCTCGCCGGCACCAGGCTTTGCGCCTGCTACGGCCGAGAACTCAAGGGGTTTTCCTTTCCATCGCTGTGGCGTGAGAAGGATCAACGGCTCGTCTCGCGGCTGATCCACGGCGTCTTCGAGCAGAAGTCGGTCGTGCTCATCAGCTATGAGGGCTTCAGCCGCAACGGGCGCTCCAACAAGTTCGAACTGCTTGCCCTGCCGCTTGACGGCGGCGTCGAAAATCCACGCTGCCTGGGCGTCATCAGCGCCGTGGAGAAGCCCTTCTGGCTGGGTGCCGACCCGATCACCGACGCGTTGATCGATTCGATCCGCGTCATAGATCCGGAGAAGGAGCTCCTCAACAACCGTCCGGCGATCGATGTTCCCTCGCTCGTTCCCGATGAACTTGGAGCACCCGAGACGATCTCGGCGCTCGGCCGGGCGCGCCGCATCCGCCATCTCGTCGTCTTCGATGGCGGGCGCGAGGAATAGTCCGTTTGCGGCCTGATGCACGTCGCCCAAAACCGCGCCGCTGTTTTGGCACCACGGCCTGCAAAAAGGAAACCTTGGAGCGCCCGCTTTTTCCCTTTGTTAACCCGCTTTGTTGTACTTCTCTGATGAAGTTCCTCGCATCGGCGCGCGGGATGCCAAACGGGGTGTAGGCAGTCATGAGGTCAGCGGCGGTCGACTATGCGCCGTCCCAAGCTGAAAGGCGTAACTTTCAGCGCGTCCGGGTCAAAATCTACGGACGCTTCATGCTGGAAGACCGCACCGAACACCCCTGCCAGGTCGTCGACATGTCACCGGGCAACGTCGCGTTTCGCACCGACCGCATCGGCATGCCCGGCGAAAAAATCATTGCCTACATCGATCATATCGGCCGCATCGAAGGTGTCGTCACGCGCACCTTGCAGGACGGTTTCGCGATGACCGTCATCGCGTCGGATCGCAAGAAGGACAAGCTGGCCGCGCAATTGACCTGGCTCGCCAACAAGCATGAACTCGACCTGCCGGAAGATCGCCGCCACGAGCGCGTCGCGCCGCGCAATCCGACCAGCGTGCTGCAGCTCACCGACGGTCGCCAGTACCAGTGCCGTATCATCGACCTTTCGCTCTCCGGCGCCGCGGTCGAGATCGACGTCAAACCGGCGATCGGCATCCAGGTCATGCTTGGCACCATGCGCGGGCAGGTCGTGCGTCATTTCGAGGACGGCGTCGCCATCGAATTCGCTGTGATCCAGCGCCCCGAAACGCTCGATTCCGAATTCAACACGCCACGCACCTGAGCAGGCCCGACAGCGACACTCCAGGAAACCGGCCCTTGTGGCCGGTTTTTTGTTTTCGACGCCATGACCGGCATGCTTAGCCCACTCTTGGCGGGCTTGGGAGCCCTCCGCGCGCCGAGATTCGCGCCTCAAGATCCAAACGAATTAATACTCAAATGATTCAAATTTTATTTTTATTCTACTGGAGTTTTACTCAATATCTACTTCGCGCTTTTGCGTCAAATAAATCCACATGTGGCAATGTCTCCTTCGAACGGGGAGACTACAACAATGAAGAAAACGAGGGGCAAGCTGTTGCTGGTGGCAATGGCGATGCAGCTTTCCGCTTGGGGATCAGCATATGCCGCGGGACCGGCCTATATGCACACCGGCGGACGCACCACCCAGCCTGTTGGTCATTATGAGTTCTGCCAGCGCAGTCCTGGCGAATGCAGCGAACGGACCCCGAAGGGTGCGCCGATCGAACTGACCCGCAAACTGTGGGCGACGATCGTCAACGTCAACAATTCGGTCAACACCCGCATCAAGCCGCGCACCGACATGGAAAACTACGGTGTCGAGGAATATTGGGCCTATCCGGCCAATGGCTATGGCGATTGCGAGGATTACGCGCTGGAAAAGCGCCGCGAGTTGATGGATGCGGGCATGCCGGCCGGCAATTTGCTGATGACGGTGGCGCGCCAGCCGAATGGCGACGGCCACGCGGTGCTGACAGTGCGCACCAGCCTCGGAGAATTCATCCTCGACAATCTCGAGACCAAGGTCCTGTCCTGGACGGACACCGACTACACCTATCTCAAGCGCCAGTCGGACCAGAATTCCGGCGTTTGGGTGACGATCAATGACGGCCGCTCCGACGCGGTCGCCAGCGTCCGCTAGAACAGAGCTCAAGCGCGCCGCGTGAATGCGAGGCGCTTCAGGAGAAACCCGGTCGAGTCCCCACCCTCCCCGTCCCCAACGACCGGGTGAAAGGAGCCGGCCCCGTCCCCGGGCCGGCTCCGCCATTTCTGGGATCAACTCGTTGAAATCCAGATGACAGCGATGATTCAAGAGCTCAGCTTATCTATTTTGACGGCCCAAATGGCTCTGCTTGGCCGGGCCGAACAAGGGACTTTCTCAAATGCTCAGAGCTTCATTGGATGCTAAGCCGACCAGTATGGAAACGACTTCGCCAAAACGATATACGACCAAGCAGATGGGCGATGCGTGCGAAATGATCGTTGCCGCTGAGTTAACGCTTGCCGGCATTCCCGCGTTAAAAGTCCCTGAAAACTGGCCCGGTTACGATGTGATCGCGCAACCATTCGATCGGCCAGCGCAACGTGTTTCGGTGAAGTCGCGCACATTTAAGCGGGGCTCTGCCTACGTCGGCTACAACGATTACGATCAATTCGACTGGCTTGCCATCGTGCTACTTGCATCACAGGACTTTGAAGATCGCGCAGCCTATGTGATCCCGCGCGAATTCGCGGAAGCCAAAGCCCGGCGGGACAAACTGACCAGCAAAACGGCTGCCGAGCGATACTTCCGGGTCGATCAGGTGCCCGAGATTTTTGCATATTATCGCAACAACTTCGCGCTTGAAGGCGCGGTGTCACGGTCCGCATAGTCAAGCTCCCCGCTTTCCCAGAGAAAACCGCTATCCTGCTTCGCGACATACTCACAAACAGTCACGCGCTAACGAACTGAAGGCATCCAATAGCTTCTGAGGTTTTCGACCTCCGGGCCGGCTCCGCCATTTCTGGCGGAGGCCGTTCGTCAGACCTTCCTCAACCCAACCTTGAAGCGCTTGCCGTTGGCGACATAGTGCGCCGCCGAGCCGCGCAACCTGGCCACGGCCGCGTCGTCCAGCACCCTGATCGCCTTGGCAGGTGAACCGACGATCAGCGAATTGTCCGGGAATTCCTTGCCTTCGGTGACCAGCGCGCCGGCGCCGACCAGAGAATTTCTGCCGATTTTCGCGCCGTTCAGCACGATGGCGCCCATGCCGATCAGGCTGTTGTCGCCGATCGTGCAGCCATGCAGCAAGGCGCGGTGGCCGATCGTGCAGCCTTCCCCGATCGTCAGCGGGAAGCCGGGATCGGTGTGCATGACAGTATGTTCCTGCACATTGGTGTCGGCGCCGATGACGACGGGCTCATTGTCGCCGCGGATGACGGCGCCGAACCAGAAGCCGGCATTGCGTCCGACCCTGACGTCGCCGATCAGCGTCGCATCGGGCGCGATCCAGTTCGAGTCCGCATCGGCGAAGCTGGGCTCTGTTCCATCGATCGCATAAAGCGGCATTTCTGGTCTCCGAATCGTCTCAGCCTGGCAGCTCGGACCCTAGGAGACGGACCGTCCCTGAGGCAATGGCAAGCACGACGACGCCCAGCGCCAAGGTCCACGCAATTGCCGTGCAGCCGCAGGACATCAGCGCCAACGTTGAAATGCGGCGCTGACGCCGAGCATCGATGGCATCGTTGACCAGCATGAAGGGTCCGGCACAGGCCGTGGCGAGCAACGAGCGCAAGACATGTGACGGCGACACATAGGGTTCGGTGAAGGCGACCTTGCGGCCCGACACCAGTTCCATGGCCGATCCGGCCAGCCCGCAGGCCGTCAACCCGACGGCAAAAGCAAAGAGTGTGAGTTCCAGCGGTCCCATCTTAACTTTCCATTTACCATGAAATTGCACAGTCGTTCCATGCAGGCTGCAAGAGCCGTGCCGTGCGATGTGTGCCGCCCAGGGACACTGGAGGCGGACGGGCCGCCCGAGATCCGAGGACTGAGATGAAGCAGGCAGCGCTCGCCAACGAACTTACTGTGGTCGATTCCACGCTGATGAAGCGGGTGCTCTACGGGTTCGCGGTGCTCGCCCTGTTGTCGGTGGCGATCAGCCTTGGCGGCAAATGGTTCGGCCACTCGATCGCCATGGCCGGATACACCGACGACGCAACGGTCCACCAGGTGGTGATCGGCAACAATGTCATCGCTGTCCCGGCCAACGCCATCCGTTTCGCCCAGGCCCGGCGCGACGGCATCGCCTCGCGGCTCGACCTCTATCTGCGCTATCCCCAGATGGACGGCTACAGCGAGCCGGCGCGCAACGATTTCAACCACACGGGCACAGTCAAGAACGTCGTCTTTCTGTCCTTCGAACAGCAGATGATGTCGCGTGACATGAGTGGCCGCTTCACGCCGATCTACAGCGCGTTGATCACCCGACCCGGCATTGCCGGGCCTGGCGGCACGATGATTTATGGTTTCAACGAGAAATCAGGCTATCTGAACGAGGTGCTGGTTGTCGGCAATCGCCCCGGCAAGGAGCCGTTCGTGGCCCGTTGCCTGAGCGGGCCGAGTGCCGAGCAATCGCTGGCGCCTTGCGAGCGCGACATTCAGGTCGGCGACGAACTCAGCCTCACCTATCGCTTCCCAAGGGAGTTTTTGGGCGATTGGCAGGCGCTCGACGCGGCAATCGCCACTGAAGCCGGGCGCGTTCTGAAGGCGGGACGCTAAGAACGCTTCGAGGGAACCGGCTGGCCGGCCGCATGAGCCGACCGACCGCAAGATTTGCTGGCTCAGGCCAGATCGATGTCGAGAATTGCCATCGAAAAATTGTAATCGCCGTCGTCCTCGTCCTTGAAGACGATGCCGAGGAATTCGTCGCCGACATAGACCTCGGCCGAATCATCCTTGCGCGGCCGTGCCTTGACCTCAAGCTTGGGGTTTTGGAAGACGCGCTTGAAATAGGCGTCCAGCTTTCTGATTTCGTCCGGCTTCAACAGTCTTCTCCGATCATCGGGCTTGCTCGTTCAACGCGCTTCTGGCACGTCGACAATGGCGATGTAAAGGCAAGCGGCCTGATAAGGCGAGACAACCGCCCGCTCCTGCCCGCGGCCGGAATTCGACAGCAGACGGCGGCGCCGTGAAAATCAGATGTCGAAACTGACGACCTGATCCATCGTCTGCGACGGCAGAAGCTGGTCCATCTGGCGCGACGGCTGATCGCAGCCGGTCTCGCCGACGACGCGGGCCGGCACGCCGGCAACCGTCTTGTTGTGCGGCACAGGCGACAGCACCACCGAGCCTGCCGCGATCTTCGAGCAATGGCCGATTTCGATGTTGCCGAGGATCTTGGCGCCGGCGCCGATCAGCACGCCATAGCGGATCTTGGGGTGACGGTCGCCGCCGGCCTTGCCGGTGCCGCCCAGTGTCACGCCATGCAGGATCGACACGTCGTCCTCGATGACCGCGGTCTCACCGACCACGAGGCCGGTGGCGTGGTCGATGAAGATGCCCTTGCCGATGCGGGCGGCGGGGTTGATGTCGGTCTGGAAGACCGAGGACGAGCGGCTCTGCAGGTAGAGCGCGAAATCCTTGCGCCCCTGGTTCCACAGCCAATGCGCCAGCCGATGGGTCTGGATGGCGTGGAAACCCTTGAAATAGAGCACAGGCATGATGAAGCGGTCGCAAGCCGGATCGCGATCGTAATAGGCCTGGATGTCGACACGCACCGTCGTCGGCCACTCCTTGTCGTCGGCCAGCATGGACTTGAAGGTCTGGCGGATGAGATCGGAGCCGATGTCCTGGTGCGCCAGCCGCTCGGCCAGCCGATGAATGACCGCCTCCTCCAGGCTGTCCTGGTTGAGGATGGTCGAATAAAGGAATGCAGCGAGCAGCGGGTCGCGGTTGACAGCCTCCATGGCCTCGTCGCGGATCGAACGCCAGATCGGATCGACCGGCTTCAATGCGCTGTGTCGGGAAATGCTGATGCTGTTCATCGCCGTCTGGTCCTGCGTCCTGCCTGGCTTGCCTGTAGTGCTTGCCTGTTGCCCGGCCGCACATATAAGCCAGATCATAGCACGATTGAACTCAATTTTCCTTAGTGCTTTGTCAAATGGATTTGGTTCGCGGGAATTCAAGCAGCCATGGAAAACGAACCCTTGATCGACGACGCGCTGAAAAGCGAGCTTTCGGCTCTCTACCGGGCGCCAGGCCGCCACTATCACAACCTTTCCCATATCGAGGCAATGCTGGCGCTCGCTGGCGACTGTCGAGGGTTGCTCGGCGACCCCGAGGCGATCGAAGCGGCGATCTGGTTCCACGATGCCATCTACGACAGCAAGGCCAAGGACAATGAGGCGCAAAGTGCGGCCCTTGCCGAGAAAGAGCTGGCGGGCCGCGCGGATTCTTCACGTCTCGACCGCATCTCGGCAATGATCGTCGCCACCGCCACGCATCAGGTGCCGCCGTTCGACGACGCGGCGGCCATACGGGACGCAAGTCTGTTTCTGGATATGGACCTGTCGATCCTGGGAGCCGCGCCGGACGCCTTCGACGCCTATGAGCGCGCCGTGCGGCGCGAGTATCACTGGGTGGAGGAGCCGATGTGGCGAGCCGGACGCAGTGCGGTGCTGAAGAATTTCCTCGCCCGCCCACACATTTTCCACACCGAGGAATTCCGGCAACGCTTTGAACGGCAGGCCCGGGAAAACATGGCGCGGTCGCTGGCGGCTCTCACCACAGGCTGAGGGCAGTCACGTCCCGCGTCCCTCGCCGTCCGCTCAGAGCGGATTCTCGGCATAGAACTCCAGCACGCGCTGCTTGAAGGTCTTGTCCCCGACGGCCAGCATATGGTCCCTGCCCTCGATGTGAAAGGCCCTGGCGTTCGGCATCAACGCCGCGAGTTCATCGGGCGAGCCGCCAATGTCGTCGGTCGTGCCGACAGCGACCAGCGTCGGCTGGGCGATACGGGCAATATCCTCTTCACTCAGCAGTTCGCGCGATTTGGCGATGCAAGCGGCCAATGCACGGCGATCGCTGCGGGTCTGGTCGGCGAAGGCGCGAAACGACCGGCCGCGCGGATGGCTGGTCACGGCCGGATCATCGGCAAGCAGGGCCGCGGCGATCGGATCCCAATCGCCGACACCATCGATCATGCCGATGCCGAGGCCACCAAAGACCAGCGTCGCCACCTTGTCCGGATCCGACAGCGCCATGAACGCCGCGATGCGGGCACCCATCGAATAGCCCATGACATGGGCGCGCTCGATGCCGAGATGGCCGAGCAACGCGGCGGCATCCGAGGCCATCTTGACCGGCGTATAGTCGGCCTCCTCATAACTCTTCGACGACGAACCATGGCCGCGGTTGTCGAAGGCGATGGCGCGGTAACCGGCATCGTTCAGCGTCTTGAACCAGCCGGGCGATACCCAGTTGACATAATGGCTCGAGGCGAAGCCATGGATCATCAGCACCGGATCGCCCTCGCCCGATGCCGGCTGGCGGTCGAGGAAGGCAAGCTCGAAGCCGTCATGGGTGAAAGACTGCATCTGCGATCCCGCCTGTGTGCTCAACCGCCACCGCCATTCGGCGCATCGCCATTGTCGGCTGGTGGCATGCCGGGGCCGGATACCGTGCCCACGGCCGGGTGGCGCAAAAGGTCGCCATACTCGATGCCGTTCCTGGCGGCAGTGCCGGCCTTGAGCTCGAGCACGAAGCGCACCGGCACGCCGGGCGAGATGACGGCGTCCGATTGCGGCTCGCCGTGCTTGACCGCCCGGATCTTGCCATCCTGGCCGACGAAAATCAGATCAAGCGGCATTGGCGTGTTGTGCATCCAGAAGCCAACCTGCTGCTGGACCTCGAAGACGAACAGCATGCCGTGGTTGTCCGCCATGTCCTGGCGGTACATCAAGCCGGCCTCGCGCTCCGCAGCGGTGTCGGCGACTTCGATGGAAAAAGAGCGATCACCGCCTTTCGTCACCACGACCAGTGGCGCCGGATCGGCCGGAAGGATCATCGCCCGGCTGTCCGCCGAGGTCGGCTTTTCGGAATAGAAATAACCACCGGCGGCGGCGATGAAGGCAATCGCGCACATCGCGCCCGCGGTCAGCCAGTTCCTGTAAGCCATTCGAGATCCTCGGCCGGAAACGCCCTAGTGCGAGACCGGCAAGGTCCCCATATCGGGGTGAATTTCGGCGGCCATAAGGCCTTTGTCGCCGCGCCCGAAACGAACCAGCACGACCTGTCCGGGCCGAAGCTCGGTGATACCGTAACGGCGCAAGGTCTCCATATGGACGAAGATGTCCTCGGTGCCGTCGCCGCGGGTGAGAAAACCAAACCCCTTGGTGCGGTTGAACCATTTCACCAAGGCGCGTTCGAGACCGCTCTCCGGCGTCACCGCGACATGGGTGCGCTGCTCCTGCATCTCGGCCGGGTGGACCGCGGTGGTGAGGTCCATGGAGAGCACCCGGAAGGCCTGCAATCCGCGGTCGCCATGTTTGACAAGGCAGACCACGCGCGCGCCCTCCAGGGCCGTCTGAAAGCCGTCCTTTCGAAGACATGTCACATGGAGGAGGATGTCGCCCGAAATGCCGTCATCCGGGAGGATGAAACCATAGCCCTTGGCCACATCGAACCACTTGATGGCGCCGGCAATTTCTCGCAGGTCGGCGGCGTCGCCGCCTTCGTCACGCTGCGGGGCGTCGCCAAGGGGTCCGTCCCGCCCCATGAAAGAGGCCTTTTCCCCCATAAGAATGCCCCCTCTTTTCAAGAACACCGCAACTGATTCTTGCCAACAGATTAACACTGCGGCTTCCGGTCTGTGCAAGACCTGCCGTGCCTTTTTTCACGGTTCATTTGGGCAATACCGGATTTGTTCTTTGCCGGCATTGCGCACCGCCGCACGATTGCCCTTTGACAGGGCCGACCCTATGTTGCGCCGCAACGCAATTTATCAAGGAAATCACATGCGCTATCTGCACACCATGATCCGCGTCACCGACGTCGATGCCTCGCTCGACTTCTACTGCAACAAGCTCGGCCTCAAGGAAGTGCGCCGCTACGAAAACGAGCAAGGCCGCTTCACGCTGATCTTCCTCGCGGCCTCCGAAGACGAACAAAGCGCCATCGCCGACAAGGCGCCGCTGGTCGAACTGACCTACAATTGGGACCCGGAAGACTACAAGGGCGGGCGCAATTTCGGTCACCTCGCCTATGAGGTCGACGACATCTACGCCACCTGCCAGCACCTGATGGACAATGGCGTCATCATCAACCGGCCGCCGCGCGACGGCAACATGGCCTTCGTCAGATCGCCGGACGGCATTTCGATCGAGCTTCTGCAGAAAGGCCCGGCCAAGGCCAAGGCCGAACCATGGGCTTCGATGGCGAACACCGGAAGCTGGTAGCCGATCACGCTGTCTTGAGCGGACAATGCCAGGCTGACGGCCCGGTACCGTTTGGTTTTTCAGGGACGGCGCCTATCTGTCTGGCTGAGGCGCCAGGCTTGGGCCGGTGCCCCGGCCACGCAACAGGCGCTTGCCCAGGAGAATTCATGCCGACCAGCCATGCCGACGTCGCCACCGAACATGCCAGCCGCTACCTGCAGCAGCTGTGCAAGCACTGGGCGCACAAATTCCCGGTCGAGTTCGATCCCACCCACGGCACCATCGATCTCTCAATGGGCCGTACCGTCATGGATGCCGATGCGGCAACGCTGCATATCACGGTGTCGACTGACGAAGCAGGATCGATCGAGCGCCTGGAAAGCGTTGTCGCCGATCACATCAAGCGCTTTGCTTTCCGCGAAGAGCTGACCTTCGACTGGAAACCCACCTCCGCCTAGGCAGTGACCTACTTCTCACCGGCGTGTGCGGCCATCTCCAGCAACGCCTGCACGGAGCGCCAATTGCGCGCGGTTCCCAGCACTTTCAGCGTGCGCGGGATCAGCCCGGCAAACACCGATTTGCCCAGCCCGTCCGGTGCGCTGAGGTAGAGCACATCGCCCTTGATCTCGAAGCGTTCGGGGCCGGTACACTTTTCGGTCAGCCGCGCCACCTCGTCCGCTGTCGGCTCGCGCTCCAGCACATAGGCGTGCAGCTTCGTGTGGTCCGCGGCAATTTCCGGATAGGGATTTTCGCTCACCAGCCGCTCGAACCACGAGAGATCACGCACCATGATGCGCGAATAAAAACCCCATTTCTTCTCGAAGGCTGCTTCGATCTGTTTCGTCAACGTGACCGCTTCGCCCTCTTTCGCCCGGAACACGGCATTGCCGCTCTGCACATAGGTGGCGACATCGGAGAAGCCGAGCCCCTCGAAGAACGACCGCAGCTCCGCCATCTTGACGATGCGATTGCCGCCGACATTGATGCCGGAAAACAGCGCGACGAAGATTTTTCCCGGCTCAATCATTTGATCTCCGATCGCTCATATGATGAACCCGGCCAGTGTCTCGTTGTCGGTGATGTCCTGATACTGGACGCCCTCGGCCTCGAACTTCGCCTTGAGCAGATCGAAATTGCGGCGGTCCCTGGTTTCGATGCCGATCAGCACCGAACCGAAATTGCGCGCCGATTTCTTCAGATATTCGAAACGGGCGATGTCGTCGTCGGGCCCGAGCAGTTCGAGGAAGTCGCGCAGCGCGCCGGGCCGTTGCGGAAAACGGATGATGAAGTATTTCTTCAGGCCCTCGAAGCGCAGCGCCCGTTCCTTGACGTCCGGCAGCCGCTCGAAATCGAAATTGCCGCCCGAAACCACGGCGACGATGGTCTTGCCCCTGATCTCCTTCTTGGAGAAATCCTTGAGCGCATCGATCGCCAGCGCGCCGGCCGGCTCCAGCACGACGCCTTCGACATTGAGCATCTCGATCATGGTGGCGCAGAGCCGGTTTTCCGGGATCAGTCGCACCGTGTCAGCTGGAAAATCCTTGAGATGACGTAACGGCTCGCGGCCGATCTCGGCCACCGCGGCGCCATCGACGAAATTGTCGACCTTGGCGAGTTTGAGCCGTTTTCCCGCCGCGAGGCTCTCGCGCAGGCTCGGCGCGCCGGCCGGTTCGCAGAAGACGAAGCGCGCTTCCCGGCCCTGATCGGCGAAATAATGGGTGACACCGGCGGCAAGCCCACCGCCGCCAACCGGCAGCATGATGATGTCAGGCATGCGGGCGCCCGGCATCTGGTCTGCGATCTCGTAGGCGACGGTTGCCTGGCCCTCGATGATGTCCTTGTGATCGAAGGGTGGCACCATATGGGCGCCGGAACTGCCGGTGAATTCCAAGGCAGCGCGATAGCAGTCGTCGAAGAAATCGCCGACCAGTCTGATCTCGATGAAATCGCCGCCGAACAGCCTGGTCTTGTCGATCTTCTGCTGCGGCGTCGTCACCGGCATGAACACAACGCCTCGCCTGCCGAAATGGCGGCAGACGAAAGCAAAACCCTGCGCGTGGTTGCCGGCCGACGCGCAGACGAACAGTTCAGCCTCGTTGCCGGCCGCCAGTGTCTTGCGGAAGAAATTGAAGGCGCCGCGGATCTTGTAGGAGCGGACCGGCGACAGATCCTCGCGCTTCAACAGCACCCGCGCACCGGTCTTTTTCGACAGATAATCGTTTTCCTGCAGCGGCGTTTCAGGGAAGATCTGGCGGATCGCGGCGGCAGCGGCAGCAACACGGGAAGAGAAACTGTTCATCGGAAACCACCCTTGGGAAAGCCGCCTTGCGTTGCACGCTGTCCGCGGACCTCTATCATTGATCGGGTCGCGCACGTCGGTTGTTGAGCGCCCGGACAAGGTGCGGCGCGAGCCCGCGTATTGCATATCCGGCTACGCGGCGCCATCGTCCATCATGTGCGTCCTTCCGGGCGGAAACTTTGCGGAATACTTTCAGCTACTTGCGGGTGCATTCTAATGCCCCCTCGCACCGGGCGGCTTGAAATCGCTATCTCTGCGGGAATTGGAAGGCCGGCGGCGACGGCGCTTATTGCGCGGATCACGCAGGCGTTTTCCGCCATTTTGGCTTTCGCGCAACACTGCGATGCCCGCAGCGGGGCGCCGATCACATTTCGACTGGACATGACTTAGTTCTGCCGCACTCTGCCTGTCCGGGAGGTATCGTGAGGATAGACAGGCCTTTCGGCCGGAGTTGGAAATTCAGGCGTGCCTTTGAAGAAGATTTTTACCGTTGTCCTGGCCTTGTTCGTCTCCGGCTGCGCCGGCCAGCAAACACAGGAATTGCTGGGCAGCGCCATGGTGTCCGCGCCGGTGACGGAGATTGCCGGCAACCACTCGATCTTCATCGCCACGACGCGCAAGAAATCCGACGATCCCAACAAGGTTTTCGACGGCGAACGCTCGGCGACGCTGAACTATGCCCGCGTCAACGTCACCGTTCCGGGGCTTCACAAGACAGGTCAGATCGAGCGCCGCTCGCGCGGCAAGTCGGACGACCCGGCGAAATATTTCATGGCTTCCGAGGTCGTCGGCTACGACACGCAGCCGAAATTCTCCAGCGCGCTCAACGCCGACATCGCGGCGCGTGGCGGCCGCGTCATGGTCTTCGTGCATGGCTACAACACCGGCTTCGATGCCGCCGTCTATCGCCTGACCCAGATCGTCCATGATTCCGGCTATCCCGGCACACCAGTGCTGTTTTCCTGGGCATCGGGCGCCAGGACCACCGACTACGTCTACGACAAGGAAAGCGCCAGCGCTGCCCGCGACCAGTTGGAGGTGACGCTCAGGATGCTGGAGCAGTCCGGCGCGCGGCGCATCGACATCGTCGCGCATTCGCTCGGAACCTGGGTCACCATGGAAACGCTGCGCCAGATGGCCATCACCGGCGACCGCGACCTCGGCGGCAAGCTCGGCGACGTGGTGCTGGCCTCGCCCGACATCGATGTCGACGTGTTCAAGAGCCAGATGCGGCGCTATGGCAAGCCCGACAAGCCATTCATCCTGCTGTTGTCGGACGACGACCGCGCGCTGCGGCTCTCCGGCCTGATCGCCGGTTCACGGCCGCGCGTCGGCGACTACAAGGATGCCGCCGATCTTGCCTCCTATGGCGTGACGGTCGTCGACCTGTCCAAGGTCAAGGGATCGGACAGCTTCAACCATACGAAGTTCGCCGACAATCCGACGCTGGTGAAGATGATCGGACAGCGGCTGCGCGAGGATGACGGCTTTGCCAGCGACCGTGACGTGACCGATCGTATCGGCCTGCTTGGACAATAGATGCGGTCCCGCGGTTTTCGCCGTGCCTGTTCACCACTGCGGATGTATCGATTCACTTTGAACTGGACCGCGCCGGTCTCCGGCCTTATCGGAATAGCCAGCGACGTCATGCGTTTGACGTCCCCCTTTGCGGGAGCCGGCGTATGACCATGCGTTCGAAGAGTTATCTCGTCGTTGCATTGACGCTCGCTGTCACCGGCTGCGCCGGCGGGAAAACGCACGACCTGCTCAACAGGACGACGGTCACGGTGCCCGCTTCCGACATCGCGGCCACGCATGAGATCTTCGTCGCCACGACACGCCAGAGGGCAACAAAAGACCCGCGACAGGTGTTCGACGGCGATCGCTCGCTGACCACCAGCTTTGCCCGTGTCGACGTCACCGTCCCGAAAAACCATCAGGTCGGCGCCATCGAGCGGGCCAAGGAATCCGCGAACAGCAATCCGGCCAAGGATTTCACCGCCAAGGACGTCACCTTCTATGAAGGCGCGCCGCAATTCGCCAAGGCGGTCGGCGCCGACATCGCCATGCGCGGCGACCGTGCGCTGGTTTTCGTGCACGGCTTCAACAACGGTTTCGACGACGGCATCTACCGGCTGACGCAGATCGCCCACGACACGAAATATCCCGGCACGCCGGTGCTGTTCTCGTGGGCTTCGAGCGGCAAGACCACGGGTTACATCTACGACAAGGAAAGCGCCAACGCAGCGCGCGACGACCTCGAGGCGACGCTCAGGATGCTGGCCAAGACCAAGGTCAAGAGCATCGACATCATCGCCCATTCGATGGGGACCTGGGTGACCATGGAGGCGCTGCGCCAGCTTGCCATCACCGGCGATCGCGATCTCGACGATAAACTCGGCTACGTCATCCTGGCCTCGCCCGACATCGATGTCGACGTGTTCAAGAAACAGATGATCCGTTACGGCAAACCCGACAAGCCATTCGCCATCCTGCTCTCGGCGGATGACCGGGCTCTCAAGCTGTCCTCCCTGATCTCGGGCGATAAGCCGCGCGTCGGGGATTACGGCGATGCGGCCGACCTCGCCAGCTATGGCGTGTCGGTGGTCGACCTTTCCCAGGCCAAGGGCGGTGACCGCCTCAACCACGCCAAATTCGCCGACAACCCGATGCTGGTGCAACTGCTGGGCGACCGGCTGCGGGCGCCTGCCGGCCTTGCCTCGGACGAGCCCGTCCCGACTCAGCTCAACAATCTCGGCCAGGGCCTCGGAAAGGCCGTCGGCTCGGTCGCCGAGATCGTCATCACCACGCCGTTCAAGGTGCTGACCATCGCCACCGGCGGGTGAACCGGCGGGCGACATTGGCCCTAGGATTGTTGAGATTCGGGTCAGGCCGAGCCGAAAGTGGTGGTTTTCGAGAACCGGAGCGGAGCGTACTTAAGTACGTGAGCACCGGAAGCGCAGAAAATCGCTACTTGCAGGCCGGCATGGCCTGAATATCAACAATCCTAGACGAACAGATCGACCTTCTGGAATGTCGTCACGTCGATCAGGCCGACATCGGAAATCCTGAGTTCGGGAATGACGACCAGCGCCAGCAGCGAGTGCTGCATGTAGGCGTTGTTCAGCGAACAGCCCATCTTGCGCATCGCCTCGGTGAGCTTCTCGGCCTTGGCCGCGACGATTTCCGCCCGCTCGTCCGACATCAGCCCGGCGATCGGCATTTCGACCAGCGCCAGTTCCTTGCCTTTGGAGAACAGCACGACGCCGCCACCGACCTCGCCCAGACGGTTTACGGCCAGCGCCATGTCCTGCTTGTTGGTGCCGACGCAGATGATGTGGTGGGCGTCATGCGCCACGCTGGACGCCATGGCGCAGTCGCCCATGTAGCCGAAGCCGGAGACGAAGGCGTTGGTGACGCCACCCGTGCCCCGGTGGCGCTCGACCAGCGCGATCTGGCAGATGTCGTTGCGGCGATCCATGGCGACCAGTCCGTCCTCGACCGGCAGATCGGCCTCCAGTGCCCGCGTCGGCGCCTGGTTCTCGATGACGCCGATGACACGCACCCGCACCTCGTTGGCGCCTTTGGGAGCAACGATATCGAAGTCGCCGCCCTTCAGCTTCTTGCCAAGCTTGACGGTGTTCTTCGCCGTCTTCGGGTAATCATAGGCCGGAATATCGATTTCGAGCTTGCCGCCCTTGGCCAGCCTGATGCCGCGTGCATAGACCTCGTCGATGGTCATTGCGGCGAGATCCGATACGATCAGCAGGTCGGCCAGCCGGCCCGGCGCGATCGAGCCGATCTCGCGCTCCAGTCTGAAATGCTGGGCGGTGTTGAGCGTCGCCATCTGAATCGCCGTCACCGGCTTCAACCCCTGTTGGATGGCGTGGCGCACCACGCGGTCCATATGGCCTTCCTGGACCAGCGTGCCGGAATGGCTGTCGTCGGTGCACAGGATGAAATTGCGCGGGTCGATGCCGCTCTCCGTCACCGCCTTGATCTGCGAGGCGACGTCGTACCAGGCCGAGCCGAGCCGCAGCATCGCCTTCATGCCCTGGCGCACACGGGCGATGGCATCCTCGGCGCGTGTGCCCTCATGATCGTCCTCGGGACCGCCGGCGGCATAGCCATGGAACGGCAGGCCGAGATCGCGCGAGGCGTAGTGGCCGCCGACCGTTTTCCCCGCTTTCACCGTTGCGGCGATCTCGCCCGACATGACAGGATCGTTGGCGGCGACGCCGGGGAAATTCATCACTTCGCCAAGACCGATGATGTTTTCCCAGCTCATTGCCTCCGCGACATCGGCGACCGTCAACTCGGCGCCTGCATGTTCCAGCCCGGGCGCCGAGGGCACGCAGGACGGCATCTGCACATGCACGTTGATGGGCATGGCGACGGCCTCGTCATGCATCAGCCGCACGCCGGGCAGGCCAAGCACATTGGCGATCTCGTGCGGGTCGATGAACATAGAGGTAGTGCCGTGCGGAATAACGGCCCGGCAGAACTCGGTCACCGTCACCATGCCGCTCTCGACATGCATATGCGCGTCGCAGAGGCCGGGCACCAGATAGCGCCCGCCGGCGTCGACCACCTTGGTGCCCTGGCCGATGGCATGGCTGGCGTTCGGCCCGCAATAAGCGAAACGACCGCCGGCGATGGCGATGTCGGTGCCGGCGATGATCTCGCCCGAATGGACGTTCACCCAACGGCCGTTGCGGACGACCAGGTCAGCGGGTTTGCGCCCCATGGCGACATCGACCAGATGTGTCGCCATCTCGGTCCACGGTCTGGGTTTTGCGGGCGTTGCTTTCGTCATTGGCGATTCCTTCGGTTGTCGCCAGTCTCGCAAATGTCGGCGGGCGCCGCCAGAGCCGTCGGGCCAACACACCGCGGCAGACTGAGCTTGTTGACTAATCTGGCCAAAGCGCGATTCTGGCTACGGACCGAGCCGTAAGGGGAAAACATGACCCGTTTTTGCAAAGTGTTCGCCATCGTCATCTTGTTCGCCGCCTCGAGCGCTTTTGCCGCCGCCGAGGAACGTTGGCAGACCTTGCCGGAGCCTGCAGCCATGCCCAAACCCGATCAGAGCGGATATGCGCCGGTGAACGGCATCCAGATGTACTACGCCGTTTTCGGAGTGGGTGACCCCGTGCTGCTCATCCATGGTGGCCTCGGCCACGCCGACATCTGGGCCAGCCAGGTGGCCACGTTTTCCAAGACGCACAAGGTGATAGTCGCCGACAGCCGTGGTCACGGCCGCTCCACCCGCACCGAGCAGCCCTATGGCTATGACTTGATGGCGTCGGACTATCTGGCGCTGCTCGATCACCTGAAGATCGACAAGACCGCGCTCGTCGGCTGGAGCGATGGCGGAATTATCGGTATCGACATCGCACTGCATCATCCAGAGCGGCTGACAAGGCTCTTTGCGCAAGCCGCCAACGTAACCACCGACGGCGTCGATCCGGGCGTGATGACCAACAAGACCTTTGCCGCCTACATCGACCGCTCCGGCCGCGAATACAAGAAGATGTCGAAAACACCGGACCAGTATGACGCCTTCGTGGCGCAGATGAGCCATATGTGGGAGACCGAGCCGGCGTGGACCAAGGAGCAGCTCGCTGAGATAACCACGCCGACGGCGATCGTTGCCGGCGACCATGACGAAGCGATCAAGCGCGAACACACCGAATATATCGCCTCCGTCATCCCGGGCGCGAAGCTGATTATCCTGCCCAACGCCAGTCATTTCGCCATGCTGCAAGCGCCGGACGAATATAACCAGGCTGTGCTGGACTTCATCGACGCCAAATAGAGGATTCTGTGCGGCGACAGGGGGATTGCGATTGCGGCGAATGCGGTTATCCTTCTGGCGAGGACCTTTCTGAATCGTCATTTGGGGAGTTCGATGCGTCGACTGATAGTCGCAAGTGCCGGTTTTCTTGCCGTTCTGGCCATGCCGGCTTTTGCAGCCGACCCAGCGGTCGACGTGCCTATGACCGCGCCCGGCTTCGACTGGACGGGCTACTACGCTGGTCTGCAGGCCGGCTATGGCTGGGGCCAATCCGATATATCGGTGACAGAAGGCGCGCCGTTTTCCATCGCGCCCGACATTGACGGCGGTTTTGTCGGCGGCCATGTCGCAGGCCTGTGGCAGTTCAACCAGGCGGTGCTCGGCGCCGAGGCGGACCTCAACTATTCCTCGGTCGGCGGCACGACGGTATCGGCGCTGGGAAGCACATTCGGCACCGACATCAAGTGGTTCGGGTCGGTCAACGCCAAGGCCGGCTACGCCATGGATCGCCTGCTGGTCTACGGCATTGGCGGCGTCGCCTTTGCCGGCATCGAAACATCGCAAGTCGCGGGTCCGGCGTTCGCCAGCACGCGCACGAATGTCGGCTGGACCGTGGGTGCCGGCGTCGACTACGCGTTGACCGACAAGTTCGTCGTCGGCGCACAGTATCGCTACTATGATTTCGGCTCCGAGCACTACGACGTGGCGGAACCCTTCAACGATCGCGATCAGAACGTGAAGCTCAACACGGTAGGCATCAATTTGAGCTACAAGTTCTGAGCAGGGCCACAATCGCGACGCTGCCGGACCAGGCAACCACTCAAAGGGCTCTTTCATGAAAGGGTGGCCGACGCTCCCAGTGGGCGGGGGGAATGGGTTGGGCCTGAGAGGCGCCGGCCTTGGCAGATCAAATCCACCACACAGGCATCCTACCACTACCCGCCGCGCCGATAATTCCGTGATCGCGCCAGTATCATCAAGCCGCCCCGTCTGTTTGCACGTTCGGCGAACGCTCAACAACACGACTTGACGGCCTGTGTCAGGCGTCTGAAAAGGGCTGGCCTGCGGACGTGGCGGAATTGGTAGACGCAAGGGACTTAAAATCCCTCGATCTCTGATCGTACGGGTTCGATTCCCGTCGTCCGCACCACCCTTCGCTCTTCGAGCTTCGGGTGGCAGGCCACCTGAAGCTCGGCAGGTTCGAATTTCATCCGTTCAGGCGCACCAATTTCACCAGCCAGGGCTTGTTGGCATCTCTACGCCTCGAACACTTTCTGTGTGAACCATTCCGCCAGCCTGGCAAGCTCAGGCCCCAGCACACGATCGGCACCGACAGGCGGCACGATAGCTCTGATTTGATCGACGAAGGAGCGCAGTGCCGGCGGCGGCGTCCGTTCGGTGACGTGCAGCGCCTGCGAGGCGATCATCGCCAGCATCGCCATGGCGGCATCGACGCAGCGGCCGGCGGTCGCTTCCTTGGTCCATGCGAAGAATGCCGTCGTGGCGACGTCGTCCTGCCCCGCACCGGCCGATTCCGTGCCCGGAATGAAGGTACGTTGCGCCGCCAGCTTGGCCTGCTCGAGATAGCCGGTGATCGCCATCGGCACGTAGCCGACATTGCCGTGGCCATCGCTGTCGGCCGAGTGTCGTCCGGTCATCAGAAGATCGGGCAGCAGCGACACCTTGCCGTTGAGCAGCTTGGAGGCGTGGCGATCACAAAGCAGGCAGATGTCGGCCCATATCGCCGCCAGATCATCCAGCGCCGGCGTCGCCATGGCGTTGTGATAGCCGCCGGTCGAGATGCAGCGGCCGAGCGGATGTGCATCTTCGGGCGGGATATAGACCGGATTGTCCGATATAGAGGCCAGCGACACATTGGCTGCCCGCTCGGCCGACGACAGCGCACGATGCGCCTGGCCGAGGACGCGCGGCACGATGCGGTAGCTGACCGGCGCCTGATAATTGCGTCGCCCATCGCCGGCGCCAACCAGAAATTCCCGCAAACCCTGCAGGGCCGCGGCCTCATGCTCATCACCCCAGAGCGTATCGAGGGCGGCGTCATAGTGTTCGAGCGGGGCGCGAAACGCCTCGATCGACAGCGCGAACACTTTTTGCGCCATGCGGATCCGGCGGCGCGCCGCGAGCGCCGCGTCCGCTACGAGGGCTGCAGCGCAGGGCGAGCCGTTGATCAGCGAGCCGCGTTCCTTGACCTCGAGATCGAAGCGCGTCGAAAGCTCGGCAAACAGCGGATAGAGCGCCAGGATTTCGCCGGCGCCGCCCTGGCCCGAGGCCGGCACTGTTGGCATCGGCCCACCATTGAGCATTGCGGCCACGGCAAGCGCGATGCGTGGCGAGGTGGCGGCGTTGCCCTCGATGAAGTTCGTCAGGCGGGCAAGCACGATCGCCCTGACCACGCGATCCGGCAAGGGATCGCCGAACGAGGTGGCGGCGGCAAACGCCTTGATGCGCGCATGGCGATCCCGCTCGTCGAGTTCGAGCTTGCGGCTCGCCAGCTCTCCCATGGCGGTGGTGACGCCATAGATGACCGGTGGCGGATCGGATTCAATCAGCCTGAGAAACGAGGCGCGGCATTCGGCGATGCGCTGCAAGGCCTTCTCGTCGATGTCCACCGTGTCCTTCTTCCAGGCGACGCGGAAAACAGTGTCGAGGTTGATGTCCTCACGCGTCGACAGGCTAACTGGCATGTTTCACACCACTGCAAATAAGGGACTTAGTAGAGTGGTTCCTCGAACAGCGTCTTGTCGCCGTCCACCAGCGCCTTGATCTGCGCGGTGCCGTCGCCGGCGAGCGCAAGACGGATGCCGAATGGCCGCACCCGCATGTCGTTCTGGATCGCCATCCCCTCGCCTTCCGGCAGATAGAAGCGTTCGATGCCATAGTCCGGCGCGATGGTCATCCCTTCGCCGCGAAGATCCCAGCCCTCGGCGATGTGGCCTAAAATATCGGCCTCGTCCGCAGCGGCCGGCTTCGGCGCCTTGCCGAACCAGGCTGTCGTCGGCTGCCAATAGCCGTCGGAGCCCTTCTTCAGGCGCACGACAATCGAGGTGTCGTCGCTGGAAAACTTGTCGGGCGGAATGTTGGCGATCATTTTCACCGGTATGCGCGAAATATCGTAGCCCAGGATAATATAATCGCCGCGCAGGAGGTCGCGCGGATCGACGGGCTCGATCTTCAGAAGCACCTCTTTGCCGTTGCGCAGGATCGCCGCGCGGCCGGCGATGATCCAGCTCAGGAAGCCGATCTGGACGAGCGCCAGCAGCAGTGCCGAGATGACAAGCCTTTTCCCGGTGATCATGCCGTGGCTCCTTTGGCATCTGGACCTTTCATACGCTTTTCCACGCGGATGATGACGATCGCAAGGATGCCGAGCAGCACTGCGGCGGCCAGGAAGAAGCCGGCTGTATCGAGCATCGATTGCAAGGTCACCACATAGATGATGGCGAGTTCGAAGGCGAAGCCAAGATAGGCAAACCAGCGCAGCCCACGGCTCTCCCGTCCCGCCAGCACGATTGCCCCGACGATGCCGCCCAGCGCGATCACCGAAGCGAGGGCAAAACCGCTGTTGTAGGTGCTCTCGTCGGCGAGTTCGAACTGGATCATCGCCAGGCCGGTGAGGAAGCCGAGCAGTGCGTGCAAGGGCAAGCGGCCGCCGAGCTGCACGACCCGGTCGACCGGATCCGGCACGAAGACCGAGGCCGCGAACAGCAGCGCCGAGACGACGACCAGCGGGATAGCCACCTGCAGCGTGTCGTGGTTGGTGACGAGCAGCACAAGATAAAACAGAACCGACAGGATGATCAGGTGGCGCGCCGCCTGGCTGCGGGTCCAGAACGAGACGGCAAACAGTACGATCGCCATGATCACGAAGGCATGCGGAAATTCGCTGCGGCTGTAGTAGTCGAAGCCTTTGAGGAACAGCCAGGCATCGGCGATGCCGACCGAAGCGACCGTCAGCGGATTCGAACGCAGCGCAACCGCCGCCAGCGCCGTGCCGGCGCCCCAGGTGACCAGAGCAGACGCCTCGTCGCCCGAGAGATGATACATCTGGCCGATCAGCGCGATCGAGCCGCCGAAAGCCGCGGCCGCCACGATCCACAGCGCTTCGCCGAGCGCCGCATGGTCGCGGGTCTTCAGCACCGCGCCGCCGACATAGCCGCCGAGGATGACGGCAAACAGTGCCACCACGCGTGCCAGCCGCGGGATGGCGTCCCAGTTGGCGGCGACGAAAATCAGGATGGCGGCGCCGAAAAGCAAAGCGGCCATCATTGCCAGGATAGAGCCGAAGCTGAGCGACTCGCGCGCGTTGGCCTCGACATTGCGCGAAAGCGAATCGGCTGTGGCGGCGTCAATCAGCCCGGCCTGCAGCCAACGCGCGATATCCGCCCTGACTCGCGACGAATACCCCGCCATGCTGTGTCTCCCCCACGTTTGGTCTTTTTTCAGCCGATCCGGTCAAATCGTTGACGCGGCGGCATTTTCCGATTCGGGTTTCTTTGTGTCAGGTCCGTGAACGCCCGTTAATGCTGCATTGCACAATTTGCATTGCTGCCATGCAGCCATAGCGCTTTTAAATCGATATGGGTCCGCCTATTTATAGTTCGTACACAAACGGAAT
The DNA here is from genome assembly GCF_040321265.1 of Mesorhizobium sp. M0491. Lineage (NCBI taxonomy): Bacteria > Pseudomonadati > Pseudomonadota > Alphaproteobacteria > Hyphomicrobiales > Phyllobacteriaceae > Mesorhizobium > Mesorhizobium sp. M0491. Next base: position 186,556 of record NZ_JAMYRE010000002.1, read on the forward strand.
GATCCGCAAGAAAGACGAAACGAGAACTACCATGAACCTGATCCGCAACTACCGCAACTGGCGCCGCTACAGGGACACCGTGTCCGAGCTGAGCCGCCTGAGCAACCGTGAACTGACCGACCTCGGCATCAGCCGCAGCGACATTCCTTACGTCGCTCGCAAGGCGGTCTAATTCTTCGGACCGCGAATGGTCCGAACCAGTTTTGAAAAAGAGAACGACAATGAACCTGATCCGCAACTATCGTAACTGGCGCGTTTATCGCGAGACGGTTACCGAGCTGGGTCGCCTTTCCAACCGCCAGCTGCATGATCTCGGTATCGTCCGCGACGAAATCAAGATCATCGCCCGCCAGGCGATCTAGACAGAATTTCGGCAGGGTCGACCTCCTCCCCGACCTTGACGAATACGGTCACCCCTTACCTCCTCCCAAGGGTTGACCACAAAAACGGCGCCCGCCGCACCTCCTCCCGCGGCGGGCGCTGTTTCCCCGGGCAAATCAAATTTGCCCAGAAGGGTTTCGCCCCTTTCAAAATTAGCGAAAGAGTTTTCGTCAAAGCCGACCTCCTCCCCGGCGATGACGAATATGGTCGGCCTTCACCTCCTCCCGAGGGTCGACCCCAAAAACGACACCCGCCGGACCTCCTCCCCCGGCGGGTGTTGTTGTTTTCAGGGGCGCTCCGATCAGCAGCTGTTTGCTCCGCACCGCGCACGGCAATTGCAATCGCCGCACCAAGCGATTATTCCGGCGTTCATGAGCAAAAACCCAATCCACATCATCGGCGGCGGCCTCGCCGGTTCCGAAGCCGCATGGCAGGCAGCCGAGGCCGGCGTGCCCGTCATCCTGCATGAAATGCGGCCCGTTCGCGGCACCGATGCGCACAAGACCGACAGCCTGGCCGAGCTGGTCTGTTCGAACTCCTTCCGCTCCGACGACGCCGACAACAATGCCGTCGGCCTGTTGCATGCCGAAATGCGGCTGGCCGGCTCGCTGATCATGAGCGCCGGCGACGCCAACCAGGTGCCTGCTGGCGGCGCGCTCGCCGTCGACCGCGACGGATTTGCCGACGCGGTGACGAAAAGGCTTGAAGCGCACCCGCTGATATCAATCCAGCGCGAGGAAGTGCCGGGCCTGCCGCCGGCGGATTGGGACCAGGCGATCATCGCCACGGGTCCATTGACCGCGCCCTCACTTGCCCAGTAGATCGCGGAAGCGACCGGCGCCGATGCGCTAGCCTTCTTCGACGCCATCGCGCCGATCGTCCACTTCGACACGATCGACATGGACATTTGCTGGTTCCAGTCGCGCTACGACAAGGTCGGGCCCGGCGGCACCGGTAAGGACTACATCAACTGCCCGATGGACAAGGACCAGTACCTTGCCTTCGTTCAGGCGCTGGTCGACGGCCAGAAAACCGAATTCAAGCAATGGGAAGGCACGCCCTATTTCGACGGCTGCCTGCCGATTGAGATCATGGCCGAACGCGGCGTCGAGACGCTCCGTTACGGCCCGATGAAGCCGATGGGGCTGACCAATGCACACAATCCGACGGTGAAGGCCTATGCCGTCGTCCAGCTGCGGCAGGACAATGCGCTGGGCACGCTCTATAACATGGTCGGCTTCCAGACCAAGCTGAAGCACGCCGAGCAGGTGCGCGTGTTCCGCACCATACCAGGTCTCGAAAACGCCGATTTCGCCCGCCTCGGCGGCCTGCACCGCAACACCTACATCAACTCGCCGACCTTGCTCGACGCTTCGCTGCAGCTGAAGTCGCGCCCCGGCCTGCGTTTTGCCGGCCAGATCACCGGCTGCGAGGGCTATGTCGAGAGTGCCGCGATCGGCCTGCTCGCCGGCCGTTTCGCCGCCGCGGAAAGGCTCGGCCATGCGCCGTCGCTGCCGCCGCTGACCACGGCCTTCGGCGCGCTGCTCAACCACATCACAGGCGGCCACATCGTTTCGGATGACGAGCCGGGAAAGCGCTCCTTCCAGCCGATGAATGTCAATTTCGGCCTGTTCCCGCCTGTGGAAGCGCCGAAGACCGAGGGCAAGCGCATGCGCGGCAAGGACAAGACCGTCGCCAAGCGCCACGCCATCACCTCGCGCGCACGCGCCGATTGTAGGGAGTGGCTGGGACTTCCGGCACAAACAGAAACGGCCGAAGCGGCGGAGTAGTCTATGGCTAAGCCTGCCCCAGCTTTTGCCGCCGGGGCTCCCGCCAAGTGAAGAACCGTTCACCGGTGAATATGAAATCATCTGGAGCGTCTACGTCAAATGCAACAACCTGCAGAAGTTGCGCGGCACACATATACCGGCGCTTGAAGCATTGAGCGGCCAGCCCACGGCGGGAAGGGCTGGGTGGTTGACAACGAGGGTAACAATGAGAACCGCGATAGAAGTTTGAAGAGGATTATTGCTGTAAAGCGCCTTCAGGGCCCCTACATGGAACAGTTCCTCCTCGATTTCATGAAGACGCTCTATTCGCTGGCGCCGTCTTGGAACATCCAAGCCCGGCTGAACCCGTTACATCCACATGGGGTGTATGTCTGCGCTCATTTCTCAAGGGAGACCGCCTCAGAGGCGCCGGCAGTCGTCGACGCGCTGGTCGGGACATGTTGACGTTTACGTCAAAGCGCAGGCCAGCCCTTGCTCGCGCGACGCAGCAGCAGCCAATGCCGGCGCAAGGCCGACAGCCGCGCCACGCCTTCGAGCGGCGAACCATTCTCCATCTTGCCGAGATAGGCACGTGACAGGGCGAGCGGCAGGAATGCCGGACGCAGCGATACAGGCAGAGCCGGAGCGCCTCGCTCGAAGGCGGAAAGATGTTCCCGTGCCAGCGCCATCATCGCCGCCACCGCGCGTTTGGCGCCGGGTCCGCCATCACCGGCAACGAACTCCTGCGGCGAAGAGCCGGCCGCTGCAAGGATATCGGCCGGGACAAAACACTGTCCGCGCCGGCGATGCAGCGGCAACAGCAGCAGCAGGCCGGTCATCGCCTGCGCACAGCCTGCCCTGCCCGCCAGATCGGCAAAGCGCGGCGCCTCGACAGGATCGAGCACCATCGCCGCAAGCTGGATGAGTGCTGCGGCCGTCTCGCCGCAATAGCCTTCCAGATCGATGCGCGACGGCATCGGGTCGTCGTAGAGGTCGAAGATGCGCGCATCGAGCATGTTCTCGAAGGCCGGCTCCGGGAGGCCGAACGTCGCTATCGTGGCGTTCAAGGCTTCGGCAGTGGGATGGCCGGCGCCGGCCTCGCCGCCGGCGGCAATGACATCGCGCCACCATTGCAGCCTCACCTCGCCCGGCAACGCTTCATGGATGCGATCGCGGATGCCTGCGATCTCGGCATTGAAGGCGTAGAGCGAAAACAGCGCGTCGCGCTTGTCGTCGGGCGCGTAGAGCGCGGTCAGATAGCGATCATGGTCGGCGACGCGCACCGCGTCCATGACGATTTCAGCGCTTCGAGACATGTCAATCGACGGCAATGAGCGCCGCGGCCACCGCGCGCTCTTCCGCCAGAAGGACATTGTAGGTCCGCACCGCGGCCCCCGTCGACATCGGGTCGGATGCAATGCCGGCGGCCTTCAGCGCGGCCCGCAATGCGGCGGGCAATGGCCTGAGATCCCTGCCCATGCCGACCAGCAGGATTTCGACCTTGTCGGCCTCAGCCAGCAGCCTGTCGAAATCCGCCACCGTCAGCGCCAGGGGATCAGCCGGTTCCCAGCCATGGATGCCGGATGGCAGGCACATGAGCGAACCGCGATGCGACATGTCGGCAAAGCGGAACCCGCCATTGCCATAGGCTTCGATCGGCGCGCGGCCCGGAAAATGCGCCTCGCGGACGACGATGCCTTTGCTGGTCACCGTTGTACCCCTTCGGGGCGGCGCGTCAGGTCGCGACCGCCTTGCCGCCATTGACCGGCTTCTCCTCGTCGGCCGTAGCCTGCGGCCGCAGCTTGAATAGGATCAGCAGCGGTGCGGCGATGAAGATCGAGGAATAGGTGCCGAAGACGACGCCGAACAGCATGGCCATGGTGAACGAGCGGATCACCTCGCCGCCGAACAGCACCAGCGCCAGCAGCGCCAGGATCGTCGTCACCGATGTCAGTGTCGTCCTCGACAGAGTCTCGTTGATGGCGTTGTTCAACAGTTGCGGCAGCGGCATCCGCTTGTATTTTCGCAGATCCTCGCGAACACGGTCATAGACCACGATCGTGTCATTCAGCGAATAGCCGATGATGGTCAGGATCGCCGCCAGTGACGACTGGTTGAACTCCAGCCCGGTGATGACGAAGAAGCCAAGTGTCATGACCACATCGTGCACCGTCGCCACGATGGCGCCGACCGCGAACTGCCATTCGAAGCGGAACCAGACATAGACCAGGATGCCGAGCAGCGCGATCAGCATGGCGATGGTGCCTTGCTTGGCGAGTTCTCCGGAGACTGTCGGTCCCACCACTTCCACGCGGCGGAAGTCATAATTGTCCTGCAGTTCGCCGCGCACCTTGTCGATGACGGTCTGCTCGGCATTCTCGCCGCCATCCTGCGTGCCGACGCGGATCAACACGTCGTTGGGCGTACCGAACTGCTGAACCTGGACTTCGCCGATGTTGAGCTCGGTCAGGCGCGAGCGGAGGTCGGCGAGGTCGGCATTGCCGCTCTTGGCCTGTACCTCGATCAGCGAACCGCCCTTGAAATCGATGCCGTAATTGATGCCGACGGTCATGAACATCACCACCGAGAGGATCGACAGTGCGCTTGACAGCGTGAACGTCCAGCGACGGATGCCCATGAACGGAATTTTCGTGCCGGGCGGAACGAAGGTCACCGGCGCGCGCGGCAGTTCCTTCGGGCGAGCCCGGCGCAGCCAGATCGAGACCAGCAGCCGGGTGAAGGTGAAAGCGGTGAACACGGTCGTCAGGATGCCGATGGCATAAGTGATGGCAAAGCCCTTCACCGGCCCGGTACCGAGATAGAACAGCACCACGGTGGCGATCAGCGAAGTGATGTTGGAATCGACGATGGTCGCCAGCGCCTTGGTGAAACCGGTATCGATCGCCTGGATCACGGAGCGGCCGGCGCGTCGCTCCTCGCGGATTCGTTCGTAGATCAGCACGTTGGAATCGACCGCCATGCCGATGGTCAGCACGATACCGGCGATACCAGGCAAGGTCAGCGTCGCGCCAAGCAACGAGAGCACGCCGACGATCATCGCCACGTGCACCGCCAGCGCGATGTTGGCCAGGAAGCCGAGGAAGCCGTAGGCGACGAACATGAAGGCGACGACGAGGATAGAACCGATGATGCCGGCGACCTTGCCGGCATGGATCGAATCCTGGCCAAGGCCCGGACCCACCGTGCGTTCTTCGATGACCGTAAGCGTTGCGGGCAACGCACCGGCGCGCAGCAGCACCGCAAGGTCGTTGGCGCTCTGGGCGGTGAAGTTGCCGGATATCTGGCCGGTGCCGCCGAGGATCGGCTCGCGGATCTGCGGCGCCGAAATCACCTGGTTGTCGAGGATGATGGCGAACAGCTTGCCGACATTCTGCGCAGTGGCCTGGCCGAAGCGCGCCGCCCCTTTCGAATCAAAGCGGAACGACACCACCGGCTCGTTGTTCTGCGAATTGTATGTCGCCTGTGCGTCAACGAGGTTTTCGCCCGAGACGATGACGCGATTTTCGATCAGATACGGAACCGGCGGATCGTCCTGCGAGTACAGCACCGACGAGCCGGCTGGCGGACGGCCGTTGAGGGCATCCTGCACCGGCATCGACTGGTCGACCATCTGGAAGGTCAGCTTGGCGGTCTGGCCGAGGATTTCCTTCAGCCTTTGCGGGTCCTGAAGACCCGGCACCTGGACAAGGATACGGTCGTCGCCCTGTCGCTGCACGATAGGTTCGGTCGTGCCGAGTTCGTTGACGCGGCGCTCGACCACCTCGATCGACTGCGTCAGCGCCGTCGATGTGCGATATTTGATGCCGGCGTCGGTGACGTTGAACTTGAGCAGGCCGGGCTCGGAATCATCGAGCGTCATTTCCTGGATGGAGCCGCCGGTGAACAGGCCGGCAGCGACCGGATCGGTCAGCGTCTTCAGCGCCGTCTTGGCGGCATCGATCTGGGCGGGATCGGTGATACGGACCTGCAAGACACGTCCGGTGCCGGCGAGGCCGGTGTAGCCGATCTTGGCGTCACGCAGCAGCGTGCGGATTTCGTCGCGCGTCGTCTCCAACCGGTCCTTGATCAGATCGTTCTGATTCATCTCCAGCAGGATGTGCGAGCCGCCCTGCAGATCGAGGCCGAGCGTCATCTGCCGCTTCGGCACCCAATCGGGAAGCTTGGCCAAAGTGCTTGCGGGGATGAGATTGGGCGCGGCGAGGATCACCGTGATGGCCACGGCCACCCAGATCAGGATCATCTTGAAGCGCGAAAAATACAGCATATGGCGTCGTCCGTCAGAGCGTGTCCGCGGATCGCTCCGCCTAAAATTCGGTTATTTCTTGGCATTCTGGTTCGCCACCGGCTCACCATTCATCCGCGCATCTGTGGTTGTCGAGCACAAGGCGGTCACTTTGGTGCTGCCATCGGACTTTCTTCAACTATTGTCAATCGTGCGGGTAAGCGGCCATTGCGTAATAGCACGGCGAGATCGTTAGCGTCCTCGACAGTGAAATTGCCCGATATCTGGCCGATGCCGTCAAGGATGGGCTCGCGGATTACCGGTACTGAAACCACCCGACCGTCCAGCACGACTGCAAACGAACTGCCGACATTCTGCGAGGTCTCCCGGCTTAGCCGTGCGGTTCCTTTTGAATCGACCCGAAACAGGACAATCGGCTTGTTACTTTGCGGGCTGTAGGCCGGCTTCGCATTGATCAGGTTGTCATCCGAAACGATGACACGGTTCTCGATCAGGTAGGGGACCGGCGGATCGTCGTGTGAATAAAGCATGCTGGACGAATTGGGCAGCGGCCCATTAAGCGCGTCTTTCACCGGCATCGATCCATCAATCATCTGGACAGTCAGCTTGGCGGCACGAACAAGGATATTACTTAGCCTATGCGAATCCTTGAGGCCCGACACTTGGACCATAATCCGATCATCGCCTTGCTGCCGCACGATCGGCTCCGAAATGCCCGATTCAACCCTCCTGAAGTCATGGATGCGATGCTTGATGACCTCCACTGACTGCTTCAAAGCCGCGGACGTTAGGTATTTGATGCCGGCGCCCGTGATGACGAATTTGAGCAAGACTGGTCCGGACTCATCCAGCACCAGCTCCTGGACTGCGTCATCATCGGCAGACGGATCGGTCAGTGTCTTTAGCGTTACTTTGGCCAAAACAAGCTGAGCGGCATCCGAAATGTGTACCTGAACCGCGCGACCCGATACAGCCAGACCGGTATAGCCGATGTGAGCGGAACGCAGCAGTGAGCGGATTTCGTCTTGGGTCGTCTCCAGCCTGCCTTTGATCAATTCGTCCAGATCCAGGCCGAATACGAAGCGCGAAATGCCCTTTTGATCGAGGCCAATCGCCGTCTGGATTTTTGGTGCCCAATAAGGCTGCTTCGCGAGCGGACTTGCCGCGAAAAGGATGGACACATCAAGCACTGCTGTAATGACCGCAGCCACACAGATCAGAACTATCCTGAAGCGCGAAGAAGGCGGCAAATGGCGTCCTCCGTCAGGCATGCTGGCGGATCCCTCCGCCGACAATTCGGTTATTTCTTGGCGTTCTGGTTGGCGACCGGCTCGCCCTTGACGCGCACATCGGCGATCGTGGAACGCAGCGCCGTCACCTTCATGCCACCGCCGAGGTCGATCTCGAGCTCGTTGTCGTCGATCACCTTGGTCACCTTGCCGACGAAGCCGCCGCCGGTGACGACCGTGTCGCCGCGACGGACCGCGGCCAGCATCTCGCCGCGCTTCTTCAGCTGCGTGCGCTGCGGCCTGATGATCAGAAAATACATGATCACGAAAATCAGGACAAACGGCAAAATGCTGATGAACATGTCTGGAGAAGCGCCGACGCCTTGGGCGTATGCCGGTGTCACGAACATCGAGGTACTCCTGAATTTTGAAAACAGCCGCCAATCTGGCGGCCCCTTGAAATTTGGCCGGAATATAGTCGGTAAAGTTGTCAATGCAACTGCGCGGCCGCCCAAATCGGCTGCTTTTCCGGCCTGTTGAGCCGTGTTAGAGCAGGATCGCGAAAAGCGCGAGCCAGTTTTTGGAAAAGATCACGCTCGAACAAAAGGTTGCAGCCGGTTTTGTATCAGACGGAATCGGCCAGCTTCACGCCCCCACACGTCAAAACGCGAAACAAAAGACAGCCATGACCGACAGCAGCATTGAAGCCCTGAACCAGAAACTCGACCGGCTGATCGAGGCGGTGAGCCGTCTTGCCCCGCCGCCGGTACCCCAAACCGACATCGGCGCGGCCGATTGCTTCGTCTGGCAGGCCGATCCGGGCTATCTGGAACCGGTGCGCAGGGTTAACCGCGTCGACATCGGCCTGATCCGTGGCGTCGACCGCGTCCGCGACATCCTTGTCGACAACACCGAACGCTTCGCTGGCGGCTATCCGGCCAACAACGTATTGTTGTGGGGCGCGCGCGGCATGGGCAAATCGTCGCTGGTCAAGGCCGTGCATGCCCAGATCAACGCCAGGACCAAGTCCGACCTGCCGTTGAAGCTGATCGAAATCCACCGCGAGGACATCGACACGCTGCCGAAGCTGATGGGATTGCTCAAGGCGGCGCCCTTCCGCTTCATCCTGTTTTGCGACGACCTCTCCTTCGACCATGACGACACCTCCTACAAATCGCTCAAGGCAGCGCTCGAAGGCGGCGTCGAGGGCCGCCCCGCCAATGTCATCTTCTATGCCACCTCGAACCGCCGGCATCTTTTGCCCCGCGACATGATCGACAACGAGCGCTCGACCGCCATCAACCCGTCCGAGGCGGTCGAGGAAAAAGTGTCGCTGTCCGACCGGTTCGGGCTGTGGCTCGGCTTCCACAAATGTTCGCAGGACGAGTATCTCGACATGATCGACGGCTATGTCAGGCACCATGGCCTTGTCGTGGATCCCGAGCAACTGCGCGCCGAAGCACTGGAATGGGCGACCACCCGCGGCAGCCGCTCAGGTCGCGTCGCCTGGCAGTTCACCCAGGACCTGGCTGGCCGGCTCGGCAAGCCACTGAGGGACTGATACGTTGGGTGGCGTCGCCAACGCCATCCAATGACAAGATCATTTGGGCTGCGACCGCCGCAAGTCACGCGGCGTTTGGCCGATCTCACGACGCATCCAATGCGCCAGGTGTGACTGGTGCGCAAAGCCCGTCAATTCCGCAACCTCGCTTGTGCTGAGATCCCCGCGCCGGAGCAGGACGCGTGCGCGTTCGACCCGGCGTCGCAACACGTACCGGTGCAGGGTGAAGCCTGTCGCCGCCTTGAACCAAGCCCGCAAGTGCGAGCTGCTCGCCCCGGCAACTCGGCTCAGTCGGAGGATCGAAAGGGGCTCGTGCAGGCCAGCCTCAATATGCTCCAACACACGCTTGAGCTGGGCATCTGACAACCGGTTTCTTCGGTCGACATCGAGATTGTCAAGACCGAGCAGCCTCACCGCAAGAGCTGCGCCAATGCTGTCGGCAAACAAAGGTCCACTCGGTGAGTTTGCGTTGACATCGCTCTCGAGTGCTCGGGCGAGATGTTGGATGCGCTGATCACGAAGCAGGTGACGTGTGTCGAGCGGCAATGCGCGCGCCTTGCCGCCAAGCTCAGCCGCCACCCTTTCCATCAGGGCTGGTTGTAACGCGATCTCGATCGTGTCGAACGGGGTTTCAGTCTCGAAACCGCCCTCTTGGCCAGCGGGCACCAGGTCAATATCGCCGGCGCGCCTCACGAAATATCGACCAACCTCATTGCAGTAGGAACGCGTCGCCGCGCTTGCATGCACCATGATGCGATGATGGGCCGCTTTGGAGAGACGATGGACGCCCGCTTCAATATGCCAGAAGGCCATTGTGACGTCGGGCGGAAATCGAGCCGGAACAGACTGCGAATGCATGCTTTCTCACTTCATGGCAAAACCTGTCCAAGAATTGGCAATTTCCGCGCGATTTTCAATGCCGGGGACATGTACCTACGCCTCTCCATAGAGTTTGGACGAGAGGTTGCCATGGGTTTTTATGTAGTTGTCGGAGCAGGCCCGGTCGGGCACGAGACCGCGCGCCTTCTGGGAGAAGAAGGACATGATGTCGTTCTCACGAGCCGGAGTGTCGGCTCAAACGGGTTGCGGAACGTCCGGGCGGTGCAGGCCGATGCCACCGATGGCGTTGAACTGGCGCGTATCTGCCGAAACGCCGACGCCGTTTTCATGTGTGCCATGGCCGCCTATCACCGGTGGCCGACCGACTTTTTCCCAATCATCGACGGCACCGTGCGGGCCGCGGAAGCGGTCGGCGCGAAGCTTGTGATACTCGGAAACCTCTATGGCTATGGCGAACATGCCGATAGTCCGCTTCACTCCGACCTGTCTCTGGATCCGACTTCGAAGAAAGGAACCGCCCGGACGATCATGTGGCAGCGCGCGGTCCGTGCGGACGTGCCGGCAGTCGAAGTGCGGTCCAGCGATTATCTTGGACATGGCGCGATCAGCTCTTTCTCACTGGTCGCGCTGCCCTCCATAATCGAGGGGAGGCCGACTGCTTTCATTGGAAACCTCGACGCGACTCATGCCTGGTCCTTCACGAAGGACGTGGCCAGGACACTGGTCGCCGCTTCCCGCTACACGGGCGAATGGGGACGAGCATTCCATGTTCCATCGCAACACGCCTCACCCCGGGAACTCATCCTAACGACGGCGGCAATGCTTCACCGTGAAATTCCAGAGACACGTTCCTATTCCATCCCCGAAATGGAGGCATCGGGCATGCATGAGCTCATCGAAATGAGCTACCTCTTCGACAATCCCTTGCTGGTCGATTCCTCCGACGCGGAGACGCTTCTCGGCATCAAGGCCAGCAGCCTTGGCGTCATGATCGCCGACACCCTGCGTGATCATCTTTGAAGCTTGAAGACTGGCGCGTCGCGTTGAAGCTGAAAAAGCCCGCTCCTTTCGGAACGGGCTGAGCCGGCGGGCCGGACTGGAGGTCAGACGGCCCGCAAAATTGCTTTTTTTCTTCTATTCGAGATAGCCTCGACTATTCGAGATAGCCGGACGGATCGACCGGGGCGGAGTTCTTGCGCACTTCGAAGTGCAGCTTCGGCGAGTCCGTCGTGCCGCTCATGCCCGACAGCGCGATTTCCTGGCCGCGCTTGACCTTCTGGCCGCGCTGGACCTCGATCGAGCTGGCGTGGCCGTAGACGGTGACCAGGCCATTCTCGTGGCGCACCAGCACCGTGTTACCGAATTCCTTGAGGCCGTCGCCGGCATAGATGACGACACCGTTTTCGGCTGCCTTGACCGGTGTGCCTGAGGGTACGGCGATGTCAACGCCGTCTTTGCCGGAGCCGAAACCGGAAATCACGCGGCCGCGCACCGGCCAACGCATCTTGCCTATGCCGGTGGCGTCTGGCGCGACGGCATCGTCGGCCTCGGCCTGCTGGATGACCTTGGAATCCTTTTTCGGCGGCGTGTAGGACGCCAGCGTTTCCGACGGCGTGGTCTTTGCCGCGGGCTGCGTCGTGGCCGTCGTCACCGGATCGACCTTGGCCGGCTTGGCAGCGGCGGCGGTCGCGGTTCCACCGGCCGGCACCTTCAGCGTCTGGCCGATCTTGAGCAAGCCATCCTTCATGCCGTTGGCCTGCTTCAGCGCAGTGGCGCCGACGCCGGTCTTCCTGGCAATCGAGGAAAGCGTGTCGCCCGACTGCACCGTGTAGGTGCCAGCAGCGCCAGTCGCCTTGGCCACCTGCGGCTTGGGTGCCTTGGGCTGGCTTGCTGCGGCCGGCGTGTCGACCTGAGCGGCGGATTTGCCTTCCTTGAGTTTCGGCTGCTGCGGCAGGACGGCGACCTTGTCGGGCGCGGTGGCCGGCAGGTTGTGCTTGGTGTCTTTCGCCGGCTTGGCATCCGCGAGCTTCGGCTCGCTCTTGCTCGAATAGGCGTAGGCCGGGATGACCAGCTTCTGGCCTGTCTTCAGCCCCTTGGTCGCGCTCAGCCCGTTGACCGTCATGATCACGTCGGACGGCACCTTGTAGCGCTGCGCAAGGCCGCCGATCGTTTCGCCGTCCCTGACGACGATCTCGGTTGCATGCGGAGTGCCGGAAGCAGCCACGCGGGGTTCGTCAGGTTGCGAAACCTTGAAAGGCGACGCCACTGGGGCGACGGTGCCGGTCGTGGTCCTGTCGACATGCGGTGCCGGGGCCAATGCGGTGCGCACCGGCTTCGATACCGGCGCCACTTCGGGAGCCTGGGCAGCGGGCGGCGGCAGCGGCCGCGTCGAGACCGGCTCGAGGCTGGAGCGGCTGACCGACTGTGTATGGCTGCCATCGAGTGGAGCGGCCGCGACATCGCCCGGATAGGGCTGCTGTACGGCATCCCGCTTGTTGATGATGGCGCGCTGATTGTTGGTCGAGGATGTAAAGACATCGTCGACGCCATTGAACCGCGAAACCTGGGAACTGCACCCCGCAGCAGCACCCGCGACCATCAGTATGGCGCAGCCTCGCGCCAGATTGCGACCGTTTGTCTTCAAAACACTGAGTTGCATCGCACTAACCCGCACATACCCGGTACAAACTAGGCATGATTAAAGCGCGTTAATGTTACTCGACGGTTAACCCCATGGAATCCGACGCAATTTTTCTTAAAATATTAGAGAGCGAGCCCAGGGGAGATTTTCAGGTCATGCCGGCCGGGGTCGAAGACGGCGCGCGCACCCGACGCGGCGCGGCCTGAACATCGACATACGCGCTAGATGACAGCGGCGACACCGCGCAGGATCGGCTGCAGGCGAACGAGGCCGATGTCTTCACGCTCGAAGCGGCTGCCGACCTTGGTCAGCTTGGCCAGCACCTGTTCGCCCTCTTCGGGGCCGATCGGAGCGATGACGATACCGCCGCTCGACAACTGGTCGAGCAGGAAGCGCGGCAGGCTGTCGAAGGCAGCCCAGGCGACGATACGGTCAAATGGCCCTTCATTCGGCAGCCCGCCGGAACCATCGGCGTGGCGCACGATCACATTGCCGATGCCGAGCGCCTCGAAGCGCTGCCGCGCCTGCTCGGCGAGCGTCTTGTAGCGATCGGTGGTGATGACCCGCGCCGCCAGCCGCGACATCACCGCCGAAGTGTAGCCCGAGCCGGTGCCGATCTCGAGCACGCGGTTGCCCTGCTCGATAGCGAGCGCCGCGATCACCGCCGCCTGCATGTCGGCACCTTCGATCGCCTCGCCGCATTCGATCGGCAGCATACGGTCCGACCAGGCGATCTGATGGAACTGGGCCGCCAGGAAGCCGCGCCGCGGCGTCGCCTCGAAGGCCGCGATCAGCGCCTTCGGCACAGTCCCCCGGCCGCGCAGGCGCAGCAGAAAGGCAGCAAAACCTTCGCGGTCATCGATCGGGAGGCCTTGGTTCATGCAAGCGCCTTGCTCAATTGGTCACGGATTTCATGCGCGGTCAGGTCGAGCTGCAGCGGCGTCACCGACACCAGCCTGTTGCGCAACGCGTAGAGATCGGTGCCTTGCTTGCCCTCGACCGGCTCGCCGCCGAAGCGCAGCCAGTAGTAAGGCAGGCCGCGCCCGTCGCGGCGCTCGTCGACCCACAGGGAGTGCACGAGCTTGCCTTGCGTGGTGACCACCGTGCCCGCGACCTCTTCGGGCGTGCAGTTGGGAAAATTGACGTTGAGCAGCACGCCGTCCGGCAACGGCGTCGCGACAAGTTTCTTCAGCAGCGCCGGCGCCAGCACTTCTGTCGTCTCGTAGGGCACGACGCGATCTTCGCCGACATAGCTGTAGCCCTGGCTGAGCGCGATCGAGCGGATACCGAGCAGCGCGCCTTCCATGGCGCCGGCGACGGTGCCCGAATAGGTGACGTCATCGGCGATGTTGGCGCCCGAATTGATGCCGGACAGGATCAGGTCGGGTGCGCCAGGCAGAATTTTCTTGACGCCCATGATGACGCAATCCGTCGGCGTGCCGCGCACGGCAAAATGCTTCTCGCCGATCTTGCGCAGCCGCAGCGGCTCCGAGATCGACAGCGAATGCGCGTAGCCGGACTGGTCCTGCTCGGGCGCCACCACCCAGACATCGTCGGACAACGTACGTGCGACGCGTTCGAGCGACGCCAGGCCCTCGGCATGAATGCCGTCGTCGTTGGTCAGGAGGATACGCATTATTTCGCTTCGATCTTTTCCAGACCGCCCATGTAAGGCCGCAGCACTTCAGGAATGGTTACGCTGCCATCTTCATTCTGGTAGTTTTCGATGACAGCGATGAGCGCGCGGCCAACGGCTGTGCCCGAGCCGTTGAGCGTGTGGACGAAGCGGTTGCCCTTGCCGTCCCTGTCCTTGTAGCGGGCGTCCATGCGGCGCGCCTGGAAATCGCCGCACACCGAGCAGGACGAGATCTCGCGATAGGCGTTCTGGCCGGGCAGCCAGACCTCGATGTCGTAGGTCTTGCGCGCGCCAAAGCCCATGTCGCCGGTGCACAGCGTCATGGTGCGGAACGGCAGGCCGAGCCGCTTCAGCACTTCCTCGGCGCATTGCGTCATCCGCTCATGCTCGGCGAGTGACGATTCCTGGTCGGTAATCGACACCAGCTCGACCTTGTAGAACTGGTGCTGGCGCAGCATGCCGCGCGTGTCGCGCCCGGCCGAACCCGCTTCCGAGCGGAAGCACGGCGTCAGCGCGGTATAGCGCAGCGGCAGTTTTTCATGCGCGGTGATTTCTTCGCGCACAAGGTTGGTGAGTGGGACCTCGGCGGTGGGAATCAAGCCAAGCCTGCCCTCCCCGTGCGGCGTGAAGAACAGATCTTCCTCGAACTTCGGCAATTGGTTGGTGCCGAACAGAACATCGTCCTTGACCATCAACGGCGGGATGACTTCCTCGTAGCCGTGTTCGGTCGTATGCAGGTCCAGCATGAACTGGCCGAGCGCACGTTCCATCCGGGCCAGTCCGCTTTTCAGCACCGTAAAGCGCGAGCCCGACAGCTTTGCCGCGCGCTCGAAATCCATCATGCCGAGCGCTTCGCCGATCTCGAAATGCTCCTTCACCCAGTTCGGCCGCGTCGGCACCTTGCCGACGATGTGCTTGACCACATTGTCGTGCTCATCCTTGCCGACTGGCACATCGTCGAGCGGCACGTTGGGAAGCACTGCCAGCGCGTCGTTCAGCGCCTTGTCGAGTTCGCGTTCACGCGCCTCGCCGTTCTGGATGAAGACCTTGATCTCGCCGACTTCGGCTTTCAGCTTTTCGGCCAAGGCGGCATCGCCCGAACGCATGGCGTTACCGATCTCCTTCGACGCGGCATTGCGGCGCTCCTGCTTGGTCTGCAGTTCGGTAACGTGCTCGCGCCGCGCCTCGTCCGAGGCGATCAGCCCGTCGACCATGGACTGCGCCTCGTCAGCCGACCACGAGCGCTTCACCAGCGCCTCGACAAGGGCCTTCGGGTTGTCGCGAATCCATTTGATGTCAAGCATGGTTTGAACGCTCCTGGGTAGCATGTCGCCCAAAAGTGCACAGCGATTTTGGGACAACGATATGCTCAAAACAAAACTGAAACGCATCGCTTTGAGCGCGATGCGTTTCAGCCAGAGGGCGTAAACCGCATCCGAGATCGATGCAAGATGGGCGGGGCGACGACTATGTTTTTCCGCCGCTGCAGCCGCTCTGTTGCCTATGAGGAGGCAGGTGCCGGGGGCTCGTCCGGTGCTTTGTCCGCCACCTCGTCCGCCGCATCCTGCTTCTCGCGTGCCACGCGCTGCTTTTCCCGATCGCGCTCGATCAGCCGGGCAGCCCAGATGGACACCTCGTAGAGAAGGATGGTCGGGATGGCCAGGCCGATCTGACTCATCGGATCGGGCGGCGTCAGTATCGCCGCGACGACGAAGGCAATGACGATCGCCCATTTGCGCTTCTCGGCCAGTCCCTTGGACGACAGCATGCCGACCCGTGTCATCAGGCTGGTCACCACCGGCAGCTGGAACACCAGGCCGAAGGAAAAGATCAGCGTCATGATCAGGCTGAGATATTCCGACACTTTCGGCAGCAACGAAATCTGCACCTGATCGTCGGTGCCGGCCTGCTGCATGGCGAGGAAGAACCACATCACCATCGGCGTGAAGAAGAAATAGACCAGCGACGCACCCATCAGGAACAGGATCGGCGACGCGATCAGGAACGGCAGGAAGGCATTCCGCTCGTTCTTGTACAGGCCGGGCGCGATGAACTTGTAGATCTGCGTGGCGATCAGCGGAAAGGCGATCACCATGCCGCCGAACATGGCGAGCTTGACCTGAGTGAAGAAGAATTCCTGCGGCGCCGTGTAGATCAGCTCGACCTTGTGCGGATCGAGCCCTGCCCATTGCGTCGCCCATTTGAACGGCACGACCAGGAGGTTGAACAGTTTCTTGGCGAAGAAGAAACAGACCAGGAAGGCAACGAAGAAGCCGCCCAGCGACCAGATCAGCCGCCGGCGCAACTCGATCAGATGCTCCATCAGCGGCGCCGACGATTTCTCGATCTCGTCCTTTTCGGTGTCCGAAACGCTCACTTGGCGGCTCCAGCCGTCTTCTTGGCCACCGGCTTCTTCACCGCTGCAAGCTTCGGTTCGGCTTTCGCCCCCGTCTTGGTCGCTACAGTCTTGGCCGCGACAGCGTTGGCCGCAGCGGGCGTCTTGGCCCTGAGCGTTTCAGGCTGTGCCGTCGTCACGGCCTTCGCCGGCGTCTTGGACGCAGACGCTGCCTTCGCGGCTACCTTTGTACCATTTGCCGAAGCTTTTGCAGCCGGCGTCGCTTTTGCCGATGCAGGCTTGGTTAGTTTCTTCGCCGCGGATGCCTTCGGTGCCGCAACGGGTTCCGCCGGCGCTGACGAGGTCACCACCGATTCGTCGGTCATCGCCGGAAAAATCGGCGCTGCTGGCGCTGCTTCCGGCCCGTTGACGCCAGGCATGGTCGTTGCACCGTTCTTCAACGGCTCGGCCGCCTGCGGGGTCGAAGCGACAGAGCTTGCCGGACCGGCTGCCGGCTTCGGCTTCATTGCCGCATCGACGCCGGAGCGAACGTCGGCCGCGGCCTGTTCGAACGGATTGAGCTGCTTCCTGATCTCGGCCATCGGGCTGAGGCCCCTGAGCTCGTCGACTGACTTCTTGACGTCGTCGAGCTCGGCTTCCTTCAGCGCCTCGTTGAACTGTTTCTGGAAATCGGACGCCATGGCGCGCAGCTTCGCCGTCGTGCGGCCGAAGGTGCGCAGCATATTGGGCAAATCCTTGGGTCCGACGACCACGATCATGACGATCGCGATGACCAGCATTTCGGTCCAGCCGACTTCAAACATGGCACTCTGTTCCGACTAGAACCTTGGGCTCAGCTCTTGCTGGCTTTTTCCTTCGCGGCCGCAACGGTCTCGTCGGCACGGTGTTCGACGGTGCGCTTGTCTTCGGCAACCTCGTCGTCGGCCATGCCCTTCTTGAAGCTCTTGATGCCCTTGGCCATATCGCCCATCAGCTCGGGAATCTTGCCGCGGCCGAACACCAAAAGCACGATCACCAGCACGATCAGCCAATGCCAAATCGAAAATGAACCCATAGCAAATCTCTCTCGAATGTTTTCCCTGGCGATGATCTATGCGTTTTCGCGTTGGGATTCAAACACAACTGCGACAGAGTTTATGAAAGGGTGACGGATGTCACGCATTTTCGACGGGAACGCCCGCTACGAATCCGCGCATCCTCATCAAGTTCGCCGCCAATGCCAGTCAATCTTCCGTGACGCGCGGCGTCAGCAGGCCGAGTTCCTCGAGATCGATATCGGTCAGCGCATCCTCGTCGTCGGTCAATGCGTCGGGATCGGCCGGCGGCTGCGGAATGGAGAAATTCGACGGCATGCGGCCCGAAAGCAGTCCGGCCCCCTTCAGTTCCTCCATGCCAGGAAGATCGCGAATCTCTTCCAGCGCGAAATGGTCGAGGAAGGTCTCCGTCGTGCCGTAGGTCACAGGGCGTCCGGGCGTCTTTCGCCGGCCGCGCATGCGCACCCATTCCGTTTCCAGCAGCGTGTCGAGCGTACCTTTTGAGGTCTCCACGCCCCTGATGTCCTCGATCTCGGCACGCGTCACCGGCTGGTGATAGGCAATGATCGCCAGCACTTCGAGAGCCGCGCGGGAGAGCTTCCTTTGCTGGACGGTATCGCGGCTCATCAGGAAAGCCAGGTCGCCGGCGGTGCGGAACGCCCAGGCGTCGCCCACACGCACCAGATTGACGCCGCGCCGCGCATAGATCTGCTGCAGCTCGGCCATGGCCAGGGCAATGTTGATGCCGTCAGGGAGGCGGGCCGCAAGCTGCTTTTCGCTGACGGGTTCAGCGCTGGCGAACACGATCGCCTCGGCCATGCGCACGGCCTCGGCCAGATGCAGCCGTTCGGCCGGGTTCTGTAGCTGCTGCTCGGCCGGATCCTGGGAAAGCAACTCCTCTTCGGGTTCATCGCCGACCTTGAACGGGACAACCGAAGCGTTGAAGCGTTCGCTCATGATGCCACCTCGACTGCCTTGATTGCCTGCGTGCGGCCGCGCAGGTAGATCGGCGCGAACGTCTGATCCTGCCGCACGTCCATCGTGCCGTCGCGCACCAGCTCCAGCGTGGCCGCAAACGAACTGGCGATCGCCGTGCGCCGCTCCTCGGGACTGGTCATGTATGCGATCAGAAAACTCTCCAGCGCCGTCCAGTCGCTTGCAGCCCCGACCAGGCGGGTCAGGATGTCGCGCGCGTCCTTGAGCGACCAGACACCGCGCCTGGCGATGGTCACATTGTTGATCGCCTGCTTCTGGCGCTGCTGGGCATAGGCGGTCAAGAGATCGTAGAGCGAGGCCGAATATGCGTTACGCTTTTCGACGATGACCATTTCCGGCATGCCGCGCGCAAACACGTCTCGGCCGAGCCGGTTGCGGTTGACCAGACGCGCCGAGGCGTCGCGCATGGCTTCCAGCCGCTTCAGGCGGAACTGCAGCACCGCCGCCAGTTCCTCGCCGCTTTCGCCCTCGTCGCCGGGCTGCTTGGGGATCAGGAGCTTGGACTTGAGGAAGGCCAGCCACGCCGCCATCACCAGATAGTCGGCGGCAAGCTCCAGCCTGAGCGCCCTCGCCGTCTCGACAAAGGTCAGATATTGCTCGACCAGCGCCAGGATCGAAATGCGAGCCAGATCGACCTTCTGGGTGCGGGCAAGATGCAGCAGAAGATCGAGCGGACCTTCGAAGCCGGCCACGTCGACGACCAGCGACGGGTCGCCGGTAACGCGTGAATCGTCATTCTCGGCCCACAGACGGTCCATCGGTGCGGCCTTCGCGGCCTTGCTTTCCAATGTTTCCGCCACTGCCTGTCGCTTTCCCTTTGCTATGCCACCGCATCGAAGTAGGTGGCGAATTCGGCACGTATTTCGGTTTCTTCAACCGTGTCACGGTTCTTTATATAGGTCAGCGCCCGCTTTGCGCGCTCCAGCGACGTGCCCTCAAGCCCCATGGTGCGCGATGCGATGCCGGCCATCTCCTCAAAAACGCCGTTGCAGTGAAGGACCAGATCGCAGCCCGCCGCAAGGATCGAGGCCGCCTTTGTCGGGAAATCCCCAGAAAGTGCCTTCATCGAGGTGTCGTCGCTCATCAGCAGTCCGTCGAAGCCGATTTCGCGCCGGATGATCTCGTCGATGACCTTGCCGGAGGTGGTCGCCGGATTGTTGGGGTCGATCGCGCTGTAGACGACATGGGCTGTCATCGCCATCGGCAGATGGCTAAGCTCCTTGAACGGGGCGAAATCATGCCGCTGCAGATCGCTGAGCGAGGCATTGACCACCGGCAGTTCGAAATGCGTGTCGGCAAAGGCACGTCCATGACCCGGAATATGCTTCATGACCGGCAGCACGCCGCCCGACATCAGCCCTTCCGCGGCTGCGCGGCCGAGCTCGATCACCGGTCGCGGATCCTTGCCATAGGCCCGCGCGCCGATGACATCGCTGGCGCCTTCGATCGGCACATCGAGCACCGGCAGGCAATCGGCTGTGATGCCGTAGCGCAGCAGGTCGAAGGCATGCAGCCGCGCCATCAGCCAGGCCGCTCGGGCGCCGGCATCATGATCGTCGCGCCACAGCGCGCCGAGCGCGCCGCCGGCGGGATAGTTCGGTGCCAGCGGCGGTCGCAAGCGCTGCACACGGCCGCCTTCCTGATCGATGAACACCAGCGCGTCCGGACGCCCTAGGCAGTCCCGCATCTCGGCGACCAGATCGCGGATCTGTTCGGTCTCGCCAATGTTGCGCGCAAACAGGATGAAGGCCCACGGGCATTCATTGCGATAGAAATTGATTTCTTCGCGGGTAAGCGATTTCCCGGCACAGCCGAGGATCATGGATTTTGATTCGGTCATGTCGGCAGTTTAGGGCTTTGTGCGATCAAAGGGAATCGCCAGGGATTCATCCGGGACAATGCCGGATCTGCTTTCCCCATGAAAAAGCCGGCGCGGTGGACCGCGCCGGCTTTTGATGGTTGGCTCCGGCTTTAGCGCGAGACGAAGCAGTTGCCGCCGGCGGCCTTGTAACTGGTGCACAAATTGATCGCGTCATTGCGTGACTGGGCCGGAACGCGCACGCGGTAGAACGTGCCTTTGCCGGCGATCTCGGCCTTGACGATGTTGGCGGTACGCCCGGCAAGCACGCTGCCATAGCGGCGCTGCAGATCCTGATAGCTGGACTGGGCGCTTTCGACGGTCGGCTGCGAGGCGATCTGCATCGACCACGAGCCACCGCCGGCCGCGGTCGATGCCGGATCTATGGACGCAACCTGATCGGGCTTGACCTCGCCGACAACATCGACCGGCTGGTCGGACGGACGCTGCGGCGCGAGCGGAACCTTTGCCGGCGTGTTCGCCGATTGGGCCTCGGCTTTCGGCTTGGCGACCGGCTTGAGGGCCGGCTCGTCGTCCGTCTGGGCGGCGGCAGGCGCCACGGTGCCGGTCTGGTCCGCATCGGCTTGCGCCGCCGGGGCGACATGCTGCGGCGCCGGATCGACCGGCTCGGTAGCGGCCATTTGCGGAGCGGCGGGCGCTGCCGGATCTTCACGCGGCACCAGCGAACCGTCCGACTTGACCACCATGGTCCTCACCTTGCGCGGCGCAACGGCGACGACATCGGCATTGGTGCTCTTGTCGGCATCCTGCAGCACCTGCGCGATGCGATCCTCGGACTTGGGCGCCGGCGCAGTGCTATCGGCAGAAGCGTTGTCGGCCGAAGCGGCGCCGGACATCGGCGCGGCATTGCCGACATCGGTTCCAGCGGCAGCTGCATTCTGGTCCGGCGAAAGATCGATGGCGCGGGCCGGGTCCTTCGCCTGCACGTCCACCGGCTCTTCGACGTTGGTGACCAGCTTTTCCTGGACCGGCTCGGCTGGCTTGGCGCCCCTGACCGCGTCGTAGACCTTGTTGTCTTGGTTGGGCACCACGGCGCCGCCCGGATTCTCCGGCTTGACCTTGATCGGCGCGTTGTCGGCCTTGACGATGACAGGCGCTTCGCTGGCGCCCTTGCCGCCAAAGGACAGCGCAAAGGCACCGAGACCGCCCGCGACGGCGACCGCGCCGACAATCGCGGCGATGAACAGGCCGCGTCCGCGCGACGGCCTCGCGGCCTCACGCTCGCCGAGCACCGGAACAGCCATAGCCTCGTCGAGTTCGGGATCGTAGTCGAGTTCATCGACGGTGAAATCATGGGCTTGCGAAACCGGCTGGCTCCCTGGCAGACTGTCGAGGTCGAAGCCGGAGGCGTCGGCATAACCCGTGGGCGCCGCCGCGCGGGCGGACATGTCCATCGGCCGCGCGGCATAGGTCCGCGCTTCCGGCTCATAGCCCTGCTTGATCCCATCATAGCCCGGCTTGACCCCGTCATATGCCGGCTTGAAGCTGTCATAGCCCGGCTTGAAGCCCGCGGCATAGGAGTCATCATCGTAAGACGCGCCGGCCAAATTGCCTGTGGGAGCGGCAGCGACCTCCACCGCGTTCATCTCGGAGAGAAGGCTGGAGAACTCCGCATCGAGATCGTCGTAGCCAGGCGACGCTGGCTGGTCTTCCTCGAAGTGCAGTTCGGGAATATCGAGATCGTCCGCCAGCGCGACGACACGCTCGGGTACATCGACCGTTTCGACGTCGGGCATGTCTTCGTAATGCGCCGGCTGGCGCGATTGCGGCGCCGATACCGGGGCAGCGGGAGCCACGGCCTCGACCGGCTCGGACGAACGGTAGGATGTCATGGCGGCGACTGCCGGCGCGGCGGCCACGGATGCCACCGAAGCGGCCGGCTGAGCACCAAACGCAGGCTGAGCGCTGAATGACGGCTGCTGCGGAACCGGCGTCACGCGGCTCCACGAACGCGGCGGCTTTGCCGGTTGGGAACGCTCCGCAAGCCAATCGAGAGAATCCGCCGAATTGTCCCGGTCAGCGGCTTCGTCACGCGGATCAAGATCCTTGGGCAAAGCCGCGTCGAACGCATCATCGTCGAAATCGACATCGCCAACCGTGTTCCAGGTCGTATCCTGGAGTTCATCAAGCATAAGGTCGTCAATATCCGCATCGGCCGCTTGGGCCGTGCCAACATGCCGGTCCTGCTCAGGCGCGGGTCCGTCAAGATCCCAGTCGAGGTCGCCGACAAGGTCGGCCGGCTCCTCGGTGGTCTCGGCAACAGGCGGCAGGGCGGCGACAGCCGGCTGAGCCGTGACGGGCTCACTGGCCACCGGCACTGTGCGCGCCGTCATGGCACCCAGCAGCGCATTTAACTCGTCTTCCAGGCTCCGCTCGTCCGCGGTCGGGGCATGCGCCGCGGCTGCGATGTAGGCTTCCGGCGCCGCCGGCTGGGCGGCAACGGCGGCAACCTCTGTGACCGGCTCTTCGACCGTTTCGGCAAACGCGTCGTCCAAATTCAGGTCAAAAGCATCGTCCGGCACGCCCTCAGGGCTGGGAAGCTCGCCCTTCGCATCAGCGACATCGGCAAACGCATCATGCGTTGGCGGCTCGTCGAAGGCATTCGGCTCATCCGCGCGAACGTCGAAATCCATGTCGACATCAGCCATGGCGTCGTCGAAATGGCCGGCAAAGCTCTCATCGGAGATTGCATGGCCGTCACGCGCCGCCGCCTGCTCCGGCATGGGATACTCGACGGGCTCGGCGGCCACGAATGACTGTTCGGTCGCCGAATGGCCGTCGAGCATCAGCTCGTCTTCAAGCGAGACTGCCACCGCATCGTCGAATTCGTCATCTGAGGCAACTGGCTCGACAGAAGCGTGCGTGTCGGCAACGGCGTATTGGGCCTCTTCGGCTTCCTCATCGATCCGGAGGTCCTGGTCGAGCGAAGTGGCAAGCTCGTCCGCCATCGACTGATCGTCCTCGAAGGGGGAGACGTCCTCAAGCGAACCGGCGACGGCATCGTCAAAATCAGACGCGAAAGCCGGCTCGACGGACGGCGCGGCTTCAGCTGCGACCGCATGGCTGGTGCCGGCGACGTGGCCGTCGATCTCAGCCATGTCCAGTTGGAAATCGTCGTCGAGCGACACCGAAAGCTCGTCGTCCATCGCGCTGGCGTCAGCCGCTTGGAATGCCGGCTCATGCTCGAAGGTCGGCTCATGAGCCTGGACAACCGGAGCGGCGTCGCTGTCGTCAGCGCCGAACTCGCCCATCATTTCTTTCTCGAGATCGATATCGAAATCGCCCTCTTCGAGCCCGCGATCGGCGGCTGGGGCCTGCGGCTGGGCGGGCGATTGCGGCCTGACCGGCTGGCGCGGGTCGAATCCCATGATCCTAGTCAGTTCCGCGAACGGATCATCGTCAGCGATGTCGTTGTTGTCGGCTACTCTCAGCTGGGTTCTGTCTGCCATTATTGTTCCCGAACTCGCACTCATTCGGACGCCATGGACGTCGCGTAGGGTTGGCCCTTACCAGCGCAATGTGGGCAAAAGGTGACAGGTTATTTAGTCAAACCTAACGCATTTCGGTGGGCGCGGCGGCCCCGATCAACGTCAGGCCGGACGTCAAAACGTCCGAAACAGCCTGCACCAGCCCTAGTCTGGCATGCGTCAATTGTCGGTCGTTAACCTTAACAAAACGTAAGTCCGGATTATCCGTGCCACGGTTCCAGTGTCCGTGGAAGCTGGAAGCCAGATCATAGAGGTAAAATGCCAGCCGATGCGGCTCGAGCGCAAGGGCGGCGGACTCGATCAGGCGCGGATATTCGGCAAGCTTGCGGATCAGGCCGATCTCGCCCTCATCGGTCAGCAATGCCGCGGCCGACGCCAGGCTGTTGCGGTCGAAATTGGCTTCGCCCAGCTGCTCGCTCGCCTGCCTGAACACCGAATGGCAGCGCGCCGAGGCATACTGCACATAGAACACCGGATTGTCCTTGGACTGCTCGGTCACCTTGGCGAAATCGAAGTCCAGCGGCGCATCGTTCTTGCGGTAGAGCATCATGAAGCGGATCGCGTCGCGGCCGACCTCCTCCACCACTTCGCGCAGCGTCACGAAATCGCCCGACCGCTTCGACATGCGCACCGGTTCGCCCTCGCGAAACAGCTTGACCAGATTGCACAGCAGGACAGTGAGCTTCACCTCGTCGCCGGCAATCGCCCGCGCCAAGGCCTCCAGCCGCTTTACGTAGCCGCCATGGTCGGCGCCGAGCACATAGATCAGGTCGACGAAGCCGCGATCGACCTTGTCCTTGAGATAGGCGACGTCGGCGGCGAAATAGGTGAACGAGCCATCGGACTTGACCAGCGCCCGGTCCATGTCGTCGCCGACCGCGGTCGAGCGGAACAGCGTCTGCTCGCGGTCCTCCCAATCGTCGGGTTTCTCGCCCTTGGGCGGCGGCAGCTTGCCCTTGTAGATATGGCCCTTCAGCGTCAAATCGTTGATCGCCGAGCGGATCTTCCTGGCATTGTCGGCATGCAGCGTGCGCTCGGAGAAGAACACGTCGTGATGCACGTTGAGCATCGCCAGGTCCTCGCGGATCATCGCCATCATCGCATCGATGGTGCGATCCTTGACGATGGCGAGCGCCTCGTCATCCGGCATCTGCAGAAGCGAGCGGCCGAATTCCGCGACCAGCGCCTGGCCGACAGGCACCAGGTAATCGCCGGGATAGAGACCGGCGGGTATTTCGCCGATATCGTCGCCCAGCGCTTCGCGGTAGCGCAGGAATGCGGAACGGCCGAGCACGTCGATCTGCGAGCCGGCATCGTTGATGACATATTCCTTGGTCACATCGTAGCCGGCGAAGGCCATCAGATTGGCAAGCGCGTCGCCGACGACAGCACCCCGGCAATGGCCGACATGCATCGGCCCGGTCGGATTGGCCGAGACATATTCGACATTGGTCTTCCTGCCGCCGCCAACCGTCGAGCGGCCATAGTTGCGGCCCTCGCCGAGCAGTGCGGTCAGATGTGTCTGCCAGAAGCCGTCCTTGAGCCTGAGATTGACGAAACCGGGCCCTGCCACTTCCGTCGCCGCGACATCCTTGTCGTCACGCAGCGCCTGCGCCAGTCTTTCGGCCAGCGCGCGCGGGTTCTGGCCGGTCGGCTTGGCCAGCACCATCGCCGCATTGGTCGCCAGGTCGCCGTGGCTGGCGTCGCGCGGCGGCTCGACGGCAATGCGCGACAGGTCAGGCGAAACGCCGTCTTTGTCTTTCAGATCAAGCGCTTCGACGGCTTTTATGATTCGCGCGGTGAAATCGGCGAAGATGTTCATTTGTGTGACTCTGGGGTCTGGCTCTGGCGGCTTTGCAGCGAATCCGGCTCGTTGGCCGGCAAAATCGAGCCCGCCCTAGCCCAATTCAGGCGTATGGTCAAACAAACGCCGGTGTTCCTTGAGCGCGTAGGTGTCGGTCATACCCGCCAGGAAGTCGGCGACGCTGCGCGCCTTGATGCGGTCGTCGGCCCGATCCAGCCCCTCGCGCCAGCCGTCCGGCATGGCGCGCGGATCGGCGAAATAGGCGTCGAACAGATTTTTGACGATCTGCTCGGCGTCCGCGCGCACCCGCATAACCTCCGCGTGCCGGTAGAGGTGCTTGTACAGGAAGGCCTTCAGTTCTTTCTCCAAGGCAGCCATTTCGGCCGAGAAAACTACCATCGTCTCGCCAGCTGCCCTCACTGCATCGGCGCTCCGCGGCTTGATGCGATCGAGATTGGCGGTCGTCGACTTGATCACGTCCTCGACCATGGCGGTTATCTGCCGCCGCATCAGCTCGTGGCCGGTGCGCACATCATCGAGGGAGGGATAGCGTGAGCGAACGCCTTTCAGGATCGTTCCCGGCAGCGAAACCGTCTCCAGCATGTCCAGCGTCAGTAGCCCTGCCCTCAAGCCGTCATCGATGTCATGCGTGTTGTAGGCTATATCGTCGGCGATCGCCGCGCATTGCGCCTCGATGCCGGCGAACCGGTCGAGTTCGAGATCGTGCAGTTCAGAGTAATCACGGATCGCCTGCGGCACCGGCCCTTTCAGACCCTTGCCGTTGGCGTCCGTCAGCGGTCCATTGTGCTTGACCAGGCCTTCCAGCGTTTCCCAGGTCAGGTTGAGCCCATCGAACTCGGCGTAGCGCGCCTCCAGCCTCGTCACGATGCGCAGCGATTGCGCGTTGTGGTCAAAGCCGCCCCAGGTGGCCATCTTTTCGTTCAGTGCGTCCTCGCCGGTGTGGCCGAAGGGCGTGTGGCCGAAATCATGCACCAGCGCCACCGCCTCAGCGAGATCCTCGTCGCCGCGCAGCGCCCGTGCCAGGGCGCGCGCGATCTGCGCCACTTCGATCGAATGGGTCAGCCGGGTGCGGTAGTGGTCGCCTTCATGGGCGATGAAGACCTGCGTCTTGTGCTTCAGACGCCGGAAGGCCGTCGAATGGATGATGCGGTCACGGTCACGCTGGAACGGCGTGCGGGTCGGGCTTTCCACCTCGTCGAACAGCCGTCCGCGCGAGTTCGCCGGATCGCAGGCATAGGCGGCGCGTGGCCGATAGCCGAATCCGATGTCGCCCAACTCATTGGTCATGGCTGATGCTGCCGCGTTTGACTTAGCCAGGTTGACTTGGCCCCTCGCGCTTCATACCTATCATGTGAAACCGAAAGCAAGGTGACGCCCATGGGCGCTGATGCCAAGACTGCCATGAAAGTCGATATGACCGAGGCCGCTGCCAAGCGGATCGCCAGGATTGTCTCGAACGAGGCCGGCAAGACGGCGCTGCGCGTGTCGGTCGAAGGCGGCGGCTGCTCGGGCTTCTCCTACAAGTTCGATCTGGTCGATACGCGCAATGACGATGACGTCGCCATCGAGAAGGACGGCGCCACCGTGCTGATCGACGACCTGTCGCTGGTCTATATGGGCGGCTCTGTGATTGATTTCGTCGACGATCTGATGGGCCAGTCGTTCCAGATCCGCAACCCGAACGCCGTCGCCTCCTGCGGCTGCGGCACGAGTTTCTCCATATAGAATGCCTGCCATTGGTGCGGTCCGTCAGATCGCGCTGTCGGCCGGCCGTGATCTCGACGCCACGCTGGCTTTCTGGCGCGACGTGCTCGGCATGGCGGTTCATGCGCGCTTTGACCCGCCAGGCATCGCCTTCATCATGGCCGGCGATATCAGGCTGCTGTTCACCGACGGCATACCGGCCGGAACCGTCTATCTCGACATATCGGGCCTCGATGACTTCCATGCCTCTGCGGTCGCGGCCGGCGTACCCTTCACCGCGCCGCCAACACTTGTCCATCGCGACACAGAGGGCCAGTTCGGTCCAGCGGGGGAAAGCGAATGGATGGCCTTCCTAAAGGACCCGGCTGGCAATACGATTGGCCTCGTCGAACGCCATCCGCCGCAAGAATCCAACTGAACAGCATCGAGACCGCCATGAAAATCGTCACCTGGAACATCAACGGTGTCCGCGCCCGCATTGGCAACCTCACCCATTGGCTGACCGAGAGCGCACCCGACATCGTCTGCCTGCAGGAGATCAAGTCGGTCGACGAGCAATTCCCGCGCGCCGAGATCGAGGCGCTTGGCTACAATGTCGAAACCCACGGCCAAAAGGGTTTCAACGGCGTCGCCCTGCTGTCGAAGCTGCGCTTCGACGAGGTGATCCGAGGCCTGCCCGGCGACGATGCCGATGAACAGGCGCGTTTCATCGAAGGGGTTTTCTCGACTGACAAGGGCGCGCTGCGCGTCGCCTCGCTCTATCTGCCGAACGGCAATCCGATCGATGACGAGAAGAAGTTTCCTTACAAGCTGTCCTGGATGGCGCGGCTGGAGCGCTGGGCCGAAGAACGGCTGAGACTGGAGGAGGCTCTGGTGCTCGCCGGCGACTACAACGTGATTCCCGAGCGGATCGACGCGCGGTTTCCGGAGAACTGGCTGGGCGACGCGCTGTTCCAGCCGCAGACGCGACAATCCTTCCGGCGGCTGCTCAACCTTGGTTTCACCGAGGCGGTGCGCGCGGTCACCGACGCACCCGACACCTACACATTCTGGGACTATCAAGCCGGCGCGTGGCAGAAGAACAACGGCATCCGCATCGACCACCTGCTCTTGTCGCCGGAAGCCGCCAACCGGTTTTCTTCCGCGTCGATCGAAAAGCACGTGCGCGCCTGGGAAAAACCGTCCGATCACGTGCCGGTGGCGATCGATCTCGCACTTCAGCCGGCCTGAGAGAACCCTCGCCGGGCACGTCTGCGCTGGACCTCATATCGCCACATTTCGCGCCGCTCATTGCGGGCCAGCATGGCGGCTGGGGTTCCATGAGCACACGATTTCATCTTTGTCCGATCGGCCTGGCATTTGCCATGGCCGCTCCCGGTGCGGCATTTGCCGACCAGGAATGCCTGGCCAATGGAAAATCCTACCAGCTTGGCCAGGTCGCCTGCCTGACGCTTGCCGACCGGAGCCATCTGGCTCGCTGCGACATGGTGCTCAACAACACATCGTGGACGAAGATCGGGGATAGCTGCCCGGAAAACACGCTGGCGCCACAACCCCATGTCACGCCGATCTCGACGCCGGCGCCCAGCATGGTGCCGACGGAGCCGATCGAGAACTGATCACGATCGAAAATCGAGTGCTGCTGGTGAAGCTGACGCGGCCGCGAGATTACTGATCCGCGTTGTTGCCCTTGGTGAGGATATCATCGGCCAGCGAGATGGCGGTGCGGCGGTCGGCCTCGCCGGCGGTGGCAAATGCCTCTTCCTGCATGCCGCGGATCCAGGGCTGGTCAGCCGGCGAAGCGCGTTCGAGCGCTGCCGTCATCATCGCCAGGCCACGAACGATCTTGCCGCTCTGGAACAACAAATGGCCCAGTGTCGCCTGTGCGCCGGCATGGCCTTTCTCGGCGGCGAGTTGGAACCAGCGCCCGGCCTGCTTGACGCTGGCCTTCACGCCGCCCTCGCCCTTCAGGAACATCTGCCCCATTTCGAACTGCGCGTTCGGATTGCGGTAGTTGGCGGCGGCGCGCATGTAATATTCCTGGGCCGCCACCTCGTTCTCGGCGACCGGGCTGCCGGGAATGCCCGTGCGCAAATAGTCGCCAAGCGCCACCAGCGCGTCGGAGACATAGCTTTCCTCAGGCGAGCCGGGCTCGACGTCCTGATCGACGATCTCGGAGAAGAACTTGAACGCCTCGTAGTCGTCACGCGCCACGCCGTCGCCCTCGGCATACATGCGGGCAAGCTTCCAGGTGGCGCCGATCTGGCCGTTTTCGGCAGCGTATTTATAGGCCTCGGCAGCCTGTTCCTTGTGGCCGTTCTTGTAGGCGGAGAAGCCGAACTGGAAGACCGCCCAGGGGCTCGATTGCGGCTTCACCCCGGTCTTGTCGTCGAACACCTTGTCGTCGAAGGCCATGGCCTGGCCCACGGCGCCAAAGGTCGCGCCAAAAGTGGCGATCACGACCAGTGCCGAAAAGACAGACGACCTCAACAACTCTGGTGTTGACTTCAACAACTCAGATGTCCGCATAACAGTGTGTTTCTTTCGCACCGCCTGGATGGGTCACCGCGCCATCGCGCGCCGGCCCTACCGTCTGTGCATATTTCCATATCGCGCCCGACTGATAATCGGTCGCGCGCGCCTTCCATGTCTTTGCCCTCGCCGCCAGTTCGCTATCGGACAACGCCACGTCGATCGTGCCGTTCACCGCGTCGATCGAAATCACGTCACCATCCCTGAGCAGTCCGATCGGGCCGCCCACGGCTGCCTCGGGGCCGACATGGCCGATGCAGAAACCGCGCGTCGCGCCCGAAAAGCGCCCGTCGGTGATCAGCGCCACCTTGCCGCCCATGCCCTGGCCGTAAAGTGCTGCCGTCGTCGACAGCATCTCGCGCATGCCAGGGCCGCCGCGCGGCCCTTCGTAGCGGATGACGAGAACCTCGCCTTCCCTGTAGTTGCGATGCGTCACCGCCTCGAAACATTCCTCTTCCGAATCGAAGCAGCGTGCCGGGCCGGAGAACTTCAACTCCGCCATGCCCGCGACCTTCACGATCGCGCCTTCGGGGGCAAGGTTTCCCTTCAAGCCCACGACACCGCCGGTTTGGGTAATGGGTGTGTTGGCCGGGCGGACCACATCCTGATGCTCATTCCAGACAACGTGCTGCATGTTTTCGGCCAAAGTGCGGCCAGTCACGGTCATGCAGTCGCCATGCAGATAGCCGTGGTCGAGCAGCGTCTTCATCAGCAGCGGAATGCCGCCGGCCTCGAACATGTCCTTGGCGACATATTTGCCGCCCGGCTTGAGGTCGGCGATGTAAGGCGTCTTCTCGAAGATCTTGGCCACGTCGAACAGGTCGAACTTGATGCCGGCCTCATGGGCGATCGCCGGCAGATGCAGTGCCGCGTTGGTCGAACCGCCGGTAGCCGAGACCACGGTCGCCGCATTCTCCAGCGCCTTCAGCGTGACGATGTCGCGCGGCCGGATGTTTTTCGCGATCAGTTCCATGATCTTTTCGCCGGAGGCGAAATTGAACCGGTCGCGCATTTCATAGGGAGCCGGCGCGCCGCAGGAATAGGGCAGCGCCAGGCCGATCGCCTCGGCGACGGTGGCCATGGTGTTGGCGGTGAACTGGGCGCCGCAGGAACCGGCCGAGGGACACGCGACCTGCTCGATCTCAAGCAGTTCGTCGTCGCTGATCGTGCCGACCGAGTGCTGGCCGACCGCCTCGAAAACATCCTGCACGGTGATCTGGCGGCCGCGATAGCTGCCGGGCAGGATCGAACCGCCATAGATGAAGATCGACGGCACGTTGAGCCGCACCATGGCCATCATCATGCCGGGCAGCGACTTGTCGCAGCCGGCCAGCCCGACCAGCGCGTCGTAGCAATGGCCGCGCATGGTGAGTTCGACCGAATCGGCGATGACCTCGCGCGACACCAGCGATGACTTCATGCCCTGGTGACCCATGGCGATGCCGTCGGTGACGGTGATGGTGCAGAATTCGCGCGGCGTGCCGCTGGCCGCAGCGACGCCCTTCTTGACCACCTGCGCCTGGCGCATCAGCGAGATGTTGCAGGGCGCCGCCTCGTTCCAGCAGGAGGCGACCCCGACCAGCGGCTGCGCAATCTCGGCCGCCGACAAACCCATCGCATAGAGATAGGAACGATGCGGCGCACGCGCCGGACCGACGGTCACATGGCGGCTGGGGAGCTTAGCCTTGGAGATGACTTTGGCGTCCATACTCTTCCTTGCCCCATCTTCCCTGCAAATGGGGCGGAGCGGCCTGCCCCCTCGCCGAGCCTTTTGGCGCGTGTCCCGAGACAAGATCGAGGTGCGCCGGGTTTATGGCGGGAAATGGGCAATTTCCTCAGCCCGGCTTCCAGCGCAGGGGTTGTTCAGAAAGTGTTGCCAAAACGTCACAACCGCACGGGGCGAAAGAGGTGCGGCTAATATGCAACGCAGCTTGGATACGGGGCGCACGGGCGATGCCGGCTCAAACGAAAAAGGCCGAGCAACGCCCGGCCTTTTGCTTAGAATTTTCAGTTGCTTAGAACTTGATCTTGATACCGCCGGAAATTGCCGTGACCAGATCGTTGCCGAAGTCATAGCTGTCATCGGTGCCCGCGATATAGCCGTTCTCGCCAGCCAACTCCCCTGAATGGCCGCTGGTCAGCACACCGACCGCACCTGCCAGACGAACCTCGATATTCGGCCTGGGCGTATAGGCAACGCCACCACCCAGCGTCCAGGTATCGGTCTGTGCACCATAGCCATGCGACGTGCCACGATCCCAGGAAAGCTGCCCAGCGGCACTCCACTGATCATTGAACTTGTGACCGATACCGCCCGTGACAGTCCAGCCATCACGATACATCAGGTCGAGTGAAGTTAGTTGGCCCAGACCATTCGTGACGCAGAATGAGGAGGGTGTACCCTGGGCACAGATCGGAACGCTTTGCAGGACGCTCCAATTGACCCACTTGATCGAACCGAAAGCGAGCCAGCCAGGTGCGATGCCCGACTGCAGTTTCAATTCGAGCGAATCCGGCATTGACTCCGTCGCACCATAAATCGGTACAGAGACGACGCCGCCGATGTTCAGAGTACCAGAGATATTGTCGAGCTTCACTTGCGAATTGTAGACAAGGCTGGCGCGCAGCGCGATATCTGGAATTTCATAAGCGACGCCCGCACGCCAGCCCCAGCCATCGGCCTCCAGATCGACACGACCGACCATCGTGCCGAAGCCAATATCTGTGTAGTTCTCCTTGAAGCCATAGATCTTCTGGTAGAAAACACCGCCTATGAACCGAAGCTGGCCTTTGCCGGCGTCCATCTTGTAGGAGCAGGTAGCCGCGTAGTTGTCGCTCTTGATGTCGGTTTCGATATTCGAAAACGCGCCGTTCCACGCATTTCCCGGCGCGGTATGTGCACCCCAGGGCTGCGAATAATCGACCATGCAATCCACGCCTTGCACGACCTGGACCTTGGCTCCAATGCGTGGAACCCAATAGCCCTCGGCTCCGTCGGCCGAGGTGCCCAAACCGAGATCGGCTCCGCCCGGGCCGCGCGCATTCTTGTACTTGCGGTCCGGCATCACATAGGTCGCTTCCGCTTCGGTCGCGAACGGAGCCGGATCAAACAACAGGTCGATATCGTAGCCAGCACGCTCCAGGCCGCCGGCATGTGCCGGGTTCATCGCCGTCCCGATCAAAGCCAGCGAAAAGCAGCCCGCCCCAAGCAGCGCTTTCAGTCGCAGAATAGTCATGAAATGTCCTCCCCGAATTCGAGTGCATCAAGCTAGAACCAATTCGGGTTAACGGTGCAACAACGAATTCAAGAGCGTACATGTACACATTCGCCAGGCGCATTTTCGAGGAAATGCAACCGGATGCGGCAAGGCCGAAAACGGTCCGTGATGGCGGATCTGCTTCCAAAAAACAGAGGAAACCCATCCAAAAAGGTTCGAAAACAGCGTTTTTTGCGGTCCGGGAGCCCCATTGTTACATTATGGCAACAATGGGGCTAAAACTTCCGTTTACGTCAAAATTAACGCAACGGCATGCTGATTTTCGAGGCGGAAAACCAGCAGTTTAGAGAGGGCTAAAGTCTCGCGAATCTATCCTTAGCCGGCGTCGCGAACCCTGGCCAACGCGACTGACAGCTTGCCCTGCGCATCGCGGTATTCGGCGAGCTTTTCACGCTCGGCATCGACGATCTCGGCCGGCGCGCTGGCGACGAACCTTTCGTTCGACAGTTTCTTGTGCAGGCGCGCGATCTCCTCGGTCACCTTGGCCAGTTCCTTCTGCAGCCGTGCCGCCTCGGCGGCGAGGTCGATCAGGCTGCCAAGCGGCAGGCAGACCGTCGCCTCATTGAGCACGATCTGCGCCGAGCCCTTGGGCGCGACATCGGCAAGCGAGATGTCGCCGACCCGCGCCAGCCGCTTGATCGCCGAATCCTCGCGAACGAGGCGCTCGCGTGTCACATTATTGGCGCCGACCACGACGAGCGGTGCAATGGCTGCCGGCGGCACGTTCATCTCCGAACGCACGGAGCGAATGCCGGAGACGAGTTCGACCAGCCAATTGATGTCCGCTGCGGCCTCGGCGTCTTCGAAATCCGGTGACGGCCATGCCGCATGACACAGCAGCGAGAGGCGTTGCTTGCCTTCGCCAGCGGTCTGCGCCCACAGTTCTTCGGTCATGAACGGCATCATCGGGTGCAGCAGCTTATAGATCTCATCCAGCACGAAGGCGACGCAGGCGCGGCTTTCGGCCTTGGCCGCCTCGTCGGCGCCCATGAACACCGGCTTCAGCAATTCCAGATACCAGTCGCAGAACAGGTTCCAGACGAAGCGGTAGGCGGCACCCGCCGCCTCGTTGAAGCGGTATGAGGTGATGCCGTCCGTGATTTCGCGCGCCGCGCGCGTCAGTTCGGTCAGGATCCAGCGGTTGACCGCCAGCTTCGCGTCATTCAGCCAGAACTCGTCATTGCGCGCGACCTCGTTCATTTCGGCGAAGCGCGTGGCGTTCCACAGCTTGGTGCCGAAATTGCGATAGCCGGCGATGCGCGCCGGGTCGAGCTTCACGTCGCGGCCTTGCGCCGCCATCACCGTCAGGGTGAAGCGCAGCGCATCGGCCCCGTATTCGTCGATCAGGTCGAGGGGGTCGACGACGTTGCCTTTCGACTTCGACATCTTCTGCCCGTTCTTGTCGCGCACCAACGCGTGCATGTAGACGGTGTGGAACGGCTCCTCGTCCATGAAGTGCAGGCCCATCATCATCATACGGGCAACCCAGAAGAAGATGAGGTCGAAGCCGGTCACCAGCACGTCGGTCTGGTAGTAGGTCTTCAGCTCCGGCGTCTCATCAGGCCATCCCAATGTCGAGAACGGCCACAGCGCCGACGAAAACCAGGTGTCGAGTACATCCTCGTCGCGGGTCAGGATCTCGCCCGGCTGGAAATTCTCCAACTTGTCCTCGACCCAGCCCTTCCAGGGTCCTTCCAGAGCCAGGTAGTATTCGATCGCGGCGCCGAGCGCCTCTTCCTCGGTCTTCTCGACGAAGACGCGCCCATCCGGCCCGTACCATGCCGGGATCTGATGACCCCACCACAGTTGGCGTGAGATGCACCAGGGTTCGATATTTTCCATCCACTGGAAATAAGTCTTTTCCCAATTCCCGGGTATGATCTTGGTGCGCCCCTCGCGCACCGAAGCGATCGCTGGCTTGGCCAGTTCCGCCGCATTGGCATACCATTGCTCGGTCAGGAACGGCTCGATCGGCACGCCCCCGCGATCGCCATGCGGGACGGCGTGGCGATGCGGCTCGACCTTTTCGAGGAAGCCGCCCTCTTCCATCAGCTCGACGATCTTCTTGCGCGCGACGAAGCGGTCGAGGCCGTCGAGTTCGTCCCAGACAATTTGGCGCTCCGGCGTCACCTCGAGGCCGGCAAGGAAATCCTCATTATCCCTGAGACTTACCGCCGCCTCCGTGGTCAGGATGCTGATCGCCGGCAGCTTGTGGCGCTTGCCGACCTCGAAGTCATTGAAATCGTGCGCGGGCGTGATCTTGACCGCGCCCGAACCCTTTTCCGGATCGGAGTACTCGTCCGCCACCACAGGAATCCTGCGACCGACGATCGGCAGGACGATGTTCTTGCCGACCAGATGCCGGAAGCGCTCGTCGTCAGGGTGCACGGCGACGGCCGTATCGCCCAGCATCGTCTCCGGGCGCGTCGTCGCCACGGTGATGAAGGTTGTTGGGTTTTCCGGGTCGAAGACCTGGCCCTCTACGGGGTAGCGGAAGTGCCAGAGATTGCCGTTGACCTCCTGCTGCTCGACCTCGAGATCGGAGATCGCGGTGAGCAGCTTGGGATCCCAGTTCACAAGGCGCTTATCCTTGTAGATCAGCCCTTCCTTGTAGAGCGTGACGAACACTTCGAGCACGGCCTTGGACAGGCCTTCGTCCATGGTGAAGCGTTCGCGTGACCAATCGGCCGAGGCGCCGAGCCGCTTTAACTGGTTGAAGATCGCGCCGCCGGATTCGGCCTTCCACTCCCACACTTTCTCGATGAACTGCTCGCGGGTCAGGTCGCGGCGATGGATCTGCTTTTCCATCAGCTGCCGCTCGACCACCATCTGCGTGGCGATACCGGCATGGTCCATGCCCGGCTGCCACAGGACATTCTTGCCGCGCATGCGCTCGAAGCGCACCAGTATATCCTGCAGCGTGTTGTTGAGCGCGTGTCCCATATGCAGCGAGCCGGTGACGTTCGGCGGCGGGATGACGATGGTGAAGGCTTCCGCCCCCTCCTCGGCCCCGGCACCGGCGCGAAACGCGTCGGCCTCTTCCCAGACTTTGGCGATCTTCGGCTCGACGGTTTTGGCGTCGTAGGTCTTTTCAAGCATGGGAAAATGGTCCGCGCTGTCGGGAGTTTTGCTGGTCCGCTGTAAATCGGAAGGCTTTGACCAAGTCAACCGCAAGGGCTGTCTCGGACCCTCACAACCAGATAGGCGCGGCCTTGGTCATTTCAACGGAAAGCGATCCGTCGTCCTGCCAACAAGCTGACCTCACCAAAGGAAACGGCGCCACGAGGGCGCCGCTTCCTTTGGTGATCGGCATGGGGAACTACTGCGCCCCGCGCGCCACGCGCTCGATCTCCTCGCGCACCAGCCTTTCGACCAGTGTCGGCAGATTGTTGTCGAGCCAATCCTGCAGCATCGGCCGCAGCATCTCTTCGGCCATTTCGTCGAATGTCTTCTTGCTGCGGCTGGCAAACGCGTCGGAAAGCTCGCCAAAGGCAGCCGCGACCTGCCGGCCGGTGTGCTCGGAAACGATCGCCGGACGCGGCGCGTCGCTGGCCGCCACCGGTCGCACCACGCTTGCATCCGGACGAGACGGCTCGACGGCTGCTTTCGCGGTCGGTTCGTCACTTGGAGTCTCCACGGACGGCTGGGCAGCGGTCTTGGGGGCTTCGCTCCGGTCCGACACCGCCCTCGCCTGCTCACCGACCGCGGCGATCTCGCGACGCCAATCGGCGATGGAAGCGTCGGCGACAGGACGCGATCCCGGCGCTTCAACCGTGATTGGCTCGGCGGCGACGCGGGCGCTGACCTCGGCAAGTGTCATCGATGGCTTTGCCGGGCCGGGATCGGGGCGCACCGGCGTTTCCATGCGTGCGGCCACCGGCTCGGCCGCCGGCAACTGTGCCTGGACTTCCGCCAGCGTGACCGGCTTC
Organism: Mesorhizobium sp. M0491; assembly: GCF_040321265.1. Lineage (NCBI taxonomy): Bacteria > Pseudomonadati > Pseudomonadota > Alphaproteobacteria > Hyphomicrobiales > Phyllobacteriaceae > Mesorhizobium > Mesorhizobium sp. M0491. The sequence continues at coordinate 223,898 of NZ_JAMYRE010000002.1, forward strand.
CTGCCGTCGGGGGCGGCATGCAGGTCGGCACGGAATGCTTCCACGTCGGGGGCTGCATAGGCGCTCGACGCGCGCTCCAGATCCTGGCTCAACTCATCGGCGTCGCCCGGCTGCTTGCGGCCGCCGTCGCTGTCCTCGATGATCCGCCTGATGGAAGCCAGTATCTCTTCCATGGAAGGTTCGCGCTGTGCGCTGCTTGCCGTTGCCATCGTCACATCCGCCGCCCTTGTGACCCCTGTTGGGTTTTCCGATCCGGCAGAGCCGGATCGAATCATGGCGACAGCGTAACCGACGGATCGCCGCACGAGAATCCCCAATCTGGGGACTTGTGGGATTTCAACAGATTAGCGCGATCTGAACCCGAGAGCGCAGTACGAAAGATCCTGCTCAAACGAGGAGCACGGCCAGTCCTGGCCGAACGCTTCAGCGGCCGTCCGGCGTGCGCAGGCCGTACCACTTGTCCTTGACCGCGTTGTAATGCTCTTCAGGCTTGTATTTCGCTACCTGCAAGCCAAGGCGGTCGACGGACAGACGGCCGGTCGCCTGCAGGATGGCGTAGCTCGCCACCACCACATCATGTTCGTAACCGGCCTGGTTGATCTGGGCGGTGATGACCGTCGCCTGCGCGTTGAGGACGTCGAGCGTGGTGCGCTGGCCGACATTGCGCTCTTCGATGACACCGTTCAGTGCCAGCTTCGCGGCCTCGATCACCTGCCTGTTGGCCGTCAGCTGCTGCTGCGCGGCGGTGTACTCGGTCCAGGCGGCGGTGACGGCCTGGCGCACCTGGTCGCGGCTGACGTCGACCTGGATGCGGGCCTGGCTGAGCGATTCCTTGTCCTGGCGCACGATCGCCGAGGTGCGGCCACCCGAATAGATCGGGATGGTCAGCGTTGCCCCGACACTGGCCGAATTGGTCGTGCCATCCTGCGAACCGACGCCCGGCAAAGGCGAGGTATTGCGATAGGCGCTCGAAACGCCGGCGGAAGCCGACAGCTGCGGCAACAGCGCGCCTTCGGCCGACTTCACCGAAAACGCGGCCGCGTCGACCAGATGCTGCGTGGCAAGGATGGCCGGATGCTCGTTCGAGGCCACCCCGACGGCGGCGGCGAGGCTCGACGGCAACAGCTTTGCCACCGGCGAAGCGCCCTTGAGCTTGCCCGGCTCGTCGCCGACGATCTGGCGGTAGATCGCCGCACTTGCCAGCGCCTGCGCCCGGGCGGCACTCAGCGATGCCACGGCGGCGGCCCGCGAAGCATCGGCCTGGGCGACATCGGTGCGCGTGCCTTCGCCAACTTCGAAACGCGAACGCGCCGCGCGCGCCGTTTCGGTCAGGAACTGAAGGTTCTGCTCAGTCAGCACGGCGACCTGCCGGTCGCGAATCACGTTCATATAGGCTTGGGCCGCGCTGAACAGGATACCCTCTTCGGTGTTGCGCAGGCTTTCGACGGAAGCGCGGACCTGCGCTTCGGCGGCAGCGACATTGTTCCTGGTCTGAAAGCCATCGAACAGCATCTGGTTTATCTGGACGCCAAAATTTCCGGTGGTCAGCCTCACGCTTGAATTGGTGCCATTGAGATGGCTGCTCGAATAATCAATATCCGCCGAGCCGGTGACAATCGGGCGGTAGCCCGACTTGGCGATGGCGACACCCTCGTCGGTGACACGAACGCCGGCGCGGGATGCATTCAGCGAAGAATTGTACTGATAGGCCTTTGCAAGCGCGCCGGAGATGCTTTCGGCTGAAGCCGCCAGTGGGGACAGCATGGTCGCCGAAACGAGGACGGCGGTGAAAAGTGACTTGCGTAAAGACGGCACGGTTAAACCCTCATTCGTTTTCCATGGGAACCGCGCCGCGCCTGCTTCTCTCATAGATCAGCCGGCGCCGCGTGTTCGATGTTCCCTGCTGCTCACCCCAAAGTGCCCCCAGTCTGGGATCCGCAGCGATCGTTCAAATGCAAGCGACCATGACACAGCCTCTCCTGCAAGGCCAAATCATTCAGAATTCGAAAGCACGAATGCGTTCAAACCCCGGTAGTGGCTTAATTGCCGCATTAAATGCACGTCTTCCGGTTACAACCCCCCCGGCCTTGAAAAAGAGACGGGCCACGCCGGAATTGCCCTGCCCTTCGACGGCGACAAGGCGGCCGCCTTCGGCGAGTTGGTCCAGCAGCGCCACCGGCACTTCCGCGACGCTGCCACCGACGAAGATGACGTTATAAGGCGCCTTAGCGGCATGCCCCTGCGGCAACGCGCCCTGGACGACGGTCACATTGCCGCAGCCCAGCGACGAAAGCGTCGATCTGGCGGTTTCCGCCAGCGCCGAATCACTTTCGAGCGCCACCACGGACCTGGCCAGTCGCGACAGGATGGCCGAGGCGTAGCCGGTTCCGCAACCGACATCGAGCGCCGAATCGGTCGGGTTGATCTCCGCCAGCTGGATAAGCTTGGCCAACGGCGATGCTTCCATCAGGTAGCGCGCGCCGTCCGCGCCGGCGGCAATGCGGATGTCCTCGTCGATATAGGCCAGATCGCGCTGGGCGGCGCCGACAAACATCTCTCTTGGGACGACAAGCATTGCATCGAGCAGCGGCGCGCTGGTCACATCGGTGGTGCGGACCTGGCCGTCGACCATCTTGACGCGTAGTTCGGAGAAATCAGCGCTCATGTCCCAACCAATCCGCTTGCCGCGCCAGAACCGCGGTCCATTGTGTCAGGAACTTCAGGCCCCTGCGCTGCCGCGCGGGGGCCCGGGCATTGGAGGCCTCGCCCGGAATCGAACCGGGGTGCAAGGATTTGCAGTCCTCTGCGTAACCACTCCGCCACGAGGCCTCATTGCTCCCGGCGTTCCACCCGGTTCCAATAGGTTGCGGCGAAAATGACGTCAAGCGGCCACCGTGCATTCCGAACGGTTTCCTCGCGTCAGTCCGGACGGCACCCGGCAAATCGTCGGATCGGGCCTGACCGCTCCATTAGCGGACAATTAAGCATAGCCTGCCCGGAGAAGAAACTCATCGGCGGCCGTGCGTTGGACATGGCAGGAGGAAGAGCCATGCACCGGACAGTGGCAGCAAATACAAGTGCCTCGTCCGGCCTGTCCCTGCCACAATGCGGAGAGCCTATGCATTACGCAATCGACCGTCTGTCCATCGAAGGTGCGGACAGCCTGTCGCCGCATGACAGGGCAAGGCTTGCCTCGGCCGCGGCGATTCTCAAGCAGATCCGTGAGGCGCTGGAAGAGCACGCCGCCCGCTGAACACCCGCCTTGCGCTATCGGCGGTCAATCGGGCCGGCGACGCCGTTCCCACCAGACGACAAAGCGACGCCGGTGACGGCGAACCATGGCGAATTCATAGGACAGCACCAGCAATCCGAGCGGAACCATCCAGAAGCCGAGGATCGGCAGGAAACCGAGGACGCCGCCAACGGTCAGCAGGATGCCGATCGTGATTCTGAGCCCGCGCGAGCGCGGCATTTTGAACTCGCGCCCGAAAACGGAGATTTTCCGCGCCGGCATCTGGTTGTCTTGTGCTGTCATCGTCTCGAAAGATTGACCCGTTTGATTGTTCGCAAGCATGCTTGAACCAAAGCAGCCGCCGCGCTTTCGGTTCCATATCCCCGCCAAGACGGCTAATATGAGGGCTTCCTTCGACGATTGCGAGAAACGCCTGCGCGAAAAAGCCTCGGAAAAATGTGAAAAGCTTCTTTGCAAAGCCGAAAAGGGCAGCTATAGGCTGCGCCACTCACATAAGAGCATCCGTTCCCCGGTAGCTCAGTGGTAGAGCAACCGGCTGTTAACCGGTTGGTCGCTGGTTCGAATCCGGCCCGGGGAGCCAATCTTTTCAAAGCCTTGAGACGGTCAGGTCGCCCATAGGGGCTGATCTATGGCATGTCTGCAAAATCGCGGTCAGCAGGTTGATTCTCAACTTGACCTGGCCCCGCTGTCCAGCGCCGTCGATGACGCCGCGGCATCGGGACGGTTCGCGGGAGCAGGCATAAGGCCTTGCTTCGATCTCGGCGATCTCATCTCTTGTCGCCGTTCGGGTTGGGTGCCGGTGCCTCTCGCACATCTCGCGGTGGCGGGTCGACATGCTTAAGCTCTGGCGGGACTTCTTTGTCCCGGCGTTGCACAGGTATCTTCTCCGGTGCGGGCTTCGATGGTGGCTCTTTGATCTTGCTCGGCATAATCGAGTTAACCGCCCTGCCGGTCTCTTGTTCCGTAGCGAGCAGAAAACCTGAATGCGTGGGGAACCGGGAACATCGAAGAGCGTTTTCTCGCATGCTGAAGAAGATCGCCCTCGCCGCCGTGCTGGTCCAGGTTGCCGCGTTTTCGGCTCTCATCACCCAGACGGTCCTCTTCGCGTCCACGGCCACACAGGCCGCCGACGCGAAGCCCGGCGACGCAGTCGCCGTCACCATTGAGAACGAACGGGACAAGGCGGCGCAACCTATTGTTGCCGGCCAATGTCCAACGCGGCTTGTGGCGAGCAAGGTCTTCACGAGGAACGTAATTACGGCGCAACAATAGCTCGCCATCGATGCCGGCCATCCGTCGATCCCCCCAATTTAAGTCAGGGCAATGTGCTTGAAAGCACAATGATTCCTGTTACTTGCGACGTAGGGCGAGTGCGTTTGGGTTGGGCAAGAATTAGTATGATTTCATCGAATATGGAATGCCCGCGCTGTCATGGCAGCGGCAGGGTTTTCGACTGCTCCAAGTGGTATGCGTCAAACGGGCACTGCTGCCCGCAGGGAACCCATCGGGGTGGCTGCCCTGGAAAGACGGGCGCCTGCGCGGAATGCGACGGCCTGGGGACGATGGCGGAGCCTCCGCTGAGAGCCGTGGCGTAATCTGCGAGAGCCGCGCATGCCGCTGATGACGGCGCGGAGGCGCCCGAACGAGCATATTTTACTCTGTTGGTGTTTCTACGGGTGGTGCGGCCAGAACCGTGATGTCCATCCTGGCGATCTTGGATGCCGCGCGGCCTTGCGCGCCAGCATCCATATCGCCGCCTGCGGCAACCATGATTTTGGCCAGATGTCCCACGGCGTCCGCGCTGCGGCCCGGCGAAAATCCTTCCCCGGTTTGCGGCTTCCCCACTGCCGTTTGTTTTTCCGGGACATGCGGATGTTGACTTACGATAGCGGAAACCATTGAACCTCCTGTGGCGACGCTTCGAACATTATATTAGCGTTGACTGTTGCGAGGCTGACCTAGCCAGTCGCCAAAAACCGCACCAGGGAGTTCGAACAAAAGATCGAGCCGCCCCGCTACAAGGTGAACTGGTAGGGCAGCTCACCTTGCAGCGATGTGAAAACGACGATGCAGGCCCAGCCGTCCTGGTAGCGCCGCCCCTTTTATCAAGGCTAAGCGGTAATCCCACCGCGACCTGACCTTGTGTCCATCCAAGGGAACTGAGCAAGCGGGTCCTGCAGGATCTTGACGGATCTTGCGAAGCCGGCGACGGCATCGCGCGCCACCGTCAGCGGAACCTGGCCGTCGTAAGCACGCTGGCAGGCTCGAAAGGCCGTTTCGAAAATCGGACCCCGCCTTTCCCTTGGCCACTCGTCAAAGAAGTCAAAGGCGTCGTCGAGGCACCCTATTTCTTGAATGAACTCGCCATTCTTGACCAGGACCGGTTGGTCGAACGTCCTGTCACTCATGTAATCCTCCATTCGGCACGGTGGGTTGTTGCTGGTTCGGGTCATCATGCGATTGCATGCTCCGGCTCGGCCAACATGCCGCCACCTCCACGCCCAGGCGGTACCGTTGCAATGGCCGGGATTGGCGGCGGATCATCGTCGTCATCTCGCCAGGGGTGCCGCATCCAACCGAGGCGGCTCTTCCTGCGGCGCCGGTCGAAAGACGGGCTGACGGTGCCCGGCATCTTTGAAATACGCGGTTCCCGCCCGGATTCGTCCAGGAGGTGGAGGGCGCGAAGTATGTCGCTGACTTCCACGATGGCGCCGTTGTCCAATTGCCGCAACGCGGGATTGTCAGGAACCGCATGAACGTCGGAAGCCCAGAAAGCGAGCAAAGCCCGCTTTGCGCCGATTGTCATCGTCTCCTCGTTCAGGACGTCATCTGGCGTCCGCAACTCAGCGGATTCCGCGGCAAGATTTTTCGGTTCGGGTTGGTAAAAACTGTAAGCTTCGGTTCTCATCTCCATTCTCCGCGAGCTGTGCCTCCCGGCCGAACCGGGAGGCGGACCGTAGATCTAGGTTCCAGGGAATCAGGCGACCTCGCGCTGAGGCTCCGCATCGGAATCGATCAACTGCTTCTTGCCGGGTTGCTCGAGCGAAACCGCCTTGGCTTCGGACCCTATCTCAATGCGCCGAGGCTTGAGTTCCTTGGGCACTTCGCGGATCAGGTCCACCGACAGCAAGCCATTCTCGAGGTTGGCCGCCTTGACCTTTACGTGATCGGCAAGTTTGAACACCTGCTTGAAGTTGCTCGTCGCCAAGCCGCGATGAAGGACCTCCCGATTTTCCTGGTCGGGTTTCCTTTGGCCGATGACAGACAATTCGGGGCCGTTCTGTATGAGTTCGACTTCATCGAGAGCGAAGCCGGCGATAGCCATCGTAATGCGATAGTCGTTCTCGCCAATCTTCTCGATATTGTAGGGAGGCCAGTCGGAGCGCCCGCTTTTCTCGAGCATATCGAAGAGACGGTCGAAGCCGACCGTTGTGCGGTAAAGAGGGGTATAATCAAAGCTTCTCATAGCCATATCCTCCGTGAAGCAACATGGGTTACGAGGCTGTCGCAGCGCCGCTGCGACGCCAATATGTCGAGCCGAAGCCTCGACGGAAAACGATCTGGTAATCGTGTTTTTTTCCGTCAAGAGGGGCGTAAAAAATTTTCTGGCCGGCAGGCAGATCCAGCGAGCCATGCTCTTCGGCGGGGAATTCCGCCACACCGTACGAGGTCCGCTGAAGCGGGTGCCCAAGGCGCTGCCTTGCGTGCTGGCGGTCACTGCGCGATGTTGGCGGCGGGGTGGAGCGAATCATGCGAAAAATTTTGATGTCCGGACTGCTGCTCGCGGTGGCCTTTTCCGCGAACCCGGCCCACGCGCTGGACAGCAGCGGCACGCCTGTCGTCGTGACCCCTCTTGCGTCGCGCACGACGACCGCGTCCGGCCAGCCGATCACGCTGCCGCAGAAGAACGTGCAGGTGCTGGTCTCGAGCTACGACATCGCGTCGGGCGCGACCTTGCCGGTCCACAGGCACCCCTTTCCGCGCTACGCCTATGTCCAGGCCGGCACGCTGAAGGTCACCAATGTCGAGACCGGCATCAGCAACACCTACAAGGCTGGCGATTTCATCATCGAAATGATCGGCCAGTGGCATCAGGCCACCAATATCGGTGATGTCGAGGTGAAGCTTCTGGTGATCGATCAGGTCGAGCAAGGCGCCAAGAATACGGAATTGCGCCAATAACCGCGAAGTCTGTGCCCGAAGGCGGAAGGCTGTTCGCGCTTTCGCAGCAGCCGGCCCGGTGCTAGGGCTGGCCGGGAAATCATGGACTGGATCGCCCCTTGACCAAAGCTCTCCGCCTGCCGCTGATCGAAATCTGTGTCGAAGGCATTGACGGCCTGCTCGCGGCGCAAGCCGCTGGCGCCGACCGGGTCGAATTATGCGCCAGCCTCATCGAAGGCGGCATCACGCCGAGCCTCGGCACGGTCCGCGCCGCCATCGAGCAGGCAAGCGTGCCGTTTCACGTCATGGTGCGGCCGCGCGGCGGCGATTTTCTCTACAGTGAGACCGAATACGCCTCGATGCTGGCCGATGTCTCGGCACTGCGCGAACTCGGCGTGCCCGGCGTGGTGTTTGGCTGCCTGAACGCCGATGGCACCATGGATGAGGCGCGCATGAGCGAACTGACACAAGCCGCTGGCCCCTTGAACGTCACCTGCCATCGCGCCTTCGACATGACGCGCGATCCGGCCGAGGCGCTCGAATCGCTGATCCGCAGCAAGGTCGGCCGCGTGCTGACCAGCGGCCAGCGTGACACTGCCGTCGAAGGCTTGCCGCTGTTGGCGGATCTGGTGCGGCAGGCCGGCGACCGCATCGTCATCCTCGGCTGCGGCGGCCTGGATTTGCACAACATTGCCGAAGTGCGCAGCAAAACCGGCCTGTCCGAAATGCATTTTGCCGCCCTCAAGGATGTGCCGAGTGCCATGGACTACCGCAATCCCCATGTCGGCATGGGTGGTTCCGATCTCGATCGCGAGTATCGCAACACGCTGACCGACACACCGCTGGTGGCGGCAACGATTGCGGCAGCCAAGGCATGACCTCTACCCCTGCCCCGATAGCCCGTGTATCGGCCGCAGACGAAGCGGCGATCCTGGCGCTCAACAACGAGCATGCCGCCGAACTGTCGTGGCTGGAGGCTGAGCGGCTGTCTTTCCTGCTTGGCGAAGCGTTTTACACCAGGCGCATCGGCGATCTCGAAGCCTTCATCATGACCTTCGACCAGGACGCCCGCTACGACAGCCCGAATTTCCTGTGGTTCCGCGAGCGCTATAAGCGCTTCGTCTATGTCGACCGCGTCGTCGTGGCGGCGCATGCGCGCGGCCGCGGCCATGCCCGCCGGCTCTATCAGGATCTGTTCGGCCATGTTGAGCGCGCCGGCTACAATCTGGTCACCTGCGAAGTCAACACCGCCCCGCCGAACCCTGCCTCGGATGCCTTTCACGCCGCCCTTGGCTTCACTGAGGCCGGCGACGCCGTCATCCATGGCGGCAAGAAAGCGGTCCGCTATTACATCAGACGAACCTCCGTCTGAGGCCAGGCGGATCGAACTGAAGACAGGGCTACTGGAACAAGGCTGTCGCACTCACCAGCGTCATCCAGAACCCCCAGACCAACGGGATGCCGACCAGCAGCCAGGACAGCGTCAGTTTGATCGAATTGCCGTTGTCTTGCGCCATGGTCGGTCTCCTCAGAGCATGATCCCGAAATTGGGCTCCGGTTTCGGAAAAGATCATGCTCAAACAATACGATAGAGCCCATCCCGATTCTATCGGGATGGAACTGGCTCTAAGCCACCGCTGGTTCGGTCTTCATGTGGAAGCGCGCATTGACCGGCCGCATCATCAGGTTGAGCAGGAGGCCGATGACCAGCAGGCCGGCCATGATGTACATGGTGACCGTGTAGGCGTCGGCCTTCGCCACGCCGCTGTCGATCTGGTACTGCCTGATATAATTCACCAGCACCGGGCCAAGCACGCCCGCCACCGACCACGCGGTCAGCAATCGGCCGTGGATGGCGCCGACGTAACGCACGCCGAAGACGTCGCGCAGGTAGGCGGGAATGGTGGCGAAGCCGCCGCCATACATGCTGAGGATGATCCCGTAGAACAGCACGAACAGGAAGACGCTGCCGGTCTGGCCGGTCCAAGGCACCGCCGCATAGAGGACGACGCCCAGCGCGAAGAAGATGGCATAGGTTGTCTTGCGGCCGATATAATCGCTGGTCGAGGCCCAGAAGAAGCGGCCGAGCATGTTGAAGATCGACAACAGGCCGACGAAACCGGCAGCAGCGGCCGGCGAGATGCGTCCCGGGAACATCTCCTGGCTCATGGCCGAGGCTTGCCCGAGCACGCCAATGCCTGCCGTGACGTTAAGGCACAGCACACCCCAAAGCAGCCAGAACTGCGGCGTCTTCAACGCATCGTCGAGATGGACATTGGACGTCGTCACCATCGCATCCTGTGCCGCCGGCGGCGTCCATCCGGCGGGCCGCCAGCCCTCCGGCGGCACCCTGACGATAACAGCCCCAATCAGCATGAAGACGAAATAGACGATGCCCAGCACGAGGAAGGTTTCAGCGACGCCGATATGCTCAGGCGTCGAAAACAGCTTCATCAGATAAACCGACAGCGGCGAGGCGATGAAGGCGCCGCCGCCGAAGCCCATGATCGCCATGCCGGTTGCCATGCCCGGCCGGTCCGGAAACCAGGTGATCAGCGTCTTGACCGGCGAGATGTAGCCGAGGCCGAGACCGATGCCGCCCAGCACGCCGTAGCCGAGATAGATGATCCACAACTGGTGCAGATAGACGCCGAGCGCCGAGACAATGAAGCCGCCACCGAAACAGCAGGCAGAAGCGACCATGGCTTTGCGCGGCCCGACACGATCCAGCCAGCCGCCGCCGAACGCCGCCGCAATGCCCAGGAACAGGATCGCGATCGAGAAAATCCAGCCAAGGCCGGTCAGCTTCCAGTCGTCGGGCGCCGAGTCGGTGATGCCGACCAACTTCGACATCGGCAGGTTGAAAACGCTGAACGCATAGGCCTGGCCGATGCAAAGGTGTATGCAGAGCGCCGCTGGCGGCACCATCCACCTGCTGAAGCCAGGTTCGGCGACGGTGCGTGAGCGGTCGAGCCAGCCGCCCGCCCTCTCCCCGGTCGTGTCCATTCCATCCTCCCAGATGCGTCTTCGAACCATCTTCTCAGATGTGTCCTGCGAACAAACTAGGAGGGTGAGCCGGTGAGGCAATAAGGAATGCCCGTCATAAGACCAATGTCTAATGAGACTGGCCTATATCGAAAGCAGGTCATTACTTTCCAAAAAATTATATTAGAGATAATTAATTGATTGTCTGCTTATGAAGCGCGATCCACTCCACCTGCACTCGCGATCATCTGGCCGGGCACGACGGCATTCACCAGTTGCGGTTGAGCCATTCGCGCGCCGGGCGCTCGATGAGGTAGTAGCTGCAGAGCGCGCAGGCAAAAACGCCGGCCAGCATCGGGATCGGCGCGCTGCCTTGTTCATAGACGAATTTGTAGAACGGCTGCTGCCACAGATAGAGCGAGTACGACCACAGGCCCAGCGTCGCCATCGGCCAGGAGGACAGCAATCCGGAAAAATACCGTGGGCTGAAATCGAGTGCGTTGACGGCCAGCGCCAGCAGCGGCACCGCGAAGAGATAGTGGATCGGCGTCGGCACCTGATCCAGGAACAGGACAACGGCACAGAACGTTGCCACCAGGGCCACATGCTTGCCTCTCAAAAACGCAGGCAGCCTGCCATCGGCCTTGAGCAGGCAGATCGAAGCCGACAGCAGGATCGACGCGATGTGCACGTCGGTGCGCCAATAAGTGGTTTCGTAGTCCATCCCGAAGACCCAGTACGAAACCGCGCCATTGGCCATGGCCAGCAAGGCCAGCGCCAGGAGCAGCACGACCACGCGAGAGCGACTTGAGACGATGACGCTGATCAGCGCCAGGATGATGTAGGCGTGCTCCTCGATGCAGAGCGACCAGATATGGTCGAGCGCCCCTGCCCGCGTCAGGAGAATGCCGGCATAGTTGTAGGTGAATGTCAGCGCCGTCAGCGCCGCCTTCCATTTGAAGGCGATGAACGTGCCGGCCAGCGCGATCATCGCGACGACTACGAAGACCAGAAGAGCTGGATAGATGCGGGAGAAGCGGCGTTTGAAGAATTTTTTCAGCGGGTAGCGTTCGATGAACAGGATCTCGCCCATCAGCCGGCCGCTGAGCACGAAGAAGAATTCGACGCCCAGCACGCCAAGATTGATTCCCGGAACCGGAAAGAAATGGCCGATCAGCACCAGCGCGATCGAAAGGCCGCGCCAGCCGTCGAGATAGGCCAGTCTTGTTCTGGTTGATCTGTCGGCGGCGGATCGGGACGGAACGACATGCGTCGCGGAAATGTCGGTCATGCCGATCCTCTCGCAATAGGTATGCGAAGGGTACGACGGTACATTTCGAACCCAGCTCGCATTCCCGCCCAAATCCATATTGCAGTGCAATATGGATTTGTGCAAGTGCGAGATTGCCGCCGGTGCAGTTCCAGGTGAAGTGTCGGCGGAAGAAATTGCTCAGGCAAACGATTGGTGCGGGGGGCGATTCCATCAAAATTGGACAACTACAGGTCGTCCCAAAAAGGAAAAGGGGCCGCATGACCCCTTCTCCCGTGTTCACAACTGACCGTATCAGGCGTTGGCGGCAGCCACCGCGCGCTTGGCCATCACCGCGATCAGATTGGCGCGATAGTCGGCCGAGGCATGGATGTCGGTCATCAAATTCTTCGCCGGCACTTTTACCCCTTCGAGTGCCGAGGCCGCGAAGTTCCCGGCTAATGCTGCCTCGATCTCCTTCGAACGAAAAACGCCGTCGTCGCCGGCACCGGTGACGGCGACGCTGACGCCATCCTTGCCCTTGGCCACGAACACGCCGACGATGGCGTAGCGCGATGCCGGATTGCGGAATTTTTCATAGGCCGCCTTGGCCGGCGCGGTGAAGGTGACGGCGGTGACGATTTCGCCATCCTTCAACGACGTTTCGAACAGGCCTTTGAAGAATTTGTCGGCTGATATCTGGCGCTTGTTGGTGATGATGGTGGCGCCCAGCGCCAGCAGCGCCGCCGGATAATCGGCCGCCGGATCGTTGTTGGCGATCGAGCCGCCGATCGTCCCCTTGTGGCGCACCGCCGGATCACCGATCAGCGATGCCAGATGAGAAAGCGCCGGACAGACCTTCTTCAGCTTCTCGTCATTGGCAACAGCGTGATGCGTGGTGGCGGCGCCGATGGCGACGGTCTTGCCCGACACCGTGACGCCCTGCAGCTCCGTGATCCGCGACAGGTCGACAAGGTCGGACGGCGCGGCAAGCCGCGTCTTCATCGCCGGGATCAGCGTCATGCCGCCCGAAAGCAGCTTGGCGTCGCCGGTCTTGATCAGCTTGGCGGCATCGGCGACCGAGGCGGCGCGGTGATAGTTGACTGCGTACATTTGTCTTTCTCCCCTGGGTGAAAGAGCGAACAGGAAGTAGCGAACATCGCGTTCTCCCCCTATTCGCTACTCCCTATTCGCCATTCGCGTTCAATGTTTCGTCGCGCGGATCGCGGCCCACACGGTGGACGGCGAAGCCGGCATGGCAAGATCGTTGCTGCCGATGGCATCGGTGATGGCGTTGATCACCGCCGGCGGTGAGCCGATGGCGCCGGCCTCGCCGCAGCCCTTGATCCCCAACGGATTGCCCGGGCAAGGCGTGTTCGAGGTCGAGACCTTGAACGACGGCAGATCGCCGGCGCGCGGCATGGTGTAATCCATGTAGCTCGCGGTCAGCAATTGTCCGCTGTTGTCGTAATAGGCGCCTTCGAGCAGTGCCTGGCCAATGCCTTGCGCCAGCCCGCCATGCACCTGGCCCTCGACGATCATCGGGTTGATGATGTTGCCGAAATCGTCAGCGGCGACGAACTGGACGATCTCGGTGACGCCGGTTTCCGGGTCGACCTCGACCTCGCAGATATAGCAGCCCGCCGGGAAGGTGAAATTCGACGGATCGTAGAACGCCGTCTCCTTGAGCCCGGGCTCCATGCCGCCCGGCAGGTTGTGGGCAGTGTAGGCGGCCAGCGCCATCTGGAACCACGGCACGTTCTTGTCGGTGCCGGCCACCTTCAGCGCGCCGTTCTCGATGATGATGTCGCCTTCGTCGGCCTCGAGCAGGTGCGCCGCGATCTTCTTGGCCTTGGCCTCGACCTTGTCGAGCGCCTTGACGATGGCCGACATGCCGACCGCACCCGAGCGCGAGCCATAGGTGCCCATGCCCATCTGCACCTTGTCGGTGTCGCCATGGACGATCGAGACCGAATCGAGCGGCACGCCGAAGCGCTCATTGACCAGTTGCGCGAAGGTCGTCTCATGGCCCTGGCCGTGGCTGTGAGAGCCGGTCAGCACCTCGATCGTACCGACCGCGTTGACGCGCACTTCCGCCGATTCCCAAAGGCCGACACCGGCGCCGAGCGAGCCGACGGCCGCAGACGGCGCGATGCCGCAGGCCTCGATGTAGCAGCTCATGCCGATGCCGCGCAGCAACCCCTTGTTGGCGGCGGCGGCCTTGCGCTTGGCGAAGCCGGCATAATCCGACGCCTGCATTGCCGCATCGAGCGAAGCGGCATAGTCGCCGGCGTCATAGCACATGATGACCGGCGTCTGATGCGGAAACGCTGTGACGAAGTTCTTGCGCCGCAGCTCAGCCGGCGAAACGCCGAACTGGCGGGCCGCCGTCTCCATCATGCGCTCCATGACGAAGGTCGCTTCCGGCCGCCCCGCCCCGCGATAGGCATCGACGGGCGCGGTGTTGGTGTAGATCGCCTTCACATTGGCGTGGATGGCCGGGATGTTGTACTGGCCCGACAGCAGCGTCGCATAGAGATAGGTCGGCGTCGCCGATGAAAACAGCGACATATAGGCGCCAAGATTGGCTTGGGTTTCCACCTTCAGGCCGAGGATCCTGTGGTCCTTGTCGAAGGCCATTTCAGCATGGGTGTGATGGTCGCGGCCATGCGCGTCGGTCAGAAAACTTTCGGTCCGGTCGGCCACCCATTTGACCGGCACGCCGGTCTTCTTTGACGCCCACAGGCAGACGATCTCTTCGGGATAGATGTAGATCTTCGAGCCGAAGCCGCCGCCGACATCGGGCGCGATCACGCGCAGCTTGTTTTCCGGCGCGACATTGTAGAAGGCGCTCATCACCAGCCGCGCCACATGCGGATTCTGCGAGGTCGTCCAGCAGGTATAGTGATCCTCGGCCTTGTCGTAATGGCCAAGTGCGGCGCGCGGCTCCATGGCGTTGGGCACCAGCCGGTTGTTGATGATGTCCATCTTGACGACATGGGCCGCCTTCCCGAAGGCCGCCGCGGTGTCGTCGGCATTGCCGATGTCCCAGTCGAAGATCAGATTGTTGTCGGCTTCGGGGTGGATCTGCGGCGCACCCTTGTCCATCGCCTTGGAGGCATCGACGACGGCCTTCAACTCCTTGTAGGTGATCTCGACCGCCTCGGCGGCATCACGCGCCTGCCCCTTGGTCTCGGCGACGACGATGACGACGGCGTCGCCGACATAACGGACCCGGTCGAACGCCAGTGGCGACCATGCCCCCATCTTCATCGGCGAGCCGTCCTTGGAGTGGATCATCCAGCCACAGATGAGATTGCCGATGCCGTCGGCCTTGAGTTCCTTGCCGGTCAGCACGCCGATGACCCCGGGCATGCCCTGGGCCTTCTTCACATCGATCTTCTTGATCTGCGCATGCGCGTGCGGACTGCGCACGAACGCGGCGTGCTTCATGCCGGGAACCACCATGTCGTCGACATAGCGGCCGGCGCCCGTGATGAACCGTTTGTCTTCCTTGCGCGCGACCCGAGCGCCAACACCTTCAATGCCCATCAGAAATTCCTCCGGAATTTATGGGAGTAGGGCAGTAGGGGAGTAAGGGAGTAGGGAAAAAGAGGCCTCGTTGCGTTGGCCTTTTTGCCCTACTCCCCTACTGCCCTACTCCCTTATTCCCTTGCCTAAGCAGCTTGTTTCGCCTTACCCTTCGACCCCTTCATCGTCGTCGATGCGGCGAGGATCGCCTTGACGATGTTGTGGTAGCCGGTACAGCGGCAGATGTTGCCGTCGAGCTCGGCGCGCACCGTCGCCTCGTCGAGCCCTTCGGGGTGGCGGCTGATCATGTCGGTCGCCGTCATGATCATGCCCGGCGTGCAGAAGCCGCACTGCAGCCCGTGATGTTCCTTGAAGGCGGCCTGCACCGGATGCAGGTCGGCGCCATTGGCCAGGCCCTCGATCGTCAACACGGTGGAGCCGGAGGCCTGCACCGCAAGCATCGTACAGGATTTGACCGCCTTGCCATCAACGTGGACGACGCAGGCACCGCATTGCGAGGTGTCGCAACCGACATGCGTGCCGGTAAGACCGAGATTTTCCCGTAGGAAGTGAACCAGAAGTGTTCGGTCCTCGGCAGCACCGCTGACCCGCTTTCCGTTCACCATCAACGAAACGTCCGACATGGTCCCTCCCTGGGTATCAACCTTGGTATCCACGCTGCCGACGCGGTATTCGCGCTTCGGTGGTGCATTATTCGTACACCGCACATCGGACAAAAAACAGCACGTCGCAAACGCGGAACATTGTACTTTCGGTCATGGCCGCGCCCAAACATGCGGTGCCGGTGGCCCCATTGCCAAACCGCCGATTGAAGGCAACAATGTCGGTCGACGCCCGCGCGCCAGAAGCATTTAAAAACAGCCGCGCACAAAAAAGCGTCGGAGGAAATGCGGAGAACATCGCTGGCCAATTCACAGACGCGCTATGCATGCGGCCTGTCGGCGCTCACCACGGACGAGCCCGACATGGAGGCGTTCGCCAAGGCGATCGCACTGGAAGCAGCCGCCATCGACGCAGGCTTTGCCCTGCTGTTCTTTTCCCAGAGCCTAGTCGAAGCCAGCGCCCTTTCCCAGGCGCTCATGACCCACGCACCGGCGCTCCACCACGCCGGCTGTTCGACTGCCGGCGAGATCACGCCGCAAGGTCTCGAGGATGGTCATGTGCTGGCCATGCTGCTTCCGTCCACCGCGTTCACCGCCGTTAGCGTGATGGTCGAAAATCTGTCCTCGTCGGGTATGGACAGGATCACCGGCGAGGTGGAGACCCTGCGGCGATCGCTGCGCGCGCGCCTCGGTTGCGATCGGACCAAAGGCACTTTCGCGCTCTGCTTCATCGACGGGCTCTCTTATGCCGAAGAAGCGGTGAGTTCAGCCATCCACTGGGGCCTCGATGACATACCGCTGCTTGGCGGCTCCGCCGGCGACGATCTGAAATTCGAGACGACGCGCCTGATCTCGAACGGCAAGGTCACTTCCGACAGCGCCATCATCGTGCTGATATCGACCGAAATTCCCTTCCATGTCTTCAAGACCGACAACTTCGTTCCCACCGATGAAAAACTGGTGGTGACGGCTTCCGATCCCGATCACCGCATCGTGCGCGAATTCAACGCCACCAATGCAGCGCAGGAATATGCCGCGTCCGTCGGCATCGTCGCGCAGATGCTGACGCCACTGAGCTTCGCCTCGCATCCCGTGGTGGTGAAGGTGGGCGGCCAATATTATTGCCGATCGATCCAGAAGATGCATGCCGACGGCTCGCTGTCGTTCTTCTGCGCCATAGACGATGGCGTCGTGCTGTCGATCGCCCAACCAAAGGACATGGTCGAATCGACGCGCGCCGCCCTGCGCGATGTCGAGGAGAGGCTTGGCGGCATCGACATGATCCTCGGCTTCGACTGCGTGCTGCGCCGGCTCGACGCGCGCAATCGGCAGGTGTTTCGCGAGATTTCGGAACTCTACCGGGTCAACAATGTCATCGGCTTCGGCACCTATGGCGAACAGTACCGGTCGATGCATCTGAATCAGACTTTTACCGGCATCGCCTTCGGCGAGCGCCAGGCGGCGGAATAGGACGGCGCAACAAGATGCCGCTGAGGGACATAAACGATCTTGAAAAGCTGAAGAAGATCAACGCGGCACTGGTCAGCCGCGTCGAGCGCTCTATGGACCAGCAAGGCAACGCCTTTTCGCTGTTCCAGACCGCGATTTCGCTGGAAAACCGGGTGCGCACCCGCACCGAGGAACTGCACTCGACCTTGCGCCGGCTGGAGCAGTCGAACATCGACCTCAGCGCCGCCAAGGAAAACGCCGAACTGGCGAACCTGTCGAAAACCCGTTTCCTCGCCGCTGCCAGCCACGACGTGCTGCAGCCCCTGAACGCGGCCCATCTCTCGGTTTCGGCCCTCGCCGAAGTTCAGACCAGCGACGAGGGCAAGAAACTGGTGCGGCAGGTCGAGCGCTCGCTGGAGACGATGGAGGATCTGCTTAGAACGCTGCTCGACATCTCAAAGCTCGATGCCGGCGTGGTGCAGCCCGACATAAGCGATGTCAGCCTGGAGGCGCTGTTCTCGTCGCTCCGCTCGGATTTCCTGCCGGTGGCGGAGATGAAAGGCCTGTCGCTGAAATTCCGGCCGGTCCATGCCGTCGTCCGCTCCGACCGCACGCTGCTGCGCCGTATCCTGCAGAACATTCTCTCCAACGCGCTGGGCTATACACGCTCGGGCGGCGTGCTTGTCGGCACCAGGCATCGCGGCGACACCATCCGCATCGACGTCGCCGATACGGGCTGCGGCATTCCCGACGACCAGCGCGAGGCGGTGTTCGAGGAGTTCCACCGCGGCACCTCGCCGGCCAATGCCGAACTGGACGGTGGCGGTCTCGGGCTCGGGCTTGCCATCGTGCGCCGCATGGCCAGCGCGCTCGGTCATCCCGTGACATTCTCGTCGAAGGTCGGACGCGGCACGATCTTCCACATCGATGTTCCCGTCGGCATCGGCGCGCCAGCCGATGCCATCGCCAGCGTTGCCGACATGGAACGGCCGCGCGGCTATGGCCTGTTCGGCACCAAGGTGCTGCTGGTCGAGAACGATATCGAAGTGCTGCAGGCCATGACCTTCCTGCTCGAACGCTGGCAATGCCTGGTGCGGGCCGCGACCTCGACCGACGATGCGCTCGACATGCTTGGCGACACCGACTGGGTGCCCGACATCGTCATTGCCGACCAGCATCTCGACGGCGGCGATCTCGGCACCACGACCATCGCCGAAGTCCGCGACTATCTCGGCCGCGCCGTGCCGGCGCTGATCGTCACCGCCGACAGTTCGGAAGCGGTCGCCAAAGCCGCCCGCTCCGGCGGCATCGAACTGATGCGCAAGCCGCTGAAGCCGGCACAACTGCGGGCGCTGCTGGCGCATCTGCTGGCTTAGACAATAACCAATTCGATGCTTAACTACTTGGAAAGACGGAGGCGTCACTTTTGAGATCGCCACCGTTTAAATATTGGAAATTCCGAAAAAGTTGACGATGATCTTCCGGAAGTCCGCATACATTACGTATCCGCACGCAGTAGTTTGACAATTTGGATCGAGACCTCTTGGACATTCCTTTTCATCCAGTCGCAAGGACGTGCTTGATAATTTTGGCGTCCCCATAAAAAGCGGCACGGCAGATGGGATAAGGAAGGTAACGCTCATGCGCGCTGACGCGGTGCCGTGATTATGAGGGGCATTGTCCAGGCGCGACTGTGAGATCCGGCAAATACGGTGACAGTGCACTCTTAATATGTCCTCCCGGCCCATAGTGCATACTGTCAACGCATTTGATAGCGCAAAGGTGATGATTGAAAGAGGAGCTACCTATGTCCGATGACGACACGCATTTAGTTCAGGCCAAGGAAGCCCTCCACAAGGGTGAAGTGGAGAAAGCAATATCAATTCTCTTAGACGCAATGAACTATGAGAGCAAGAAAGCGGCGGCGGCGTATTCTCTGGGGATAGTTTATGACAGTAATACCGATTGTCACGATGATGATATGGCGTTAAGTTACTATTCGATTGCAGAAAGTGGCGGAATCGAAATGGCAACTTATAGAATTGCTGGGTTAAAACAAAGAATTGGCGACAATATTGAATCTTTAGAGCTGTTTAAAAAAATCTCCACCCGGAACCCGTCCGCCGCCTATTGGTGCTATCGCTTGATACAGAAAAATGAACCGACTGATCCGGATGCTGAAATATTTCTAAAAAGCGCTGCATCTCAAGGCCACATTCTTGCGAAGAGGGATATATTAATGGAGAAATTGAAAGGAAGGCGAGGCGCTGCTCAAATGGTTATCGGCGCGTTTGGTATGATAAGACTATTTAGAGAAACGATGGCTGCATATGCGGCGAGGGATGAGCTACTGTACCAATAGATGTAGAGGCCGAAATTGTTGCGGTTTTCGAATTACGGTGACAGTGCACTTTTACCACGTTCGCCCAGCCAGTGTTGAGCGTGGTGGTGACAACCCTACTTGGATGAGGGACGGCGAGCCTCAAAACCCAGCCTGATCCCGAAACAGCTCCGCATTGTCCAGCTTCGAAACCTCGATCACCGCCTGCGTGCGGCTGTAGACATTGAGCTTGCGCAATATCTCCGAGACATGCGCTTTCACGGTGGTCTCTCCCACCTGCAGCTCGTAGGCGATCTGCTTGTTGAGCAGGCCCTGGCGCAGCATCTGCAGCACGCGCAATTGCTGCGGCGTCAGCGTCGACAGGCGCTGAACCATGTCGGCGCGGTCGACGCTTTCGGCGTCGGGTGTGCGGCCTTCATAAGTTTCCGGCACATAGATCGCGCCTTCCATCACCGAGCGTATGGCGGCGGCGAGGTCGCTCTTGCGCGCCGATTTCGGGATGAAGCCGGCGACACCATAGGACAGCGCCTCGGAAATGATCTTCGGCTCCTCATAGCCCGAGACGATGACCACCGGCAGGCGCGGATAGCGGGTCCGGAGCTGCAGCAGGCCTTCAAAGCCATGCACGTCGGGCATGTTGAGGTCGAGCAGCGCGAGATCGAACGGCTTGGCGCCGGCCAGAAGGTCCAGCGCCTCGGTGATCGAGCGCGCCTCCACCGTATCGACTTCCGGGTAGGCCATCTGCACGGCACTGTGCAGCGCCTCGCGAAACAGCGGATGGTCGTCGATGATCAGGAACCGGGCGCGATCGTGGGTTGCGGTCATGGGGTTCATTTCAGTTCGTGAGCGATTAGAATAACCTCGTCACCATGGCCAGATTATTGCCAAATAGTATATCGCCATATCCGGCGGAAAGTGCCGCCGGCACTTTCTCGACCAAATTGCCTTGTCCAGGCCCCCAAGTCGGTCGAATGTTCCGGCAACCAAGCAGAGACCCACATGACAGAATTCGTCCTTCCCTTGCCCGCAACCGCATCGGTGGCCATTGCGGGCTCGTCCGATCGTTTCGCGGTGCGCCGTATCTACTGCGTCGGCCGCAACTACGCCGCACACGCCCGCGAATTCGGCAATGACGAGCGTGATCCGCCCTTCTTCTTTACCAAGCCGGCCGACGCGGTGGTCGATTCCGGCACCGCTATCCCCTACCCGCCGCTGACGGCCGATCTACACCACGAGATCGAACTGGTGGCTGCGATCGGCAAAGCCGGCTTCCGCATTGCCCGCGACAAGGCGCTGGACCACGTCTGGGGTTATGGTGTCGGCATAGACCTCACCCGCCGCGACCTACAGGACGAAGCCAAGAAGGCCGCCCGTCCGTGGGACTGGTCGAAGGCCTTCGACCGCTCCGCGCCTTGCGGCCCGCTGATCCCCGCGGCGAAATCCGGCCACCCACAGAAGGGCCGCATCTGGCTCGCCGTCAACGGCAAGGTCAGGCAGGATGCCGACCTCGCTGAACTGATCTGGCCAATATCGGATATCGTGTCGATCTGCAGCGAGGCGATGGAGCTCGAGCCCGGCGACCTGATCTTCACCGGTACGCCGGCAGGCGTCGGCGCGGTTGGCCCCGGCGACACGATGACCGGCGGCGTCGACGGCATCGGCACCATCGAAGTGACCATCGGCCAGCCGAAGTGAGCGCATGAGCGAACTCGTCCTGCATAATTACTACCGTTCCTCCACCTCCTACCGGGTGCGGATCGCGCTGGAGATGAAGGGGCTGAGCTACGACTATGTCCCGCATCATCTGCGCCATGGCGAACATCTGGAACCAGCCTATCTCGCGGTCAATCCGCAAGGCCTGGTGCCGGCGCTGGTGCTCGGCGACGGCACGCTGCTGACGCAATCGCTGGCGATCATCGAGTTCCTCGACGAGACCAAACCGGAACCACCGCTGCTGCCGAAGGACCCGGCCGGCCGGGCACGCGTGAGAATGCTGGCGCAGATGATCGCCTGCGACATCCACCCGGTGAACAATCTGCGCGTGCTGACCTCGCTGCGCACGCTGTTCGGCGCCGGCGACGAAGACATCGCCAACTGGTTCCGCCATTGGGTGAACGAGGGCTTTCAGCCGCTTGAAAAGATCATGGCGTCGGCGGCGGAGACGGGTACATTCTGCCATGGCGACGCGCCGGGCCTGGCCGACATCTGCCTCGCCGCGCAGATTGCCAGCAACGCCCGCTTCGGCGTCGACTTGACCCCCTACCCGACGATCGCGCGCATCAATGCCGCCTGCATGGCGCTGCCGGCCTTCCAGAAAGCCGCGCCCCGGAACCAGATCGATGCCGAGTAGAAAAGCCACCGACCCAGGTGAAGCCAAGGCGCTGGCCGACATAGAGGCTTATGGCTGCCACATCTTGCATGTGCTGGAGGAAGGCGACGATCCGCCTTTCACCTATTCGGTTGGAATAGAGCACAACTTCAAGGCGCCGGAACTCATCGTCATCGGCCTGAAGCCGGAAATCTCCCAGTTCATCATCAACGAGTATTGCAGCCGCGTCCGCTCCGGCGAGGTTTTCCAACCAGGGCAGCGATCGTCCGGTTTTATCGAAGGTTTCGACTGTCAATTCGGCGCCGTTCATATCGAACACTATCGCGAGCATTTCGGCTGGGACCTCTGGTTCTACGACGGCCTGGATTTCGGTGTTCTCCAGCTGATCTATCCCACTGTGGACGGCATCTGGCCGTGGCAGGCCGAGGCGAGCGACTGGTTCCGAGCCTGGCAGCCGCTTCTCGACACCGCGCCGTGGCCATAGGCTTATCTGCCGACGCGCAGCGTCAACGCCCAGAACAGCAGCGCCAACAGGCCGATGCCGGCGCCAAGCACACAGACGCCATTCCAGCCCATTGCACCATAAGCCATGGTCGAGGCGATGGAGCCCAGGGCGCTGCCGACCGAGTAGAAGATCATGTAGCCGCCAACCAGTCGGCTGCGCGCATCCGGCCGCCGGGCGAAGATCAGGCTCTGGTTGGTGACGTGGACGGCCTGGATCGCCAGATCCAGCATGACTATGCCGGCGACGAGCAACCACAGAGACATGCCCATGAAGGCGATCGGCAGCCAGGCCGCCATCATCAGCAGCAGGCTGAGGCCGGTGACCAACTGGCCGCATCCACGATCGACGAGGCCGCCGGTCCAGCGCGCACCGAGCGCGCCGGCGACGCCCGCAAGGCCGAAAAGCCCGATCTCGGTATGCGAAAGTGAAAATGGCGCGACGCTCAACGGCAGTACCAGCGGCGCCCACAGCACGTTGAAGTTGGCGAAGATCAGCATGGCCAGCACCGCCCGCACGCGCAGCAGCGGCTCCTGCGCGAACAGCAGCAGCACCGAAGCGAGCAGGCGTGGATAGGATGTGCGTGGCCGCTCCGCCTCGTGGCGCGGCAGGATCAGGTAGAGAACCATCGCCATGACGAGCGTCAACATGGCCGAGACAAGATAAACCCAGCGCCAGCCGGCGAAATCGGCGACCCCCGAAGCGAAGCGGGCAAGCAGGATGCCCAGGATGACGCCGCTGGTGACGGTGCCGACCGCCCGCCCCCGCTCCGATGCTACAGCGAGGTCGGCAGCGAAGGCGACCAGCACCTGCACCACCACCGCCAGCAGCCCGACGACCGCGAGGCTCGCCAGCAGCATCGCCGCGTTGGGCGCGATCCCGACCGCCACCAGCGCCACGGCAGACAGAATCGCCTGCCCGGCAATCAGCTTGCGGCGATCGAACAGGTCGCCCAGCGGCACGATGAAGAACAGGCCGAGCCCATAGCCGATCTGCGTGACCGTCACCACGATGCCGACCGAGGCCGGCGCGATAGCAAAATCATGCGCTATGGCGTCGAGCAGCGGATGAGCGAAATAGATATTGGCGACGCTCAGGCCGCAGGCGATGGCGAAGATCAGCGCGGTCAATCGTGACAATCCCGTAGGCGGCGGCGCCACCCGATGCGGCCCATCGGATTGCTCGAGGCTTGTTGCACCGCTGTTCGCCACCTGCATGTTCATGTCTCTCTCCACAAAAGGTTTCAACTTGAAACCTCTTGCTGGATAGGCGGAACAGTTTTATGTTGCAACCGAAATTAGAGCATTGGACCAACGACTGCCATGGTGAAACGAACGAGCCACCACGAAGCGGATTGCTTCATAGCGCGACCACTGGACGCGATTGGCGACTGGTGGTCGCTGCTCATCGTGCGTGACGCCTTCGACGGCTTGCGGCGCTTCGGCGAATTCCAGAAGAGCCTCGGCGTCGCCAAGAACATCCTGTCGTCGCGGCTGCGCAATCTTGTCGCGCATGGCATCCTCGAAACGGTCCCGGCGCCCGACGGCAGCGCGCATCATGAATATGTGCTGACGCAAAAGGGACGCGGCCTGTTCTATGTCCTGGTTGCCCTGCGGCAATGGGGCGAGACCTACTTCGCCGGACCGGGCGAACCCTATACCTTCATGGTCGACAATCTCACCAGCCGGCCGATCAAGCGACTGGAAGTACATGCCGAGGACGGGCGGCAGCTTGCCCCCGGCGAAACCCGGCTTGCCGACTTTCGCAACCGCGGAACCGGTTAAGAGCTGCTGCCTGCCAACAGGCCTGGCGGAATCGATTTCTGCTCGACCAGACAGGGAATCGGCTATCGTTTCCTGCAGCACAGAGGGTGGAGTGACCGATGAAAGCCGTCGTCTTCGAGAAATTCGGCGAAGCGCCGAGGATCCAGACCGTTCCTGATCCGAAGCCGGCCGCTGATGGCGTCGTCATCAAGGTCGAGGCGACCGGTCTGTGCCGCAGCGACTGGCATGGCTGGATGGGTCATGACGACGGCATCACGCTGCCGCATGTGCCGGGCCACGAGCTGGCCGGCGTCGTTGTTGCCGCCGGCAAGCAGGTCACCCGCTGGAAAGCCGGCGAGCGCGTCACCGTGCCGTTCGCCGTCGGCTGCGGCCGCTGCTTCGAGTGCAATTCGGGCAATCACCAGGTCTGCGAACACCAGACACAGCCTGGCTTCACCGGCTGGGGCTCGTTCGCCGAATATGTCGCCATCGAACACGCCGATACCAATCTCGTGCGCTTGCCCGACGAGATGGAATTCGCCACCGCCGCCAGCCTCGGCTGCCGCTTCGTCACCTCGTTTCGAGCCATCGTCGACCAGGGCCGGGTGAAACCGGGCGAATGGGTCGCGGTGCATGGCTGCGGCGGCGTCGGCCTGTCGGCGATCATGATCGCCAGTTCAATGGGCGCCAATGTCATCGCCATCGATCTCACCGACGAGAAACTGGATTTCGCCAAAAAGATCGGCGCCGTCGCCACCATCAATGCATCCACGACACCGAACGTGGTCAAGGCGGTCAAGCAGATCACCAATGGCGGCGCGCACATGTCGATGGACGCGCTCGGCCACCCCACCACCTCGTTCAATTCGATATCCAATCTGCGCCGGCGCGGCCGCCATGTGCAGGTCGGCCTGATGCTGGGCGAGCATGCCCGGCCGCAGGTGCCGATGGACAAGGTGATCGCCTTTGAACTCGAAATCCTCGGCAGCCACGGCATGCAGGCCTACCGCTACCAGGCGATGATGGACATGATCCGCAACGGCAAGCTGAAGCCCGAACTGCTGGTCGGCAAGAGGATCAGCCTCGACGAGGCGCCCGCGGCCCTGATGGCGATGGGCGGCTTCGAGGGCATTGGTATTGGGGTGGTCACGAAGTTTTAGGCGAGGACGGTACCGTCGTCAGGCGATCGCGCGTCGTGGCAATTCCTGCTTCGCGAATCGCTTGGCGCCGACGACGCAAAGCACGACGCCAAGCGTGACGACCACCATCAGCGGGCTGACCTGCTCGTGCAGCAGCGTCGCTGCCAGTGCCAGTCCGAAAAATGGCTGCAGCAGCTGCAACTGCCCGACCGCGGCGATGCCGCCTTGCACCAGCCCGCGATACCAGAACACGAAGCCGATCAGCATGCTGAACAGCGAGACATAGGCAAGCCCTATCCACGCACTGACGCCGACGCCGTCGAACGACGGCGGCATGGTCATCAGCGTCAGCACCAGCATGATCGGCAGCGACAGCACCAGCGCCCAGCAGATCACTTGCCAGCCGCCAAGCTTGCGTGACAGCGCGGCACCCTCGGCATAGCCCAGACCGCAGGCGATGATGGCGGCCAGCATCAAACCATCACCCACCGGCGAGGCCGTCACGCCCTGCGTCAGGGCAAAACCCGCGACCAGCGCGCTGCCGATGCATGAAAACAGCCAGAACGCCGGGCGCGGCCGATCGCCGCCGCGCAGCACGCCGAAAATCGCAGTGGCCAGCGGCAGCAGGCCGACGAAGATGATGGAATGGGCCGTGGTGACGTGCTTGAGCGCCAGTGCGGTCAGCAAGGGAAAGCCGACCACCACGCCAAGCGCGACGATCACCAGCGACAGCAGGTCGCCGCGCTCCGGACGCTTTTGCCGAAACAGGAGCAGCAGTGCCAGGCCAAGCAGTCCGGCAATCGCCGCTCGGGCCGAAGTCAGGAATGTCGGATCGAAATCCCTGACCGCCACGCGCGTTGCCGGCAGCGAGCCGCTGAAGATCAACACGCCGATGAATCCATTCATCCAGCCGCTCGCGGTCTTGTCCATCGTATGCTCCGTTTGTCGGCTCCGTATCGCGCGGAGCCGGTAGTATCGCCAGAGACAATGCGGTACAATTACACACAACTGTCATGCTTAGAAGAGCAGTACGGATGGACAAACAGACAACAGGAAGCGAGAGCAGCGGAACGCTGGTCGAAGGCGTCATGGCGACGATCCGCCAGCGGATCGCGGCGCGCAGCCTGACGCCGGGAGCGCAATTGCCGTCGATCCGCACCTTTGCCAAATCCATGCGAGTGTCCAAATCCACCGTGGTCGAAGCCTATGAGCGGCTCGCCGCCGAAGGTGCGATCCGCTCGCGGCCGGGCTCCGGATTCTATGCCGCCGGATCGCTGGCGCCGCTGTCGCTGGCCGAGATTGGTCCCCGCCTCGACCGCGCGGTCGACCCCCTCTGGATCTCACGCCAGTCCCTGGAGGCCGGCGACGACATGCTGAAACCCGGCTGCGGCTGGCTGCCGGCCTCGTGGATGCCGCAGGCAGGTCTGCGCCGGGCACTGCGCACGGTAGCGCGTGCCGACGATATCGCACTGGTCGATTACGGCACGCCGCTCGGCCTGCCACCGCTGCGGCAATTGCTGGCGCGGCGTATGGCCGGGCACGGCATCGAGGCCTCTCCCGGGCAGATCATGCTAACGGAATCAGGCACGCAGGCCATCGACCTGTTGTGCCGGTTCCTGATCGAGCCCGGCGACACCGTGCTGGTCGACGACCCCTGCTACTTCAACTTCCACGCTCTGTTGCGCGCCCACCGGGCCAAGGTCGTCAGTGTCCCCTACACGCCGTCGGGGCCGGATATCGATCTGTTCGCGCAAGCGTTGGCCGAGCACCGGCCGCGCCTCTACATCACCAATTCCGCCATCCACAACCCGACCGGCGCGGTGCTGTCGCCAGTCACCGCCCATCGGCTGCTCAAGCTCGCCGACCAATCGGATCTGACCATCGTCGAAGACGACATCTTCGCCGATTTCGAACATGCGCCCGCCCCGAGGCTGGCGGCGTTCGATGGTCTCAACCGCGTTGTCCACATCGGCAGCTTCTCCAAAACGCTTTCGGCGTCGGTTCGCTGCGGCTTCATCGCTGCACCGCGCGACTGGATCGAGCCCCTGACCGACCTCAAGATCGCCACTACCTTCGGCGGCGGCCGGCTCGCGGCCGAACTGGTGCTGACGCTGCTCAAGGACGGCAGCTACCGCAAGCATATGGATTTGCTGCGCGCGAAGCTTGCCCGCGCCATGGGCGAGACCAGCGTTCGTCTGAAGGCGATCGGTATCTCACCCTGGATCGACCAGCCGGCCGGCCTGTTCCTGTGGTGCAGCCTGCCGGATGGCGTCGATGCGGCTGAAGTGGCCCGCCGCGCTTTGGCCGACAACATCGTGCTGGCGCCCGGCAACGCGTTCAGCCTGTCTGGAACGGCCAGCCGCTTCCTGCGCTTCAACGTCGCCCAATGCACGGACGAGCGGATTTTCACGGTGATCGAAGCTGCGATGGCGCGTTGATGCCCATCAAGCTGATCCTGTTGCCTGGGCAACCTTCGGCTGCTAGGGAACCGCGAGCGCACTCGAGAGAATGTCCGCGCAATCATTCCGGGATAGTGGTTATGGGAACCAGCAAGTCAGCAGACAAGTAGGCCGCAACAGCAGTTCGTTGTTGCGGCGGCCCGTCATTTCCCATTTTCAGTGAGAACGGCAGATCGCCGCCAAATGTAGCCATTTGAGCGGATGTTCAATCATGCCTTGTCCAAAAAACCCGACATGGACCACTTCCCTGCCAGCAGCCATGGTGCTGATGGCGCCCTTCGACATCCTGGCCTCGCTGGCCATGGATATCTACCTCCCGATCGTCCCGGCGATGCCGGGAATCCTCAAGACATCGCCTGATGTCATCCAGCTGACGCTGAGCCTCTACATGATCTGTCTTGGGCTCGGCCAAATCGTCTTCGGCCCGATTTCCGACAGGATCGGCAGGCGTCCGGTGCTGATCGGCGGCGCGCTTTTATTTGCAGGCGCTTCCGGCCTGCTCGCCTGCACCTCGCTGGCCATGGTGTTCGTCGCCTTGCGGGTCGTGCAGGCCATCGGTGCATCCGCCATTCTCGTTGCGACCTTTGCAACGGTTCGCGACGTTTATGCGCAGAGGCCTGAAAGTGCCGTCATCTACGGCCTGTTCAGTTCGATGCTGGCCTTCGTGCCGGCGTTGGGGCCGGTTGCCGGTGCATTGATCGCCGACAATCTCGGCTGGCGCGCGATCTTCCTGACGCTCGGCGGTCTGGCGGTAGCCGCCACCCTCAACGCATGGCCGAGATGGCATGAAACACGGCCCACCAATGGCAACGACAGGCGAATGGCGTTTCGTCCCATTCTCTCCAGCTTAGCCTTCTGGACCTATACGCTCGGCTTCAGCGCCGCCATGGGCGCCTTCTTCGTGTTCTTTTCGACAGCGCCACGGGTGCTCATGGATCGCGCCGGCTTTTCACAACTCGGTTTCAGCCTTGCCTTTGCCACCGCGGCACTGGTCATGATCGTGACCACCCGCTTCGCCAAAAGGTTCATTGCACACTGGGACATCGCGGGCAGCGTCGCGCGCGGCATGGCGATGTTGCTGCTCGGCGCGGCACTGCTGGCATTCGGACAGGTATTCGCGGCACCGTCCTTCGTCACATTCGTCGGCCCGATGTGGGTCATCGCCGTGGGCATCGTCTTCACTGTTTCGGTCACCGCGAACGGCGCACTCGAGGCCTTCGGCGATGTCGCGGGAACCGCCGTCGCGCTCTACTTCTGCATCCAGAGCCTTGTCGTCGGCATCCTCGGCACGCTGTTCATCATCCTGCTTGATGGAGACACGGCGTGGCCGCTGGTGGGCTACTGTTCGGTCATGGCGACGCTCACACTAAGCGCGCTGAGATATTTGCGGAAACGCCAAACCGAATAAACGGGACAGATGAGAAGCCTGGGCGATTGGCGCAGGCTTCTCATCGTTGTCAGCGAGACGTCGCGCAGATCTCCCGCACGCAGTCGCGCAGCCAGCGTTGCGCCGGATCGGCATCCAGGCGCGGGTGCCACAGCATGGAGATGGTGACCCCAGCCGTGGCAACAGGCAGGGCAAAACTGTGCATGCCGACGCGTGCGCCCTCGGTGTGCCGCTCCGGAACGCTGGCGATCAGGTCTGATGTGCGGGCCATGGCAAGGGCTGCCGAGAACCCGGACACCATGCACACGATTGTCCGCTGCAGCCCGAGCCGGTTCAAAGCCTCGTCGATCGGCCCTTTCTCGCGGCCACGCCGTGAAACGCTGATGTGCCGGCCTGCGGCATAGCGCTCTGGCGTCACCGTGCCCTCGCTCAACGGATGGCCCATTCGCACGGCGCCGATGAAGCGGTCGCGAAGCAATGCCTGGATGCGCACCTCCGGTCCGGTCTCGCCAGCGACGCCTATGTCCAGGTCGATCGCCACATCGCGCAGCGACATGACGTCTCCATCGGACTTCGGTGCAAAGCGGAGCCGCACGCCGGGCGCATCGGCCTGGATACGGGCAACGAGACGAGGGGCGAACTCTTCGACGAAGCTCTCATTGGTGCGCAGCGTGAAGACCCTGTCCAGGCTCGGGAGATCGAGCAAGGTGGCAGGACGCAGCAGCGCCTCCGCATCCTGGACGACACGACCAGCCTGTTGTCGCAGTTCTTCCGCACGCGGCGTCGCCACCAAGCCGCGACCGGAGCGAACCAGCAGCGGATCGCCCGTCGCCTGGCGCAGCCGCGCCAGCGTCCGACTCATCGCCGAGGGGCTGAGGCGCAGGCGGTTGGCGGCGCGCGCCACGCTGCCTTCGGTCAGCAGGACGTCGAGAGCGAACAGCAGATTGAGATCGGGCGATGTCATCGGCGGATCATGGCATGATATGGCGCCAAACGCACGAGTAAGATGCAAACGCTGCGCCTTCCGCCACATCTGCCAAGGGACTAGATCTCCAGCAGTTCCGGTTATGGACTGATGGAAGGGGATCGCCGTGGCAATTGCCGAGCAAAATCTGGACGGGCGCGCATCGGCGCCGCCACGGATGCAATCCGCCCGCTGGGCGCTGGCAAGCCTGTCGCTCGCCACGCTGCTGTCGTCGTTGGGAACCAGCATTGCCAGCGTCGGGCTACCGTCGCTGATGCAGGATTTCGACGCGACGTTCCAGTCCGTGCAATGGGTGGTTCTGGCCTATCTGCTCGCCATCACCACACTGATCGTCAGCGCCGGACGGCTGGCCGACATGTTCGGGCGCAGGCCGTTGCTGCTTGGCGGCATCGCGCTGTTCACATCGGCATCGGTGCTCTGCGGCCTGGCGCCGACACTCTGGCTGCTGATTGCCGCACGCGCCGTGCAGGGACTTGGCGCGGCGCTGATGATGGCGCTGACGCTGGCCTTTGTCGCCGAAACCGTGACCAAAGACAGAATTGGCAGCGCCATGGGCCTGCTCGGCGCCATGTCCGCGATCGGCACGACACTTGGCCCTTCGCTCGGCGGCCTTTTGATCGCCGGCTTCGGCTGGCGAGCGATCTTCCTCGTCAATGTCCCGCTGGGTGTGCTCACCTTCGCTCTCGCCTGGCGTGCCCTGCCGGCACACAGCAAGACAGCGCAGCAGGTCGACCGAGGCACGTTCGATGTCGTGGGCACCGCCTTGCTGGCCTTGACGCTGGCCGCCTATGCACTGGCCATGACGTTTGGCCGAGGCAATTTCGGCGCACTCAACATCAGCCTGCTGATAGCTGCCGGCATCGGCGTGTTTCTCTTCGCCGCCGCGCAGGCGAGAGTGAAAAACCCCTTGATCCAGCTTGCCAGCTTCCGCGACCTCCAACTGAGCGCCAGTCTCGCCATGAGCCTCGTCGTCGCCACGGTGATGATGGCGACCCTGGTGGTGGCCCCGTTCTACCTGTCGCGAGGACTTGGGCTCGATGCCGCAATGGTCGGCCTCGCGCTGTCGACCGGGCCGCTCGTCTCGACCTTGTCGGCGCTGGTGGCCGGACGCCTGGCCGACCGCTTCGGCGCCCACAGGATGATGGTCGCAGGCCTGCTCAGCCTCGCGACAGGCACGTTCCTGCTGTCGCTCGCCGTGACCAGACTCGGCATTGCCGGCTATGTCGTTGCGATCACCGTCACCTGCATCGGCTATGCCCTGTTCCAGACATCCAACAATGCAGCCGTCATGACCGGTGTCGGCGCCGGCCAGCGCGGCGTCGTTTCCGGCCTGCTCAACCTTTCGCGCAATCTCGGGCTGATCACCGGCGCATCGGTGATGGGCGCCATATTCGCCGTCGCATCGGCCAAAGGGCAGGAAGGCATTGGACTTCTGAGTTCCGAGGCCGCAGCACGGGGAATGCAGGTCACATTTCAGACGGCCACGGTGCTGGCGCTGGCTGCACTGTTCCTCGCACTGCTCTCGGCCCGCGCCGAGTTCAAGCGGCAGAGGCTGGTGGAAGTATCACAAGACCTCTGATTTTGCGCTCCAGGTGAACAGCCTCTCACGCCCCTGCCCGCTTGCGGCGTTCATAAAGCATGACCAGCGTTTCGGCCATCAAAGCAGGCTTTTCCTCGCCTTCGATCTCGACCGTGTTGGCGGCCTTCATCAGATACTGGCCGGGGCCCCTGTCCTCCATGGACAGCAGCGTGATGCGCAGTCTGATGCGGGCACCGACCTTGACCGGTGCCAGGAAGCGTACCTTGTCGAAGCCATAATTGAAGGCGGCCTGCGTATTCTCGGGCACGATGCCCATGCCGAGCGCCAGTGCGCCGATGATCGACAGCGTCAGATAGCCATGCGCGATCGTCGTGCGGAACGGGCTTTGCCGCCGCGCCCTTTCAGGGTCGACATGAATCCATTGATGGTCGCCGGTGCATTCAGCGAACTGGTCGATGCGGTTCTGGTCGACCGTCGTCCACTCCGACACGCCGAGTTCCAGCCCGGCCATCGTCCTCAACTGCTCGTAGGTAGGCGGCGTTTTAGGCCGTATTTCGTTCATTCCTGGTTTCCCGATCGCTTCCAGAGCCTCCGGACCACGAACTGACGGCCTCTGTCAATTCGCTCTGCGCGAATCCGTTCCGTCGATTTCGGCCGCAATCGTGCCACGCCGCCGGCGCAGTCGCAGGTCAAATCGGGCTTTCCGGGCTTCAGGGCGCTGTCGGCAGCAATGAGCCGGCCCCGGCCACATCCGCTACTTCTTCTCGTAGCCGGCGCGGATTTCCTCCATCGCCTCCTTGATGCGGGTGCGCAGGATGTCGACCGATTCGGCACCGGATTTCTTGACCAGTTCAGCCACTTCGCCCGCATTCTTCAACGCGGCCTCGAAGGACTTCCTGGCAAACTCCCTCCGTTTGGCCATCAGTTCCTGCGGATTGCCCGGCGCCCTGTAGCTTTGCGCGATATCGGTGACCTCGCGCAGCGTATCCTGCAGCATCTCGCGCTGCCGGGACAACAGCGAGGTGGCGCCGGCGGCACCGGCTCGTGCCGATTTCTCCAGCGCTTCGATGTTCTTGCGATGATGGGCGAGGATCGCCTCGACATCGACATTGGGCACCTTCAGGTCGCGGCCGAACCTGCCGAACATGTCCATGAAAGAATCGGATTCCGGTTGTTTTGCCATGCTCGTTTGCTCCCCTTTGCCGCATGATGCGGGCACCCTCGGCGGGAGAATAGCACTCGCATGCCGCGAGTCCATGAACGCGGAGGAATGAGCGCCAATCGGGCCGCGCATCAATTCACGAGGAACAGCCGCTCGGCCACATAGAGCACGACACCGGCGAGGCCGCCGATGATCATGCCGTTGAAGCGGAGGCCGATGTTCATCTCGATCAGCCGCGTCAGCTGGGCAAGGTCCCAGCGCTTGACCTGGTCGGCGATGAATGTCGACACGCCGGCCTTCTGGCTCTCCACGAACGACGCCAGCGCCACCACGAACCCCTGGTTCATGTCGGCCCGGATCTGCGCATCGCCGGCAAGATGGCGGCCGACCTCGACGAACATGTTGGCAAGATGCGCGCGGACAACCGAATTCGGCGCCTTGGCGTCCTGCTCGATGAACTGGCTGAGGCTTGCCCACATGTCGCCGGCCAATCCCCTGACTTCCGGCCGGGCCAGGAAATCGCGCTTCAGCTTCTCGGCACGTTTGGCGTATTGCTTCGATGTCCTCAGCTTTTCGATGAAGCCTTGAGCGAAATGGTCGAATTCGGCGCGCATCGGGTGATCGGGATCGGCCCTCACCTCGTCGAGCAGCGAACCGGCCGAGGCGACGATCTTCTTCAGGAGATAGGCGTCGGCGCGGAACAGGTTGAACAGCGACGGCAGTTCCTCGCGGATCTTCTCGCGCATCGTCGCCAGCGCCTGTTCGTCATTGAGGAACCTGCCGATCACCTTGGTGAACTCGTCGAACAGTTTCTGGTGGCGGCGGTCGTCGGTAAGCGCTGACAACAGCTCGGCGGCCAGCGGCGCCAGCGGCACCTTTTCAATCTGTTCGAGCATGCGGCTGGTGACGAAGCCGCGCAGGCCGGATTGCTCTATCGCCGCCAGCGTCTGCGGCACCAGCCGCACGACGAAGCGCGACAGGCCGGCGGCGCGCTCCGCATCGGCCAGCCAGTCGGCGACGAGTGCCGAGAAATCGACCTCGGCGAGCTTTTCACGCACCGGTTCAGGCGCCAGGAAGTTGACCTCGATGAAGCGGCCGAGATTGTCGGCGATGCGGTTCTGGTTCTCGGGTATGATGGCGGTGTGCGGGATCGGCAGCCCCAGAGGTCGCCTGAACAGCGCCACCACCGCGTACCAGTCGGCCAGCCCGCCGATGGTCGCCGCCTCGGCAAAGGCAGCGACGAAGCCGAGCCACGGGTGGATGTGCTCGAACGATTTGGCGAGCGCAAACACCGCCACGCAAAGCGCCAGCGCGGCGGCCGCGAGGAATTTCGTCCGCCGCAACGCGGAAAGCTTGGCATCCGCTTCGGCATCGAAACGGACCGGCGCCAGGGGCGAAGCCGATTGTGACATGGGTGAGCCGCTCCTCGTCGATCTCAGCCTATTTAGTGTTCCGAGCGCCGAAATACCCGCGACAGCGGGTTTCGTCCGGCATCTTCTCCGGCTGCGCACACAAAGTTGAGGAGAAAATTCATCTATCGCACGAAGCTAGTCTGGAATTATTCCAAGGTATAGGCCATATTCCGCCCGAGCCAATGTGGCGAATCCGGAAATTCGGGTCAAAGCCGCATCAGCAAGAATTTCCAGATCTGGCGTGGTTGCACCGCACCAGTGCCTTGTGAGGACAAAATGCGGCTTACGCGCCAGACCAATTATGCCATGCGCATCTTGATGTATTGCGCGGCCAATGATGACCGATTGAGCCGCATCCCGGAGATCGCGGCCGCGTATTCGGTGTCGGAGCTTTTCCTGTTCAAGATCCTGCAGCCCCTGGTCGAGCACGGCCTTGTCCAGACCGTGCGGGGCAGGAATGGCGGCGTCAAGCTTGGCCGTGCCGCCGAAGCCATCAGCCTGTTCGATGTCGTGCGCGTGACAGAAGAGAGCTTCGCCATGGCCGAATGCTTCGAGAACGATGCCGCCGAATGCCCGCTGGTCGACAGCTGCGCGCTGAACTCGGCGCTGCGCGAGGCGCTGAACGCGTTCTTCGCCGTGCTCGCCCGCTACACGATCGCCGATCTGGTAGCGGCGCGGCCGAATGTGCGCAACCTGCTCGGCATCGACATGTTGGAGCGCCGCGCCCCGGCTGCCTAGCCCAGCCAGGGGCGCGGGCTAGGTTTGCAATAAATTAAGCTGCTGACTGAGGCAGCACGAACGGCATATTGCCGGCCGGCAGCACGCCGACCCTGAGCCGGCAGTCGAACACTTTTTCGATCAGGTCATCGCTCAGCACATCCCGCGGCGACCCGGTGGCGGCGAGCCGGCCGCGATGCATGACGAAGATCCGGTCGGCATACATGGCCGTCAGATTGAGGTCGTGCAGGATGGCGACCACGCCGCCGCCCCTTCTGGCGAAGTCGCGGGCAATGTTCATGATGATCAGCTGGTGCTTGATGTCGAGACTGGAAACCGGCTCGTCGAGGAACAGAAAGCGCGGCTTGCCGTCGAGCACCGGCGCCCAGACCTGGCACAGCACGCGTGCGAGCTGAACGCGCTGTTGCTCGCCGCCCGAAAGCTCCTGGTAGAAACGGCCGGCAAAGCCGTCGAGATCGACACGCGCCAGCGCCCGTTCCGGCAGCCGCGCATCCTCGCCCGGCAGGACGCCTGAGCGGCCGCCGACAAGGCCAAGCTTGACCACTTCCCGCACGGTGAACGGGAACGACAGCGTCGTCGCCTGCGGCAGCACAGCGCGATGGACGGCCACCTCGACCGGCTTCATCGTCGAGAGATCTCGGCCGTTGAGGGCAACGCGCCCGGTATAGGCGAGTTCGCCGGAGAGTGCTTTGAGGAAGGTCGTCTTGCCCGAACCATTGGGGCCGACGATGGCGGCGATCTCGCCGGGCCGCGCGTGGAAATCGACACCACTGACGATAGGCTTGCCGGCGATATCAACCGAAACATCCTTGGCCTCGATCATCAAGCCTCACAAATCAACCACGCCGCGCTTGCGCAGCAGGATCCAAAGGAAAAACGGCGCGCCCGCTATCGCGGTGACGATGCCTATCGGCAGTTCGGCCGGCGCAACGATGGTGCGTGCGACCGCATCGGCCAGAAGCAGCAGCGAGGCGCCGAGCAGCGCCGACGCCGGCAGCAGATAGCGATTGTCCGGACCAATCAGCAGGCGCAGCAGATGCGGCACCACGATGCCGACGAAGCCGATGCCGCCGCTGACGGCGACGGATGCGCCGACCGCGGCAGAGACGCCGACGATAGCCGTGTATTTCAACCGCTGCACCGGAATGCCGAGATGACCGGCGGTCGCCTCGCCAAGCGCCAGCGCGTTGAGGCCGCGTGCCAGGAACGGCATCGCCGCCAGCGCCAGCACGATGATCGGCCCTACCGACGCGATCTTCGCCCAGGTCGCGCCACCGAGCGATCCGAGTTGCCAGAAGGTCAGGTCGCGCAACTGGCGATCGTCGGCCATGAAGATGAGGATGCCGGTCAGCGCCATGGCGAGCGCCGCCAGCGCGATGCCGGCAAGCAGCATTGTGGCAACCGAGGTTTGCCCCCGCCGCGTCGCGACCTGATAAAGCACCAGCGTGGTGGCGAGCCCGCCACAGAAGGCCGCCAGCGGCAATGCGAGCGTGCCGAGCAAGACGGTCACCGGAGCCAATATCGTGGCGCCGAGCACGATGACGGCAACCGCGCCGAGGCTGGAGCCGCCCGAGACGCCGATCAGGCCGGGGTCGGCCAGCGGATTGCGGAACAGTCCCTGCATGACCGCGCCGGAGACCGCGAGCGCCGCGCCGACCAGCATGCCGAGAATGATGCGCGGCAGGCGGATGTCGTAGACAATCAGGCTGTCGCGGGCGCTCACCGCGGCGTCATCAGGCACTGTGCCGAACAGCCAGTCGCCAATGACGTTGACGGCCGAAGCGTCCGAAGCCCCCGATGTCAGCGACAGAAAAATGGCAGCCGCGAGCCCCAGGCACAGCAGAAGGATGACGATGCGGGCGCGGCCCGACCGGTCGCCTTCGGATACGCTTGCCATCACCGGGCCGGCGATCGATTGATCGACCATGATCCGCCCGTTCAGTCCGTGACCTGCCCGCCATAAAGCGAGACAGCGAGGTCGTGGATGGCATCGGCCGTGCGTGGCCCGAAGCCGAGCAGATAGGCACCGTCGATGCGGATCAGCTTGCGCGCCGTTCCGGCCGGCGTCGAGGCGATCGACGGATTGCCGAACA
Source organism: Mesorhizobium sp. M0491 (assembly GCF_040321265.1). Lineage (NCBI taxonomy): Bacteria > Pseudomonadati > Pseudomonadota > Alphaproteobacteria > Hyphomicrobiales > Phyllobacteriaceae > Mesorhizobium > Mesorhizobium sp. M0491. The sequence continues at coordinate 260,999 of NZ_JAMYRE010000002.1, forward strand.
GTTCGTCGTCCGACACCGGAGGCCCGGCATTGCTCATCATCAGGATCACGTCCGGTCTGGCGGTTATGATCGCCTCGTCGGACATTTGCTTGTAGCCGGAAAAGCCCTCGACCGCGTTGACGCCGCCAGCCAGCTTGACCATACCGTCGGCCGCGGTCTCGCTGCCGGCCGCCAGGATCTTGCCGCCCTGTATCGACAGCACGAACAGGATGCGCTTGCGCTCCTTGATCGACGCCGTCTGCTTCTCAGCTGCCGTGAGCTTGGCATCGAGCTCCCCGGCGAGCACCTCGGCCTTGGCATCGACGCCGAGCGCCTTGCCGACGATACGGACCTTTTCGAGGATGCCTTCGTGGCTATAGTGCTCGGGCACTTCGATGAACGGGACGCTCGTCTTCTTCAAGACATCGACGGCTTGCTTGGGACCGCTGCCATGCAGCGCCAGGATGCCGGTCGGGTTAACCGACAGCACCCCCTCCGGCGACAGCCCGCGCATGTAGCCGACATCGGGCAGCTCAAGCGCCGCCTTTGGGTACCGGCTGGTGGAATCGCGAGCCACCAGATGCTTTTCCTCGCCGAGCGCATAGACGATCTCGGTGATCGAGCCGCCAACGGCCACGATTTTCGAAGGATCGGCAAACACGGCCGTGCCTTCCATGGCGCTGGCGGATTGCAGTGCGATAACAGCCATGGAGAGACCGATCACCGGCCCGAAAATAGATCCGCGCACGGTCGACAATCTTGGGAAAAAACGCATCGCATTTTCCTCAGGCTGCGGTCGGGCTTGGGATGCGCGGCAGGTTTTCCGCCAGGAAGCGCCAGTCGTCCCGCTCGCTTTCGCCTTCATGACGCTTGCCGAAGAACTGGATGAACATCTTGCCGTCGGCGTCATAGACCTCAAGCGAGGTGACATGACCGTCCTTGGTCGGCTTGCGCACCGCCCAGACCTCCTGGATGTGGTCGGTCCGCAAATGCAGGTGGAAGGTTTCGTCCAGCACGTTGATCCATGGCCCCATCGGCTTGATCGACTTGATCGGACCGGAATGGATCTGGATGCATCCGCGGTTTCCCACAAAGCACATGATCGGCATCTCGCCCTCCGCGGCGTGATGGAACATGGCACGGACGCCATCATTGTCGAGTTGCCAGGCATAGTCTTGCCCGACCAGGCGGACCGCCTGCCGGCGGCTCAGCTTCAGCGTCTTCAGCATGCCGAAGAACTGGTGCACGTCGGTCAGCCGGCTCCAGCGGTCGCGCAGATCGTCGAGATTGGCGCTCGCTTCGTCGCCATGGATCTCGTCATCGGGGAGTGGTCCTGAAATGTCGACCGTCGGCTCCTGATTGGACGATTCGAGCGCGGCAACCAGTTTCTGATAGGCATAGAGGCTGGAGGCCGGACGCAAATGCACCTTGTGCACGGCCTCGCCCGCCGCATCGAAAAACTGCAGGCTGCGGCGGATTTCGTCGCCGTCTCGCTTCTCGACGGCAAAGCCGTGTGCCCAGACCTTCGGGAAGATGCGCAGGTCGATGTTTTCGCCAAGCACCATGGCATTGTGGTTGCCGGTGACGACTTTGTCATAGACGCCGATCTTCTCGTGCACCGCGCTTTCATTGCGGGTCAGCGCCATGACCTCGCCGACGGCTTCGAGACCGGTCAAAAGATCGTTGACGCGTGGCTCGACACGGACGACGCCGTCGCCGCAGTGGGCTGCGACCAGCTCGGCCTCCGAAATGCCGAGCTGGGCGGCGAGATCACGCTCGCGCGTCTTCGGATTGTCTGTCCGTGCCCGCCGGATTTCATGCGGGGCGGGTTTTACGCGCTGGTCCATGTCTTGGTCCCTGTGGCCTTGCCTTACTTGTTGAGAATGAGCTTGCCCTGGCGGGTGATCTTCAGCCGATAGAGCGCGCCATGATGCTCGATGCCGATCTCGTGCTCGCCCTGGAACAGGGTGTTGCTGGACAGGGTTCGCACCGCCAGCGGAACCCGGTCGAAACGGGCGGAGGCATCGTCGGAACGGCGGACGCGATAGCGAAAATCGTTGGGATTGTGGGTGTTCATCTGGATGGATCCCTTTCCTGTGCCGGGCGTCTGGCTAGGCGTTGCGTAATCCGATTCATTTCTTGACTTGAATAATCATGTTTACTAGTCAGTGCAATACCGGATTAAATGAGTCAACATTTAAGACCCCGGACATGATCAAAAATGCCAGCCAGCCCCGGGCCAGCCAGCATGAAACCTGGACTTTGGAGTTGGGGCATGGGGTTTGTGACTTGGGAATGGCGCGGCCGGTCGGCGGCGAACGGCGCAGCGGCTTTGCTGGCAAGCGTGGCGGCGATCGCCTTGTCGGCGCAGCTGGCCAACGCTCAGCAGGCGGCGCAGCCGGCGGACCAGCAGACAGATCAAACGAAGAAGGCCGACGAAGAAAAGGCGGCACAAGCGGGCGCAACGCTGCTCGACAAGATCCTCGTCATCAGCCGCACCGGCGAAACGGCGATCGAATCGCTGGCATCGACCAGCCATGTCGGCCAGGAACAGCTCGACCGCCGCATGGCGACGACGCCGAACGAGATGCTGCTCGGCGTGCCCGGTGTCGCCGCGCAGGCCGACGCCAGGCGTGTCAGCACCAGCATCAACATCCGCGGCTTGCAGGATTTCGGCCGCGTCGCGGTCATTGTCGACGGCGCGCGCCAGAATTTCCAGCGCTCAGACCACGGCACGCAGTCGACCTTCTACATCGACCCCGAACTCGTCAAATCCGTCGACGTGATCCGCGGTCCTGTCGCCAACACCTACGGCTCGGGCGCCATCGGCGGCGTTGTCTTCTTCGATACCAAGGACGCCGGGGATTTCCTCAAGCCGGAAGAAACATGGGCCGGCTCCGTCACGGGACGCTATGAGAGCAACGGCAAGGGCTGGACAACAAGCGCATCCGGTGCCTACCGCCTCAACGAGAACTGGGATGTGCTCGGCAACATCGTCTACCGCAACTATGACGACTACAAGGATGGCGGTGGCGACACGGTCAAGGGCACCGGCTTCGATGTGCTGAGCGGTCTGCTCAAGACCACCATCCGCCCGACCGACAACAGCGAACTGAAGCTCGGTTGGGTCGGCTCGAGCGACGGCTGGAACGAGATCAGCGGCGGCGTGCCGGTCAATGACGTCGACCTGAAGTCGAACACCTTCACCGCCCGCTACAACATTACGGATGAGGACAAGAGCTGGCTCGATCTCCATATCAACACCTCCTACAACAAGACCAATCTCGATCTGACCAGCCTCGTGCCTCTCAACCGGTTTGATCCGAGCACCGGCCTTCCAGTTGTTTTGCCGGCTGGCTCGACATCGACATTCGACATCGGCACGACCAGCATCGACATTTGGAACACGTCCAGATTCGAGACCGCGGGAATCGCGCACGAACTGACCTATGGCGGCGACTGGGCCGGCGATAACGTCGAGACCGGCGGCACGGCCGGTGGCGACAGCTTCTATACGCCTTCCGGTAAGCGGAACGTCTCCGGCGCCTATGTCCAGGACAAGCTCACCTGGGAGTGGCTCGAAGTCATCGCCGGGCTGCGTTACGACAATTACAGCCTCAAGGATGACACACACGAAACGTCGGGGGACCGGTTGTCGCCGCGCATCACCGTCGGCGTCTCGCCTTTCGACAGCGCCAGCCTTGCCGGCCTGCAATTCTACGGCACCTATGCGGAAGGATACCGGTCACCCTCCCTGTCGGAAACACTGATCAGCGGTCGCCATCCGGCGGGTGTCACCTTCCCGTTCCTGCCCAATCCCAATCTGCGGCCGGAAACCGGAAAGACCGTCGAATTCGGCGTCAACTACAAGCAGAATGATATCCTCGAAGCCGACGATGCGCTGCGCATCAAGGCAGCCTATTTCAACAACGATGTCGAAGACTACATCGATGGCGTTACCCTGTCGCGGTTTGACCCGACAGCCGGCTGCCCGAGCGGACCCGGTATCCCGATATGCTTCCAGTACCAGAATTTTGCCAAGGCGAAGATCGACGGCTTCGAACTTGAGGGCGTCTATGATGCCGGATGGGGCTATGCCGGGCTTTCGGCCTCAATCACCAATGGTCATACCATTTCCTACAGGGACGTTCGGGCCGATCTGCTGACCATCCCCTCATCCCAGGTCACCGCGCAGCTCGGCTTGCGCTTCCTCGAGGACAAGCTAACCGTGGGCGGCGAAGTGCAATACAATGGCAAGCCCAAGGGCAACCCGATCGCCGAGGACTACACGCTGGTCAATGCTTTTGCCAGCTACCAGGCGACGGACAATTTGAAGATTGATTTCCGCGCCGACAATCTGTTCGATGTCAAATACGCCAACCCGCTCAACCTGACCACGGCCGGCCAGCCGCCGCAGCCGGTCTTCGCGGCCTACGAGCCCGGCGTCACCCTGAAGCTGGCGGCGACGATGCGATTTGGAGGCTGATGACCATGACGAGCTTGATGACATCCCTTCGTCTGCTGACCTCGATGCTGGCGATGTCGCTTGCGATGGTTCCGGCGTGGGCACAAGAGTCCGCGCCGGTCCCCGCACTCACCCTAGAACTCAATGGTGCGCAACCTTCCGACAAGGGTTGCCGCCTGACGTTCGTGGTCAACAACAATCTCGGCGCCGACCTGTCCAAGGCTGCGTTCGAGATCGCCTTGTTCAACGAGGCAGGCGTCGTCGACCGGCTGACCGTGCTCGATTTCAAGGAATTGCCGGCGGGCAAGACCAAGGTGACGCGTTTCGATCTGGCCGGCACCGAGTGCTCGAAAGTCAGCCGCGTGCTGATCAACAGCGCGACCGAATGCACCGGTACCGGCGTCGAACCGAACGCCTGCATGCGCAAGCTGAAGACGGACACCAAGACCGGGATCGCTTTCGGAGTCTAAGGTGGGACTGCATCCCGCATTCCTGCAAAACAATGCGGCGTGGCCAGTTGCCGGCCACTGCCGACTGCCGCTGCGAGCGAACGATCTTGATTTGACAATTCTGCTCTTGTCGCTGCAGGTCTCGCGGCGAGACATGCAGGATATCAGTCCCCTCCCCGAAGCCAGCGCCGAGCTGGCGATAGAGCCAACCGAGCCGCTCGCGCTACCGCGGCCATCGGCCTGGAACCGCAAGTGGACGGCGGCGATCGTCGTCTCCTGCCTGCTCCATGCCGCGGTGGCAGCGGCCTTTCTGATCTCCCCTACGGGGACTTCCAGTTTCCAAGATGCCGAGCAGCCGGAAGGCAGTGAACAGTCGGGCACCAACGTGGTCGGCAGCGCGCTGGACAAGGACCCGACGGCAATAAACGTTGCACTGGTGCCGAACCCGCAACCCGCCAAACCACAGCCGGCAACGCCGCCCAAGCCAACGCCGCCAACAGAGCCTTCGCAACCCGCGAAGGACGCAGCAAAGCCGCTCAAGCCTTTGCCGGAACCTGCCAAACAGCAGACGGTGACGCCCGACATATTGGTGGCCGGCGCCCCTCGCCCCGATGACCAGAGCGTGGCTCCCAAGGCCGAAACGCCGGCGCAGCCGATCGTGCAGGCCGAGAGCGCCGAAGTGCCTGTCGCCGTTCCAGAGCAGCCACCGATCCCCAGCGCCAGGCCAACGTCGGCAGCTGCCCCTTCAAAGACGGCGGATGAGAAGCGCGGCACGGCGAATGGCGAGGACCGGTCGGCGCAAGCAGCCAGCAAGGGCAAAAGGCAAAAAGAGGCAGGCACGGCCGCGGAAGACAATTACCGCGGCGATGTTTTTAGAAAACTCGGCAGCGTCAATCGCACCCTCCCGCCTTCCCTACAGCTGGCGGCACGCAACAATGCGGTTGTCACATTCGTCATAGGCAGGAAGGGCAACATAAACGAGTTGCGCATCCTGGAGACCTCAGGGTCGGCGGCTTTCGATCAGGCGGCGCTTGGCATTGTCCGCAAGGCAGCCCCCTTCCCTCCAATTCCACCACAGGCAGCAAGCGCAAATTTGGAGTTCGAGACCGAAATCGGCCCATTTTGAATGTGCGCAGAACAAACGCTGCAGCCGCCAATCATCAACATCCGCACGAAAGGAACCGCCATGTACATCGCCATGAACCGCTTCAAGGTGCAGACCGGCTCGGAGAACGATTTCGAAGCCGTGTGGAAGAACCGCGATTCCAGCCTCGCTGAGATGAAGGGTTTTCGGGAATTCCACCTGCTGCGTGGCCCGGTCAACGAGACCGAAGGCTACACGCTGTTTGCGTCGCACACGGTGTGGGCGAGCCACGAGGATTTCATCGCCTGGACCAAGTCGGAGAATTTCCGCGCCGCCCATCGAAATGTCGGCACGACGAAGGTCCACTATCTCGGTCACCCCCAGTTCGAAGGTTTTTCGGTCGTCGAAGGCGCTTAAATACTGGCCGGGCTCAAGCTCCGGCCAGCAGGCTCGCATTGCCGCCGGCGGCGGTGGTGTCGACGCAGACAGCCCGTTCATGTGCATAGGCCGCCGGGTTCAGTACCTCGCTGACCAGCGGCACGATCGGGCCGGAGCGGTCGGCGATGACCTTGCGCACGATGCGTGCAGCCTCCGGCGTGCCCGAAAAGGCGACGACATCGACGCGCAGTGAGCGTGCTTCGACCGGATCCGGCCGACCATCGATGGCGGCCAGCGGCAAGCCCTTGCCGGTCAATGGGGAAAGGGCAGCCGGTGCGCCGGGCGCCACGGCCAGCACCGCATTGCCGGCGGCGAGCGCCTGGATCGTCTGCGCCAGCAGCGTATCGCCATCGGGACCGAGGCACAGCACCCGTCCGCGTGGCGAGAGCGAGAGCGTGTTGGCCTCGCCGGTCGGCCCGGGCAGGTCGATCTGGCCGAAATCGATGCCGGCGGCCGCACCTATGGCCGCAGCACCCTTGCCGCGCAGATGCTTCCTCAGAATGGCGATCCGGTCCGGACGCGTCGACCAGCCGCCAAGTGTGGGATCAGGCAGATTGTCGGCAAGCTCGGTCGCCGTGACCTTATGGCCATCCTGCAAATGGGTGCCAGCCTCCGGCCCTTTGCGGAACCGGCGGAGGTAGTGCGGGCCGCCGGCCTTCGGCCCGGTGCCTGAAAGCCCCTCGCCACCAAACGGCTGCGAGCCGACCACGGCGCCGATCTGGTTGCGGTTGACGTAGATGTTGCCGGCATGGATGCCGTCGACGAAATGCTGCACGCGGCCCTCGATACGGGTGTGCAGGCCGAAGGTCAGGCCATAGCCCTTGCGGTTGATGGCGGCGATGACCGCGTCGATTTCGTCGGCGTCGAACGTAGCGACATGCAGCACCGGCCCGAACACCTCGCGCTCCATGTCCTCGATGCCCTTGACGCGGAAAACATGCGGCGCAACGAAGCGACCTTCCTTCGGCGCTTCGAGCTTGGCAATCAGCCGGCCCTGCAAGCCCATTTTCGTGCAGTACTCGCGGATAGAGCTTTGCGCCTCGTCGTCGATGACAGGGCCGACATCGGTCGAAATCCGCCAGGGATCGCCGATGCTGAGCGCCTCCATGGCGCCCTTCAGCATCTCCAGCATTTTCTTCTCCACGTCCTTCTGCACATAGAGCACGCGCAGTGCCGAGCAACGCTGGCCGGCACTCTGGAATGCCGAGGCGAGGATGTCGCGCACCGCCTGTTCGGGCAGCGCGGTGGAATCAACGATCATGGCGTTGAGGCCGCCCGTCTCGGCGATCAGCATGGCGTTGGGCGCGGCCGTCTTGGCCAGTTGCTTCTCGATCAGCTTGGCGACCTCGGTCGAGCCGGTAAAGCAGACGCCGGCGATGCGCGGATCTGATGTAAGCGGCCCGCCGACCGACGGGCCGTCGCCAGGGAGCAACTGGATGACGTCTTCCGGCACACCGGCCTCGCGCAGCAGCTCGACAGCCCGGAAGGCGATCAGCGGCGTCTGCTCGGCCGGCTTGGCGATGACCGAATTGCCGGTGACAAGTGCGGCCGCGATCTGGCCGGTGAAGATGGCGAGCGGGAAATTCCACGGCGAAATGCACACGATGGCGCCGCGCGCTTGCGTGCCCGCCTCCGCATTGGCCGCCTCGGTGGCGTAGTAGCGCAGGAAGTCGACCGCCTCGCGCACTTCGGCGACGCCGTCGGCCAGCGATTTGCCGGCCTCGCGGGTGGCGAGTGCAAAGAACTCGACGGCTTTGGATTCATAGAGAACGGCGGCACGGTTGAGGATGGCAGCGCGCTCGGCGACGGAACGTTTTGCCCATGCCGGCTGCGCTTCCACCGCAAAGCGCACGGCGGTCGCGACTTGCTTGGCGGCGGCTTCGCTGACCGTACCGACCACTTCGGAAGGCTTTGCTGGGTTGACTATGGGACGCTGCTTGCCGTAGCCGGCGGCACGGGTGATCGGCTTGGCATGCCAACGATCCGGCCCAGCGAAGGCCACCCTGGCCTTGTCGATCGCCGCCAGCGTCACCGTGTCGGTGATGTCGAATCCTTTCGAATTGCGACGCCCGGCCCCAAAAATCTCGGAAGGCCGGGCAATCGCCGGATTGGTGGCCGGACCCTGGCTCTCGACCGTTTCGAGCGGATCGCGCGCAATGTCCTCCGGCTCGACGTCCTCGTCGGTCAGTTGGTGCACGAAGGAGGAATTGGCGCCGTTCTCCAGCAACCGGCGGACCAGATAGGCCAGCAGATCGGAATGCGCACCGACCGGCGCGTAGATGCGGCAGCGTGTGCCTTCGGACCGTCGCACCGTCTCGTGCAGCGCCTCGCCCATGCCGTGCAGGCGCTGGAACTCGAAGGAATCGCGATTATCCGCCATCGCCAAGATGGCGGCGACGGTGTGGGCATTGTGGGTGGCGAATTGCGGATAGATGCGGTCGGTCATCGATAGCAGCTTTTTCGCGCAAGCCATGTAGGAAACGTCGGTGTTGGTCTTGCGGGTGAAGACGGGATAGCCTGACAGTCCGAGCGTCTGCGCCCGCTTAATCTCGGTGTCCCAATAGGCACCCTTGACCAGCCGCACCATGATGTTGCGGTCGTATTTCCTGGCCAGCGCATAGAGCCAATCGATGGCGAAGGCCGCGCGTGGCCCATACGCTTGCACCACCACGCCGAAGCCGTTCCAGCCGGCGAGCTCCGGCTCGGCCAGCACCCGCTCGATGACGTCGAGCGACAGATCGAGGCGATCGGCCTCCTCGGCATCGATGTTGAGGCCCATACGCGAATGGCGCGCGGCAAGCGCCAGCGACAAGAGCCGCTCGGCCATCACAGGCAGCATCTCTTCCTTCTGCGCCACCTCGTAGCGAGGATGCAGCGCCGAAAGCTTGACCGAAATGCCGTGGTTCTGCCTGATGTCAGGACCGTTGGAGCCGGAATCGAGCGACGAAATCGCGTCGGCATAGGCCTTGTGATAGCGCAAGGCGTCGGCCTCGGTGCGGGCCGCCTCGCCCAGCATGTCGAAGGAATAGAGGTAGCCCTTCTGCGTCATCGGCCGGCCGCGCTTGACGGCTTCCGTGATGGTGCGGCCGAGCACGAACTGCTCGCCCATCTCGCGCATGGCGGCGGCCACCGCCTTGCGGATGACCGGCTCGCCCAACCGCCGCACCATCGAGCGCAGCGTGCCTTCGATGCCGCCCTCGCCCTCATCGAGGACGCGGCCGGTCAGCATCAGCGCCCAAGTCGAGGCGTTGACGAAGATGGAGCTCGAACCGCCCGAATGCGCCGACCAGTCGTGCGGCGCGATCTTGTCGGCGATGAGGTCGTCCATCGTTTCGGTATCGGGCACGCGCAACAGTGCCTCGGCCAGGCACATCAGCGCGACGCCTTCCTTGGTGGAGAGACCATAGGCCGAGAGGAAGACTTCCATCAGCCGGGGATCGGACGAACCGCGCACCGCCCGCACCAGATCGGCGGCGCGGGCCGAGATCGCCTTGCGGTCTTTCCCGGAGAGCGCCGTCGCGTCGGCAAGCCGCTTCACGGCCTCGTCTTCATCGGGCAGGTAGTTGGCGCGGATCTGCTGGCGGATGGCATCGAGCGCTGGCATGGCGGTCCCATGGATCGAGCAAAGGGATCGGGCCGGCGGTCACCGGACCGAATGGTGGAAGCTAGCACAGATGCGAATTTTCAATCGGTCCGAAGAAATCGACATTGCAGGTCATTCGATCTATCGTAGCAGCTCAAAACCGACATATGGACTGCATTTTCGATGACAGAAGACCAATTGGACCGCATCGACAGGAATATCCTGGCGGCGCTGGCAAGCGATGGCCGGCTTTCGATGTCAGAACTGGCGGCAAACGTCGGCCTGTCGAAAACGCCGGTGCAGGCGCGGGTGAAGCGGCTGGAGAAGGACGGCTACATCAGGGGCTACCAGGCGATCATCGACCGCGAGCGCATGGGCGAAGGCCATGTTGCATTCGTCCAGGTGAAATTGTCCGACACCAGGTCCGCCGCGCTCGATGCCTTCAACCGATCCGTGCAGGCCGTGCCGGAAATCGAGCAGTGCCACATGATGGCGTCGAGCTTCGACTATCTGCTGAAAGTCCGCACCAGGGACATCGCCGCCTACCGCCGCGTCCTCGGCGAACGCATCTCGGCCCTGCCCCACGTCGCCCAGACCTCGACCTTCGTGGCGATGGAGACAGTCAAGGATCGATGACCATGATCCCGAAAAGTGGAAGCCGGTTTTCGGACAAGATCATGGTCAAACGTAGAGCCCCATCCCGATACATCGGGATGGATCGGGCTCTAACTCACTCCGAAAGCGTCTTCAGGAAAGCCACCAGCGCCGCACGTTCACGATCCGACAGCCCCAGCGGATGAACTTCGGACGTACCCTCCACGCTGGGTGCAGCCTTGGCGTAGTGCGCCACGACCTCGTCGAGCGACGAAAACTGCCCGGCATGCATGTAGGGCGACCGCGTTGCCGCACCGCGCAGCGACGGCGTCTTGTAGGCGCGGATCAGTTGCGGGCCATCCTTGACCATGAAGCGCAACTCGCCGCAGGCGCTGGCGTCGCCATCGCGATAGGCGCCGAAACAGTTGAACGGGTCGGCTTCGACTTGGCGCACCGCATCGATGCGGCCGCGGTCCGGCGGCAGGCCCGCAATGGGTGGCACGCCGGTGTTGTGAAAGCTGTTGTCGGTGAAGCGCGGGCCGTTGTGACAGGTCACGCAATTGGCCTTGCCGATGAACAGTTTCAGCCCAAGGATTTCTTGCTTGGAAAAGACCGCATGGCCTTTCGGCTCAGCGCCGGTGACGAGATCCAGCGCAAAACGGTCGAAACGCGTCGGCGCCGGCTCGATCGAGCGTTCGAAGGCGGCGATCGCCTTGCCGATATTGGCAAAGACGCCGTCGATTGCGCTGCGCTGCGCGCCGCTCATCGCATTCCAGGCCGCCTTCTCGGCATCGTTTCCAAGCGGGCTGGCATTCGACGGCATGCCCGAAAGATCGGGCAGCGGCCCGAAGATGCGCTCATAGCGCTCGCCGAAGCGCGCCTTGATGTAATGCGCGTAGGCGGTGCGGTTTCCCGCCTGCTCCAGCGGGTTTTCGAGCGGCGTCAGCGCTTGCGCCCACAGGCTGTCGCGGCGGCCGTCCCAGAAGAACCAGGGATCGCGCGCGACGCCGGCCAGCGGCATGGTCCGCCGGCTGGTACGGCCGACGCCGACGGCTTGCGGCAGGTCGTCCTGGAACTGGCGGTCGATCTTGTGGCATGTCGAACAGGATATCGACCCGTCACCGCTCATGCCCTGGTCGAAGAACAGCGTCGAGCCGAGTGCGGCAGCCGCCGGCACGTCGGCAAAACGATCGGTGGTGTCGGGCTTGAGCGCCGGCAGCGACGACAGCGCCAGCGAGGCGATGGTCGTCTTCTCGGCGTCGGAAAAATCCGGCTTCGTGCAGCCGGTAAGGACAACGGCCACCATTAGCGCCAGAAAACGCGAACGCCGCCTCATGTCCTGCTCACAGCACCACGTTGAAGAGCACCGTATCGGAGCCTGCGGTGGCCGAGATGGCGAAATGCAGCTGCCACCAGCCGCTCATGGTGAATTTCACCCCTTCGATCCGGTAACGCCCGTCGCCGAGATAGTCGGTCGCTTGCGGGCTGGTCGGCAGGCCGTGACTGTGCAGCGGCATGCCGCCGGAGATCGCGATCGCCGCCCCTTCCACCGGAGCTCCAGCCTTTGTCTTCAGCGTCAGCAGCCAGGATTGCAGTTGGCCTAGCCGCACAACGCCTCGCTCCGGCGCGAAGCTTGCCACGAACAGCCCGTTGGCGGTGTTCTTCGTCCGAGAGACATCCGGGCCGGCGGGCCGCGCCGACCGCGGCGCCGTCAGGTAAACGACCGCGAGAATGCCGACCAGCAAGGCAGCCAGACCAAGACCTGCCAGAAGATAACGCCATATCGATGCCAAACCGGTTCCTCTTCTGCAGACAACGCTCTGCCGAACGGATCGCATCCCGCCAGCCTGTGGGAAAACGCTGTGGCGGAAAAAACCCTGCTTGCCAAGCATGGCGCTGCCGGTGGCAAAAAGCTACAGCACCGAGATCACTGGAGGATTGCAGATGGCGGGAAACGGCGTCGCCTCGATCGGCGAATGCATGCTCGAACTGTCGGGCCAGACGGGACCGAACTGGCGCATAGGCTTTGCCGGCGACACGTTCAACACGCTGTGGGCGCTGCATGCACTGAGCGCTGAGCGGCCGGCAACCTATGTCTCGGCCTTCGGCGACGATCCATTCTCGCAAGGCCAGATCGATTTCTTCGCTGAAAACGGCATCGGCATCGGCTCCAGCCCGCTCATAGCGGGCGCGCGGCCCGGCCTCTATGCCATCACGCTGACGGGAGCCGAACGTTCCTTCACCTATTGGCGTGGCGACGCCGCCGCGCGGCAGCTTGTCTCGGACCCGGCCGCATTATCGAAAAACCTGGAAAATCAGGCACTTGTCTATTTTTCCGGAATCACTTTGGCAATTCTGGACGAAGCCGCGCGCGCTGAGTTGCTGGCGGCCGTCGGCAAGGCGCGGGCGGCTGGTTCACTTGTCGCCTTCGACCCCAACTACCGGCCACGGCTCTGGCGCAATCGCGAGGACGCACAGGCAGCGATCATCGAAGCCCTTGCCGTCACCGACATCGCATTGCCGACCTTCCCCGACGAGCAGATGCTGTTCGGCGATCCAACACCGCAAGCCACAGCGAAGCGGCTCGGGCAACTCGTCGGCGAGGTCGTCGTCAAGAACGGCGAAGCACCGGCACTGATTGCCCAAGCAGGAACGCTGCGCGAAGTCCCGGCAATCCATGTCGCCGCTCCCGCCGATACGACGGGCGCCGGCGATTCCTTCAACGGCGGCTATCTTGCGGCTCGACTTGCCGGCCACGACCCGCTTGAAGCAGCACGCCGTGCGCATCGCGTCGCCGCCGCCGTGGTGCAGGTGCGCGGCGCGCTGGCGCCGTTCGAGACGCTGCGCGCGGCCTTCGCCGGCTAAAGTCTGTTGCGATTCAGGTCAGGCGGGCTTCACCTGAACATTGGCAGGCCTCAGGGCAGACGGAATCTGTATTCCGTCACGTGGTGGTAGATCGCGCCCGGCCACAGCGTCGCCTGCGGGAAATAAGGCCGGTTCGGCGCGTCCGGCCAAATCTGCGGCTCCAGGCAGAAGCCGCAAAAAGCCTTGTAGTCGCGGCCTTCCAACCCGGTGCGCGGCGTCACGTACTGGCCGGTATAGAGCTGGACGCCCGGCTCAGTGGTCCAGACCTCCATCTCGACACCGGAACTGGCGCCTTGCGCCCATGCCGCCTGCTTGAGCGGCCCGCGTGCCGAAGCGAGGCAGAAATTCTGGTCGTAGGGCAGCTGTTCGCCCTCGGTCTCCATGCGAAGCGGCCGCGCCTGGCGGAAATCGAACGGCGTGCCGTCAACCGGCTTGACCACGCCGGTCGGGATCATGTCGCCATCGACCGGCAGATAGGCGCCGGCATTCAACATCATCCTGTGGTCGAGAATGTCTCCGGCGCCGCCATCGTCCAGGTTGAAGTAGGAATGCTGGGTGAGATTGCACAGCGTCGGCTCCTCACAGGTGGCTGTCAGCTCGACGCTGAGCGTGCCGGGGATCTTCAACCGGTAGGTGCAGGTGACATCAAGCGCGCCGGGAAAACCCATCGCGCCCTCGGGATCGTGCAGGGTCAGCGTGACGAAATCCCTGCCATGCAGCGAAACCGTCCACGGCCGGTGGGAATAGCCCTGCGAGCCGCCATGCAGCGTGTGCCTGTCGAGGAAATTTTGCTCGGTCTGATAGCGATTGCCGGCGATGGTGAAACGGCCGTCGCGGATGCGGTTGGCATAGCGGCCGACGACCGCGCCGAAGAAGGCCGTGTCCGTCTCATAGCCTTCCAGTCGGTCATAGCCGAGCACCAGCGGTGCATCGTGCCCGGTGAGGCGCAGATCCTGGATGATCGCACCCAGACCGATGATGTTGGCTGTGATGCCGCCGCCCCTGATCGTGAAGCGACGCACCTGCTCGCCAGGCTGCGTCGTGCCGAAAACCTCGCCGTCCTTCATCGCCATGCCCGTAAATGCCAGTTGATCCAGAAGACTTCGGCTGGTTTTCCCATGAGAGATGGGCAGGCTATCGGCCTGCTCATCTCAAGGATAGCCTATCAGAGGCCGAGGCCGCCGATGCAGACATATTTGGTATCGAGGTAATCTTCGATGCCCTGATGTCCGCCTTCCTTGCCGAGGCCGGATTCCTTGACGCCGCCGAACGGTGCCTCCGGCGTGGTGATGAGGCCTTCGTTGACGCCGACCATGCCGTATTTCAGCCCTTCCATGACGCGAAAGGCGCGGCCGAGATCGCCTGTGTAGAAGTAGCAGGCGAGGCCGAATTCGGTGTCGTTGGCGAGCGCTATCGCTTCCTCTTCGGTCTCGAACTTGAACACCGGCGCCACCGGGCCAAAGATCTCTTCCTTCATGAAGCGCATCTTGGGCGTCGCATTGGCAATGACCGTCGGCTGGAAGAACGAACCGCCGAGCGCATGGCGCTTGCCGCCGGCAACGATCTTGCCGCCCTTGGATGTGGCGTCGGCGATCAGTTCTTCGACCTTCTCGACCGCCTTCTCGTCGATCAGCGGCCCCTGCTGCACGCCGTCCTCGAGGCCGGAGCCGACCTTCAGCCCGTTGCTGGCGGCAGCGAGCTTCTCGACGAACTTGTCATAGACACCAGCCTGGACAAGGAAGCGGTTGGTGCAGACGCAGGTCTGGCCGGAATTGCGATACTTGGCGGTGATCGCACCAGCGACCGCACGCTCGAGGTCGGCGTCATCGAAGACAATGAACGGCGCGTTGCCACCGAGCTCCATCGACACTTTCTTGACGGTGACCGACGACTTCTGGATGAGAAGCTTGCCGACTTCGGTCGATCCGGTGAAGGTGATCTTCGACACCAGCGGATTGGCGCAGATCTCGTCGCCGATCTCGCTTGCCGAACCGGTCAGGATGTTGACGACGCCCTTGGGGAAGCCGACCTCCGCTGCGAGCGCACCCCAGGCGAGGCCCGAATATGGCGTCTGCGAGGCCGGCTTGACCACTGCGGTGCAGCCGGCGGCGAGCGCCGGGCCGAGCTTGCGGGCCAGCATCGAGGACGGGAAATTCCACGGCGTGATGGCGGCGATGACGCCGACCGGTTCCTTGGTCACCAGGATACGGCGATCCGCCCACGGCGACGGCACCACGTCGCCATAGGTGCGGCGGCCTTCCTCGGCGAACCACAATATATAGGCCGCGGCGGAGCCGATCTCGCCCTTCGATTCGAACAGCGACTTGCCCTGTTCGATGGTCAGCAGTTCGGCCAGCACGTCCTGATTGTCCATCATCGCGTCATGCAGCTTGCGCAGCAGCTTCGAGCGCTCGAGCGCGGTCGTCTTGCGCCAGGTCTTGAAAGCTTCCGCGGCGGCTTCGATGGCGCGGCGGGTCTCGGCTTTGCCCGACTTCGGCACGGTGCCGATCTTGAGACCGGTGGCCGGGTTGTTGACGTCGACCGTCTGGCCGCTGTCGGCCTGCACCCATTCGCCGTTGATGAGATTGGCCTGCCGCATGAAATGGCTGGTTTTCTGAAGCATGGTCTATCCTCCGTTCGGCGCGCTGACGGGCCGGTCTGTGAAATCTTCGGTGAGCGTGCGCCATGGACTGAAGCCGGCACGCCGGAGCCACTGCTCTTTACCGAGGGCAAGGCCCGCAAGCAATCGCAAGATGGCATATAGGGGTTGGACCAGCCAGAGGCGAGAGCAGGCCGGACATATGCCGTGCCGATCGCTGGCCGCACTATCTGACTATCGACATATCCTATCCGAAAACGTGGAGCACCACCGTCAGCCAGAAGGCGGTTGTAACAACCGCGCTCGCCGTGGCGATTGTCATCTGGTTCGACGCCAGCGCCTGGCCGGTGTTGAACTGCACGGCGATGAGATAGGAATTGATGCCGGATGGTAGCGCCGCCACCACCACCGCCACTTTGGCCGTCAATGGCGGCAGGCCAAGCAGCCAGACCAGACCGAGAACCAGAGCCGGCATCAGGAACAATTTCAGCACCGAAAGCGCCAGAGCCGGCCGGACATTGCCGGAGATACCGAAGCGGCGCAGGCTGAGGCCCATGGCGAACAGCGCCACTGGCCCGGCAGTGTCAGCCAGCGCATCGACCAGCCGCGTGGCAAGGTTCGGCAGCGGCGCGCCGGTTAGGCGCCATGCCAGCCCGGCCAGGATGCCGATGATCAGGGGATTGGTGAACAGTCTTCTCAGAAAGCTCTGGATGATGCGCAGCGGGTGTACGGGCTCGCTGCCACCGCGGCCAAATATCTCGAACATGATGATCGACGCCATCATCATGGTCGGCAGATGCACGGAAACGAGCAGCGACAGCACTTCGAATCCGCTGGACCCGAATACGCCGAGAACGAAGGGAATGCCCAGCAACACCACATTCGAGAAGGACGACGACACTCCACCGACGATACCTGTGCGTGCGTCCCGCCCGAAGATTCGCGTCGTCACCAGATGGCCGGCAGCCCATGTCATTGCAACCGCGGTGAAGTAAGCGCCCCACAGCGACCATGGCGCCACGCCATGGAAATCGGAATTCACCATCGTCCGAAACAGCAGCAGCGGCATCGCCACGTTGATGGCGAATTCGGAGATGCCGTCCCCGCTGGCCGGCTTTAGATAGCCGGTGAGCCCGGTGAGATAGCCGAGCGCGACGAGGCTGAAGACGAAAAGAACGGTTTCGGTGAGCGGCGACATTTTTCAGGGATAGGCGAGCCACGGCCGCGGCGCAATCGCGCCCGAATTTGATCATGCCCTAATTTGATCATGGCCAAATTTGATCATGGTCCATTGGCAGCGTTATAGAGGGCTTGGATCATCAGGGCGGATGCGAACGACAAATGACCTTTGTCGAAACCTCGAAGCTTAATCTTTTGCGGCGGGCATGGCTGACGGCTTTCATCGCCGCACTGCTTTGCCTTGCCGCGACCGCGCTTGCAGTTGCCGAGACAAAAAGCCTTAAGGGCGTGGCGCTGATCATCGGCCAGTCGAATTACCTGCACATCGCCGCCCTGCCCAACCCCGCCAACGACGCCCGCGACATGGCCAAGATGCTGACCGACCTTGGCTTCGACGCCCGCAGCGTCACCGACCGCGACGCCACCAAGCTGAAGCGCGACCTGGAGCGGTTCACCGAAGATGCCGACGGCGCCGATGTCGCCTTCATCTACTACTCCGGTCATGGCATCGAGGCCGGCGGCGAAAACTATCTGGTTCCGGTCGATGCCGACGTCCCGTCGCTGAAGGATGCCGGCACCAGCCTTGTGCCGATATCCGCCGTCATGGAGGCATTGAAAAAGACAGTGCCGGTGACGATCATGCTGCTCGACGCCTGCCGCACCAATCCATTCCCCGCCGATGCCATGGTCCGGCGCTCACCGACCGCTTCCGCCTCGCCCATCGGCGCCGGCGGCTTGGAGCCGGTGCGCGGCGCGAAGGCGCTCGGCAATGCGCCGGCGGCCGACGCGAGCCTGGGTACGGTGGTCGGCTTTGCCGCAGAACCGGGTCGTCCGGCGCTCGATGGCGCCGCCGGCGAAAACAGCCCTTATGCATCCGCCCTGCTGCGCCACCTCGCGGCGATGGAGGGCACCGAGTTCGGCTCGGTCATGCGCATGGTAACCGAGGAAGTCTATCTCGACACAAAGGCAAAACAGCGCCCTTGGGTCAATGAAAGCCTGCGCCGGCTGCTCTATTTCGGCGTCGCGCCAGCGGAGCCGACCGGCGACGACGGACTGATCACAGGCGAGAGGCGCCAGCTCCTGCTGACGATTTCCGACCTGCCCGACCCGAAACGGGCGCAGGTGGAACTGGCCTCGCTGCAGGAAGGCGTGCCGCTCGATGCGCTTTATGGCGTGCTGAAAGCGCTCGGCACGGAAAAGATCCCGGAAGATCCGACCGACCTGCAAAAGGTGCTCGACGCCCAGGCCGAGCGCCTGAGGAAGATGATGTCCGAGCGTGCAGCGCTTCGCACCGACGATCCGGAGATCAAACGGCTTGTCGGCTCCGCCGACAAGGCGATCGGCCAGGGCGCCATCGTGACGGCGCGTAAATTCCTCGACGATGCCGTCGGCCGGATCGAACAGACCAACGACGCGGTCGATGAAGCCGAGGATCTCGTCAAGCAGAAGCGTCTTGCCGATGCCGCGATCTATGCCAGGCGCGCCGATGCTTCGGGGCTGGTCTTCGATTACAAATCCGCTGCCGGCGACTATGCCAAGGCGTTTTCGCTGGCCGGAAAATGGGACGACAAGCTGCGCTGGAACTACAAGAACCAGGAAGCCGAGGCGCTCAACGCCTACGGCTACGCCACCGGCGACCTCGATGCGCTGCAGCACTCCATTGAGGCCTATCGCACCATCCTGAACTTCATCCCCAATGGCGAACAGAATCGCGACTGGGCCATCACCCGCAACAACATGGCGGTGGTCCTGCAGACCATCGGCGAGCGCGAGACGGAGACCGCGCGCCTTGAGGAGGCAGCCCGGATCTTTCGCGATTCGCTTGCCGTGTTCGAGCGCGAGAAGGACGATCTCAACTGGGCCGCAGCGCAGAACAATCTGGCCAATGTGCTGTTGAAGATCGGCGAACGCGAGAGCGACCCGAAACGCCTGAACGAGGCGGTGGTGGCGATGCGCGCCACACTCGAAAAACGCCCGCGCGACAAGGTCCCGCGCGACTGGGCCGCTTCGCAGAACAATCTCGGCCTGGCACTCTATGCGCTTTCCGAGCGCGAGGCCGCCGGCGAACATCTGACGCAAGCCGAGGCGGCCTACCGGCTGGCACTTGAGGAATACACACGCGAAAAGGCGCCGGTTGAATGGGCCATGGTCGAGAACAATCTCGGCAACACGCTGGTGTCGCTCGGCATTCAGCTCAACGACAAGGCGAAGATAAACGAGGCGGCCAACGCGTTCCGTGCCGCGCTTGAAGTGCGAACCCGTGAAACCTTCCCCGTCTCATGGGCGACCAGCAGGCTCAACCTCGGCAACGCGCTGAGCGGTGTCGCCCGTTTCGATATGGGCACCGGCGCGCTTGAAGAGGCCGCGGCCGCCTATGATGATGCACTGACGGTCTTTACCCGGCAGCGTTTCCCGATGGACTGGGCGTCGGCGCAGAACAATCTCGGTTCGATCTACCAGACGCTTGGCCAGCGCACCCGCGACGCGGCCAAGCTGGAGCAGTCGGCCGCGGCCTTCCGGGCGGCCCGGCAGGTCTATGTCAGACGGAAATTCCCTCTCGACTGGGCAATGAGCCACTACAATCTCGGCAACACGCTGCAGCTCCTCGGCGGCGTCACCGACAAGCCGGAACATTATGGTGAAGCCATTGCCGCCTACCGCGATGCGTTGCGCGAGTACAAGCGCGAGACGAACCCCCGCCAATGGGCGCTGGCCCAGGCCGGCCTCGGCTCGACGCTGCACTGGCTGAGCATGAGCAATGCCGACTCCAGGACGCTGCTTGAGTCCATAGCGGCCCGCCGAGCAGCCCTCGAAGTACTCACCGTCGACGCGGCACCAGTCGACTGGGCCAACGCCCAGAACGGCATCGGCATGAGCCTGCTCAACCTCGGCAATCTCGAACGCACCGGCAAATACCTCGGTGATGCCGAGGCCGCCTTCGCGGCCACGCTGAAGGTATTCACCAGGGAAAGCCTGCCCATGCAATGGGCCTTCGCGCAGAACAATCTCGGTGACGTCAGCTGGAACCGAGCCAGCTATGGCGGGGGCAAGGCCGAATATCAAAAGGCGATCGAATTCTTCGAGAACGCCAAGCAGGGCTTTACCGAAGCCGGCTACACAATCCCCATCCCGCTCACCGACCAGAAGATCGATCTGGTGAAGAAGCAGATGGCGAAGAAGTAGGTCTACGCATCCCGCCGACCGCGCCTTGTCTTTCGGCTGGCTTTACCGTCCCTATATGTCCCGTCACCGGAACCCATTGCCGGGAACCGGAGAAGGATAGCGGATGATTCGATTTGCCTTGGCGTTGTTCCTGTTTCTTATTCCCGGCGTGGCCCACGCCACGGATGCAGGCTGGGCGCTGCTGCGCGATGGCGGACATGTCGTGCTGCTGCGCCATGCCATGGTCACCGGCACCACCGACCCGGCCAATTTCGACATCGACAGTTGCGCCACCCAGATGAACCTGTCGGCCCGTGGCAAGCAACAGGCGAGCAAGATCGGCGCTCTGTTTGCCGCCCGTGCGGCACCGATCGAGCGCGTGTTGTCCAGCCGCTATTGCCGCTGCCTCGATACTGCCCGCATCGCCTTCGAGGCCGAGCCGGAGCTGTTTGCTCCGCTCGATCTCCTGAAGGGCGACGAGGCGCAGAAAGCCGCGCAGATCGCGGCGATCCTGAAAGAAATCCGCGCCTATTCCGGCTCCGACAATCTGGTCATGGTCACCCATCTGGAAGACATCGTGGCGCTGACCGGCATCTCGCCGCGCGAAGGCGAGGCCGTGGTCGTGGAGCCGCAGGGCGATAGCCTGCGCGTGCTCGGCCGCGTCACCTTCTGAGCTCCCTGCGCGCGATCGCTGACGTCGAAAGCGGTGTTGCCGAAATGCCACCGCCGCAAGAAGCCGCAAATCCGCCACGACAATGCCGCTTGCGACAACCCGTCGCAGGGGCTATAGGCGCGCTCCCGGTCACGAGAACCGAAGCGAGCACAACGGTTGGAGCTTTCGCCTCCGCCCGTGCAGGCGGCTTTGCCGCCCTGTATACGGCGCCGCTTTGGGGATTGGGATCGCGGATGTAGCTCAGCGGGAGAGCGCCGGATTTGGGTCCGGAGGTCGGGGGTTCAATTCCCTTCATCTGCACCACGGATAGCTCAGTTTGGTTAGAGCATCAGATTGTTAATCTGACTGTCGAAGGTTCGATTCCTTCTCCATTGGCCTGAAAAGCCATCCGAAAAACGGTCAGGGGACTGGAATGCGAAAGACTGAACGGATGGCCCAAGCCCTCGGGCGCGGATCATCCCAAGCGTCTTTCGCCATCGGCTCGCGGCCAGGCCCGCGGTGACGATCAAGGCGCAGTGTCGCCGGCAAAGGAAGCTCGGCCTCCGGCGCCCGCTTCGCTGCCCCGCGATCCGCTCCCGAAGGCCCGCCACGGATTGATGCCACCAGTCCCCGGATCATTCGTGCCCGGACGATGACGCAAGACGACGATGTGAAACGAGAAACGAAAGGAACGATCGACGCATGACTTGACGCCTCGCATGTGGCCATGCCCGACAGGAGTGAAACAATGACAATTCTCGACAAGGTTCTTGGACGCGAGCGCGTCCTCGTAAAGGAAAACGAACGTGCCCTCACCCTCCACAAGGGTGAGATCAAGACTGTCCTGCTGCCGGGCGAACATTGGCTCGCCAACCGGCGCGGCAGCCTTGAAGTGTCCCGGCACGATCTGAAGAACCCGGAATTCGTTTCGGCATACGAGAAGGCGTTGTTCGACAAGCTCCCGGATGTGGCCGCGCGTCATTTCACCGTCGTTCGCACCGGGCGCACGGATGTCGCCATCATCGAGCGTGACGGCAATCTGCACGCCGTTCTGGCGCCGGACCGCAAGCTCGTGCTGTGGACGGATGCCGGTCCGTGGAAGGTGACGCTGATCGACACATCGGTCGATCTCGCCATCGATGCGGCGGTCATGCGCCGGCTCGGCCAGGCCCGGAAGGCGGAATTGATGTCCGTCCACCCGGTCGTCGACGGTCAGGCCGGACTGCTGTTCATCGACGGTGTCCTGGTCAGGACGCTGACGGCGGGCGTGCATGGCTTCTGGAACGTCGGACGCATGGTGCAGATCAAGGTCGTCGACCTCAAGCGCCAGTCGCTCGACGTTGCCGGGCAGGAAGTGCTGACCAAGGATCGCGTGACGATCCGCGTCAACATCGCAGCCGAATACCGGGTCGTCGATCCTGTCAAGGCGGTGAGCATGGTGAAGGACTTCTCCGAAGCCCTTTACCGCGCCCTGCAGTACGCCTTCCGCAAGACCCTTGGCGCGCTGACACTCGATCAGATCCTTGAAAAGAAGGTGACGATCGACGAAGAAGCCGCTGGCAAGGTCCGCGCTGATATGGCCGAGATCGGGGTGGAGGTCAGCGATATCGCCCTCAAGGATGTCATCCTGCCGGGCGAGATGCGCGAGATCCTCAACCAGGTGGTGTCGGCCGAAAAGCAGGCCGAGGCCAACATCATCCGTCGCCGCGAGGAGACGAACGCGACGCGTTCCCTCCTCAACACGGCCAGGGTGATGGCGGAAAACCCGGTGATGCTGCGGTTGAAGGAGCTTGAGGCTCTGGAAACCATCGCCGGCAAGGTCGAGCGGCTGACCGTCCACAACGGAACGGGCGGGCTGCTGAACGATCTGGTCAAGCTCCGCGACAGCTGATGCATGTCGCCCAAAGTGGTTCCGGTTTGGGAAAACGGCATGCCTCGAAACAAAGGCTGACGTAGCGTCAACAAGAAGGGCCGCCGGGTAAACCGGCGGCCTTCTTGCGTTTTCCAGACACCCTACCCATCTGCGCCCGGCGTATCAGCCCTTTTCCTGCCGGGAAAAACCGATTAGACAGCGCCCAAACAAGATGCGGACAGATTCCGCCCGCAACCGAAGGAAAAGCCCTTGTCCACCACGTTCGACAAAGTCGCCAAGATCATTGCCGACACCAGCGAGATCGATATCGAAACCATCACGCCCGAGAGCCACACGATCGACGATCTCGGCATCGACAGCCTCGATTTCCTCGACATCGTCTTCGCCATCGACAAGGAATTCGGCATCAAGGTGCCGCTGGAAAAATGGACCCAGGAAGTCAATGACGGCAAGGCTTCGACCGACGATTACTTCGTCATGAAGAACCTGTGCGCCAAGATCGACGCACTGGTTGCCGCCAAGACCGCCTGACTTCGGTTGAGCGCGTGATCTTGACGCGCCCTGCCGCCTGACCCACAAAGCCGCTCATGAGCAGCCCCCGCGACGTCGTCATCACTGGTATCGGCCTTGTCTCCTCGCTGGGGGAAGGTCCGGACGCCCATTGGCAGAAGCTCGCGCAGCCGGGCCTGGAACCGGTGCTCGAAGCGGCGCGCTTTGCACCCTATACCGTCCATCCATTGCCGGAGATCGACTGGAACCTGCAGATCGCCAAACGCGGCGATCAGCGCCAGATGGAAACCTGGCAGAGGCTCGGCACCTATGCCGCAGGCCTGGCGCTGGACGACGCCGGCATCAAAGGCAATGACGAACTCTGCACGACCATGGACATGGTCGTGGCCGCAGGCGGCGGCGAACGCGACGAGGCAGTCGATGCCGCCATTCTCGCCGCTTCGGAAAACCGCAACGACCGCGATGTGCTGCTCAACGAGAAATTGACCACCGAATTGCGGCCGACATTGTTCCTGGCCCAGCTTTCCAATCTGCTCGCCGGCAACATCTCCATCGTCCACAAGGTGACGGGCTCATCCAGAACCTTCATGGGCGAGGAAGGTGCCGGTGTCGCCGCCGTCGAGACAGCAGCCGCGCGCATCCGCTCCGGCCAGTCGACGCACATCCTGGTTGGCGGCGCCTTCCAGACCGAACATTCCGACATGCTGCTCGGCTATGAACTCGCCGGCTATTTGCATCGCGGCCCGTGGAGGCCGGTCTGGCAAAGACAGGGGGCTGAGGGCGGCGGCGTCGTGACTGGATCCGGCGGTGCCTTCCTGGTGCTGGAGCAGCGCGAACACGCGATGAGCCGCGGCCGCAAGATCTATGCCGAGCTTGGGCCGGTCGTCTCCGGCCGCGCCAGGCGCCCACGGGGAGAACTCGACGCCGAGATCGCCGCACTGCTCAAGCAGGCTGCAATGCCGAACGGCAAATTGCTGGCCCTGTCGGGCGCGTCGGGCGCCCATACGGCAACCATCGCCGAGAAAGCCGCGCTCGACGCCAATCCGGCGATTGCCGCGCGCGGTTTCTCGACGCTGACCGGACACATGAAGGAAGCACAGTTTCCCTTCGCTGTGGCACTGGCGGCGCTGGCCGTCGATCGCAAGGCCGCCTACCCTGTTTTTGATGCCGCAGCCGAGAAGCCGTTCGAAGGGGTTCCCGCAACCGTCCTTGCAACGGCGATCGGCTATCACCAATTCGAGGGCATGGCGCTCGTCAACGCCGCCTGAGGCGGTGGTCCACGATCCATGCCGCAACGATAGACGATCGAGGGCTACCGCATGGCCAATTTGAACGATCATATGGGCAGGCCGATCGTTGCCGTCACCGGCATCGGCGTGGTGACCTCGCTTGGCGTCGGCAAGGCCGATAATTGGGCGGCGCTGACCTCGGGCAAGTCGGGCATCCACCCGATTACCCGTTTTCCGGTCGATCATCTCAACACCCGCATCTCCGGCATGGTCGACTTCCTGCCATCGAGCTCGAAGGGCTCCAGCCACCTCACCTATGAACTGGCGGAAACCGCCGCGCGTGAGGCCGTGGCCGAATCCGGCCTCGATTCCGGTGATTTCGGTGGTCCTCTCTTCCTCGCTTCACCGCCGGTCGAACTCGACTGGCACGACCGCTTCGCGCTCTACAATTCCAACAAACTGGACTCCGGCGGCGAACGGCTGCTGCGGGTGGCGCGCGGATTGAAGGAACTAGACATTTTCGAGACCACGCAGTTCGGCTCGATCGCCGACCGGCTTGCCGACCGTTTCGGCACACGCGGGCTGCCGATCACGCTGTCGACCGCTTGCGCTTCCGGCGCCACCGCCATCCAGCTCGGTGTCGAGGCGATCCGCCGCGGCGAATGCGACCGGGCGCTGTCGATCGGCGCCGACGGTTCGGCAACCGCCGAGGCGCTGATCCGCTTCTCGCTGCTGTCGGCGCTGTCGACCCACAACGACATTCCCGAAAAGGCGTCAAAACCCTTCTCCAAGGAGCGCGACGGCTTTGTGCTGGCCGAGGGCTCCGGCGCTCTCGTGCTGGAATCGCTGGAAGCCGCGATGGCGCGCGGCGCCACGATTCTTGGCATCCTGCGCGGCTGCGGCGAAAAGGCGGACGATTTCCACCGCACCCGCTCGAAGCCGGACGCTTCGCCGGCGATCGCGGCGGTCCGTGCTGTGCTTGCCGATGCCGGCTTGAGCGAAGACGAGGTCGACTACGTGAACGCTCACGGCACTTCGACGCCCGAAAACGACAAGATGGAGCATCTGTCGCTGTCGACCGTGTTCGGCGAGCGGATCGGCTCGATGCCGGTCTCGTCGAACAAATCGATGATCGGCCACACGCTGTCGGCGGCGGGCGCCGTCGAGGCGGCGTTCTCCCTGATGACGATGCGCGAAAGCGTCATTCCGCCGACCATCAACTATGACAATCCCGACCCCGCGATCGTGCTCGACGTGGTGCCGAACAAGAAGCGCAATGCCGAGGTCCGCACCGTTCTGTCGAACTCCTTCGGCTTCGGCGGCCAGAACACTTGCCTTGTCATGGCGCGGGAACCGGTCTAAGCGACCTTTTTCAGCCAGACCGAAACCGACAGGCCCAATGCACGCATTGCAACTTATCGAGGACCGCCGTCTTGAAACGGTGGACCTGCCGCCACCCTCACCGCCGGCACTTGGCGAAGTCACGCTGCGCATCAAGGCGGTGGCGCTGAACCATATCGACGTCTGGGGCTGGCGCGGCATGGCCTTCGCCAAGCGCAAGCTGCCTCTGGTCGTCGGCGCCGAAGCCTCCGGCGAGGTCGAGGCGGTAGGCCCCGGCGTTTCCAGCCTGCTGCCCGGACAATTGGTATCGATCTACGGCGCGCGCACCTGCGGCCTCTGCCGAGCCTGCCGCGAAGGCCGCGACAACCTCTGTGAACATGTTTCGGGTGTGCACGGTTTCCATCTCGACGGTTTCGCGCAAGAGAAGATCAACCTGCCGGCTCGCCTGCTGGTCCCTGCCCCGCCCGGCGTGACCGACATCGGCGCGGCGGTCGCGCCCGTCACCTTCGGCACGGTCGAGCACATGCTATTCGACAACGCCAGGCTACAGCCCGGCGAGACGATCCTTATCCATGCCGGCGGATCCGGCATCGGCTCGGCGGCCATCCAGCTGGCCAAGCGGATGGGCTGCACCATCATCACCACGGTCGGCTCCAACGACAAGATCGACAAGGCCAAGGCGCTCGGCGCCGACCATGTCATCAACTACCGCGACGAGCGTTTCGAGGGCGTCGTGCGCAAGCTGACCAAGAAGAAGGGCGTCGATGTCGTCTTCGAACATGTCGGCGCCGACACTTTTGCCGCCTCGATGTTGTGCCTGAAGCGTGGCGGCCGCCTGGTGACCTGCGGTTCGACTTCCGGCGTGTCGACGCAGATCAACCTCATGCAGCTGTTCCAGCAGCAATTGAAACTGCTTGGCTCCTTTGGCTGCCGCATGGAGAACATGGCAAACGCCATGCAGAAAATGGCGGCGGGACAGGTCGCACCTGTCATCGACACCGAAGTCGACTTCGACGGTATAGATGCCGCGCTGAAGCGCATGGAAGGCCGCGACGTGTTCGGCAAGATCATCCTGCGCGTCGGCTAGAGCCTTGACCTCTGTGTTCAAGAAGTTCCGCCGGGATCTAAAATTTCGTTACGGCAGGCAACTGCGCCAGCTCAATTACTGGCTGGTGGCGCGGGCGGCGATGATGATCATCTCGGTCCTGCGTCTGCTGCCGGCCGACAGTGCGCTGAATTTCGCCGACCGCGTCGCACGCCTGGTCGGCCCCCGGGTGGGACGCCATCAGGTCGCCGTCGACAATCTGCGCAAGGCCTATCCGGAAAAGAGCGAGGCCGAGATCCAGGCGATCGCCTCCGACATGTGGGGCAACATGGCCCGTCTTGCCGCGGAATACATCTTTCTCGACGCCCTCTTCGACTATGACCCCACGGCCAGCAAGCCCGGCCGCATCGAGGTCAAGGGAGCGGACCACTTCCTCGAAATCGCTGCCGAACAGAAGCCGCATATCGTCTTTACCGGCCATCTCGGCAATTTCGAATTGCTGCCTGTAGCGGCGGCGACCTTCGGCATGAACATCACGGCGCTGTTTCGGCCGCCCAACAATCCTTATCTTGCCGACTACATCCTCTCGACGCGCCGCTCGACCATGGGCTCGTTGCTGCCATCGATGGCCGGTGCCTCATTCGCCTTGGCCGGGGTCCTGGAGAACGGCGGCAACATCGGCATACTTGTCGACCAGAAATTCTCCAATGGACTTGATACAACGTTCTTCGGCCGTCCGTGCCAGAGCAATCGGGTGCTGGCCACCCTTGCCCGACACTACGACTGCGATGTCTATCCGGCGCGCTGCATCAGGCTGCCAGGCAACCGCTTCCGGCTCGAAATCGAGGACAAGCTGACATTGCCGCGCACCGCTGACGGCAGCGTCGATGTCCACGCCACCACCCAGCGTCTCAACGATGTCGTCGAACGCTGGGTGCGAGAAGATCCCGGCCAGTGGATGTGGTTCCACAAAAGGTGGGAGATCAGCGGCGGGCGTCGAAAGCGGCCCTCGCAGGCAAAAGCGGTCCCAAACGCTTAAACAGAACTGCTGGCGAGGGTGTTAGCCCTGCGCCAGCCGAAACAGCGAACCTGAATCTCTTCAGTTCGTCACGACAATCCGCGTATTGCCGAAGCCGGCTTGCCGAACCATCGCATAGAAGGCGGCGGCGTTGGTCGGGTGCAAGCGCACACAGCCATGCGATGCCGGGCGCCCGAGCTGCCTCACCGCGCCGGTGCCGTGAATGGCATAGCCGCCGCGGAAGAACACGGAATGAGGCATCGGCGACATGTCGTATTTGCGCGAATACCACATCCGCGCCGTCCGTTGCGGCCGATAGCTGCCGCGCGGGGTAATGTAGCCTTTGCGCGCGGTGGAGACGCTCCACCGGTAAACCGACGCACCATATCTGACGGTCATCGTCTGCGACGACACGTCAATATTTGCAACGAGGCTGGCTGCCCAGCCCTGCCCCGAAGCACCGAACAGCATCGCAACAAACACGGCTGCCATGAGAACTGTCTTTTTCATGCGATCAAACCCCTTTGATTGCCCCTAACCTGTCTGCCCTCAAATTGTCTTTCATCTTTTTAATGGCAGATGAACGGGCTAACACACACACCTTGACCAATTCGCCAATCCAAAGCAGCGAATTTGAACGATTTCCCGCAATAGTTGCCGCAACGACACGCCGCCCAGGCTCGATCACCAACGGGCTTGCAAAACCGCTGAGATCGCTGCTCAACTCTGGGCATGAACGAGCGACTCCTCCGGGCAATCGATGACAGGCGCGACGATGTCGTCGCGCTGACCACTGAGCTGATCCGTTTTCCGACCATCAATCCACCCGGCGAGGCCTATCGGCCATGCGCCGAATATCTCGGCGCGCGGCTGAAGAAGAGCGGTTTCGAGACCGAATTCATCCGCGCCGAAGGCACGCCCGGCGACACCGACCGCTACCCGCGCGTCAATGTCGTTGCCCGTTTCGACGGAAGATCGTCAGGCGCCTGCGTCCACTTCAACTCGCACATCGACGTGGTCGAAGCTGGCGACGGCTGGACCGTCGATCCTTTTGCCGGCATCGTCAGGGACGGCAAGGTCTATGGCCGAGGCGCCTGCGACATGAAGGGCGGACTTGCCGCCTCGATCATCGCCGCCGAAGCCTTCCTGGAAGTGTTTCCCGACTTTCCCGGCGCCATCGAAATATCCGGCACCGTCGACGAGGAGTCCGGCGGCTTCGGCGGCGTCGCCCATCTGGCCAGCCTCGGCTATTTCTCAAAACCCAGGGTCGACCACGTCATCATTCCCGAGCCGCTGAACAAGGACCGCATCTGCCTCGGTCATCGCGGCGTCTGGTGGGCGGAGATCGAGACCAAGGGCGAGATCGCGCATGGCTCGATGCCGTTCCTCGGCGACAATGCGGTGCGCCACATGGGCGCCGTGCTAAGGGCATTCGAGGACGAACTGTTCCCCGCACTCGACCGCAAGATGACGCGCATGCCGGTCGTGCCCGAAGGAGCAAAACGCTCGACCATGAACATCAATTCGATCCATGGCGGCCAGACCGAGGATTTCCGGCCAGGCCTGCCCTCGCCCAACGTGCCCGATTCCTGCCGGCTGACCATCGATCGTCGCTTCCTGCTCGAGGAAGATCTCGACACCGTCAAAGGTGAAGTGACCGGCATTCTCGACCGGTTAAAGCGCGAGCGGAACAAATTCGACTATGAAATCCGCGACCTGATGGAAGTGCTGCCGCTGATGACCGAGCGCGACGCGCCGGTGGTCAAGGCGGTGGCGCAAGGCATCATGGCGATCTTCGACCGCGAACCCGACTACGTCATTTCGCCGGGCACCTACGACCAGAAACACATTGCCCGCATCGGCCATATCTACGATTGCATCGCTTATGGTCCCGGCATTCTCGACCTCGCCCACCGGCCCGACGAATGGGTCGGGATATCGGACATGGTGGAATCGGCCAAGGTGATGGCGATCGGGCTCAACGTGCTGTTGCGCGGCACAGCCACGGGATAAGGAGCGTGTCGCGACAAGCTTCGACCTGCCGATAAGGCCGCCAGGACAAAAACATTCCCAACGACACCAACGAGCAGAACGAAACGCAATTTACTCCTTGGCAAAATCACGCTTCTATCGCCCGGGTTTGAGCACCTGTCTGAAACGCATGGGGAGTTGCACGATGAAATTGTGGAAAACCATCCTGGCCGCCGCAGTGCTGTCACTGGCCGCCGGCACCTCCGCGTTTGCCGCGCGAACCGACCTGGTCATCGGCATCGCGCTCGAACCGCCGCATCTCGATCCGACCGCCGGTGCCGCCGCGGCGATCGACGAGGTGCTTTACGCCAATGTGTTCGAGGGCCTGACCCGCATCGGGCCGAATGGCGAGGTGCTGCCGGATCTGGCCGAAAGCTGGACCATTTCCGATGATGGCAAGGTCTACACTTTCAAGCTGCACACCGGTGTAAAATTCCACGACGGCACCGACTTCGACGCCGGTGACGTGAAATTCTCGCTCGACCGCGCCCGCACCGACAATTCGGTCAATGCGCAAAAGAGCCTGTTCGCGGCCATCGACACGGTCGAAATCGTCGACCCCGCAACGGTCAAGGTCACGCTGAAGAACCCGCAGGGGTCCTTCCTCTACAATATGGGCTGGGGCGACGCAGTGATCGTGGCGCCGGAATCCGCCGACACCAACAAGGAGAAGCCGATCGGCACCGGCCCGTTCAAATTCCAGAGCTGGGCCAAGGGATCCTCGATCACCCTGGTCAAATCGGACAATTACTGGGGCACGCCAGCGTCGCTCGACAAGGCCGAGTTCCGCATCGTGCCCGATGCCGCGGCCTATGTGCCGGCACTGCTCTCGGGCGACATCCAGGCTTTCCCGTTCTTCGACGCCGACAGCGTCGCGCAGGTCAAGGACGACCCGCGTTTCAAGGTGGTGATCGGCGCGACCGAAGGCGAAACCATCCTGTCGATCAACAACAAGAAGCCGCCCTTCGACAAGCTGCAGGTGAGACAGGCGATCTCCTATGCGCTCGACCGCAAGGCGATCATCGACGGCGCCTCGGCCGGCCTCGGCGTGCCGATCGGCTCGCATATGTCGCCCGCCAACAAGGACTATGTCGACCTCACCGGCCGCTATCCGCATGATGTCGCCAAGGCCAAGGAATTGCTGAAGGAAGCGGGGCTGGAGAACGGCTTCAAGGCGACGCTGAAATTGCCGCCGCCCTCTTACGCGCGGCTTGGCGGCGAGATCATCGCCTCCGAGCTTCGCGACGTCGGCATCGACCTCGAAATCATCCCTGTCGAATGGGCGCAGTGGCTGGATCAAGTGTTCACCAAGAAGGACTACGACCTGACCATCGTCTCCCACACCGAACCCAACGACATCGATATCTATTCGCGCAAGGATTATTACTTCAACTACGACAACCCGGCCTTCGACAAGGTGATCGCCGATCTGAACCTCACTTCCGACGAAGCCAAGCGCAAGGAGTTGCTGGGGCAGGCGCAGAAAATCCTGGCCGACGATGCCGTGGTCGGCTTCCTCTACGAATTGCCGAAGGTCGGAGTCTGGGACGCCAAGCTGCAAGGGCTGTGGGAAAACGCGCCGATCCAGGCCAATGATTTGACCAAGGTGAAGTGGTCGGATTGAAGACTCAGGCTGCCTGGCGGAACTTGCGCTCCGTCACACCCCCCTCTGCCCTGCCGGGCATCTCCCCCGCAAGGGGGGAGATCGGCAGTTTGGCCGATGGTGCACCCTTTGCAACCTTCTTGGTCTGCGCACCGTCAACGATTGGCGAAAGCCTCGATGAGAGCACAATCTCCCCCCTTGCGGGGGAGATGTCCGGCAGGACAGAGGGGGGTGTGCGGGAACGCAACCTTTGCCCGGTGGACAAAATAACAGTGCCTCCGCTTCCATGACCGCCTATCTCCTAAAACGCATCGCCGTCGCCATCGCCACGCTGCTGCTGGCTTCCATGGTGGTGTTCGCCGTGCTGGAGATCCTGCCCGGCGATCCGGCACGGCTGATGCTGGGCATGAACGCAAGCGCCGACCAGATCGAACTTCTCCGCAACCAGATGGGCCTCAACGCGCCACTGGCCTTGCGATATCTGCACTGGGCCGACGGCCTGCTCAGCCTCGATTTCGGCCGTTCCTACACCTATTCGGTGCCGGTCATCGACCTGGTGAGCGAGCGGCTTGCCGTCTCGCTGCCGCTGGCGCTGATTGCACTTGCGCTCTCCACCATCATCGCGATTCCCGTTGGCCTGTTTTCCGCCAGCCGGCGTGGACGCGCCGGTGATACGATTTCGATGGGTGCCGCACAGCTTGGCGTCGCCGTGCCCAATTTCTGGTTCGCGCTGATGCTGATCTATGTGTTCGCCGTCTGGCTGCGGCTGGTCCCGGCCGGTGGGTTTCCCGGCTGGAGTGCCGGCGTCTGGCCAGCCCTGAAATCGCTGCTGCTGCCGGCGGTCGCACTTGCCTTGCCGCAAGCCGCGATCCTGGCGCGCGTCACCCGCTCGGCGCTGATCGAGGTGCTGAGCGAAGACTACATCCGCACCGCCCGCGCCAAGGGCCTGCCCTATCGCGCAGTCTTGTGGCGGCATGCACTGCGCAACGCCATGATCCCGGTCCTGACCATTCTGGGCCTGCAATTCGCCTTCCTGCTTGCCGGCACCATCATCATCGAGAATGTTTTCTATCTGCCCGGCCTCGGCCGGCTGGTATTCCAGGCGATCACCCAGCGCGATCTGATCGTCGTCGAAAGCGTCGTCATGCTGCTGGTCGCCGCCGTCATCGCCGTCAACCTTCTCGTCGATCTTTCCTATGCGGTTGTCGATCCGCGCCTGAGAAGCCGGCAATGACACTGCACATCGACATCCCAGAGGAGACGTTCGGCAGCATCCTGGCCAAGGCATTCAGGAACACCGCCTTCGTGGCCGGTTTCGTCATCACCCTGCTGATCCTGGCAATGGCAATCGTCTCCTATGCGTGGACGCCCTACGACGTCACCAAACTGGTGATATCGGACAAGACGCAAGCCCCCTCTCTGACGCACTGGTTCGGCACCGATCATTTCGGCCGCGACATCCTGTCCATGGTCATGGTCGGCGCCCGCAATTCGATTGCCGTGGCGCTGGTCGCGGTTGGCATCGGCATGGGGGTCGGCGTGCCGCTCGGCGCCTTTGCCGCGGCACGCGGCGGCCTCGTCGACGAGGCACTGATGCGGCTGAACGATCTCGTCTTCGCCTTCCCGGCTTTGCTGTCGGCGATCATGATCACCGCCATCTTCGGGCCGGGCGCGATCAACGCCATCATCGCCATCGGCATCTTCAACATTCCGGTCTTTGCCCGTGTCGCCCGCGCCGGCGCGCTGGCGATCTGGCCGCGCGAGTTCATTCTGGCCGCGCGCGCCGCCGGCAAGAGCAGCACGCAGATCACAATCGAACATGTGCTGCCCAACATCGCCACGCTGCTCCTGGTGCAGGGCACCATCCAGTTCGCGCTGGGCATCCTGGCCGAGGCCGGGCTTTCCTATCTGGGCCTGGGTGCCCAGCCGCCGATGCCGAGCTGGGGCCGCATGCTGTTCGACGCGCAGACCCGCATGGTGGTGGCGCCATGGATGGCGATCTTTCCGGGCATGGCGATCGTCGTCGCCGTGCTGGGACTGAACCTGCTGGGCGACGGCATTGCCGACATCCTCGATCCGAAATCGCGGCGGCAGCGATGAGCCTGCTCGACATTGAGAACCTGTCGCTGACTATCGGCGACACGCAGATCCTCAGGGGTATGGAGCTTTCCGTCGCGCCCGGTGAGGTAATGGGGCTGGTCGGCGAATCCGGTTCGGGCAAATCGATGACCGCGCTGACGGTGATGCGGCTTCTGCCCCATGCCGCGCGCGCCACCGGACATGTCACATTCGACGGCATCGACATCCTGGCAGCAACCGAGGACCAGATGTGCGCGCTGCGCGGCGACGACATCGGCATGGTCTTCCAGGAGCCGATGACGGCGCTCAACCCGGTCAAGACCATCGGCGAACAGGTTGCCGAAGGCATACGCTGGCACACCAAGGCCAGCCGCGCCGAGGCCGAAGACCGGGCGCGAAAAATGCTCGACCGTGTCGGCTTGCCCTCGGCGAAATTCCCGATGTCGCGCTATCCGCATGAACTGTCCGGCGGCCAGCGCCAGCGCGTCGTCATCGCCATCGCCTGCGCGCTGAAGCCGAAGCTGCTGATCGCCGACGAGCCGACGACGGCGCTCGACGTGGTGCTGCAGGCGCAGATCCTCGACCTCTTGCGCGACCTCGTCGCCGAAAGCCGCATGGGCCTGCTCCTGATCTCGCATGACCTCGCCGTGGTCACCGAGATGGCCGACCGCATCACCATCCTGCGCGGCGGCAAGGTGATGGAAGCCGGCGACACGGCGCGCACGCTGTCCGAACAGCTCCATCCCTATACGCGCCAGCTGGCGCAGGCCTCGATGCATGTGCCGGCGCGCGCCAGGCCGCATGGCATCGAGGCGGGCCATCCCCTGCTTCTGGTCGAGGGCGTGACGCGCGACTATCCCGGCCGGCGCACTTCGCTGTTCAAGCGTGCGCCTGGTATCCGAGCCGTCGACGACGTGTCCCTGTCGATGGCGCCGGGTCAGTCAGTGGCGCTGGTCGGCCGCTCCGGTTGCGGCAAGTCAACGCTCGCCCGCATGATCCTGGCGCTGGACCAGCCAAGCTCGGGCACGATCCGGTTCCGAGGCGAGACCGTCACCGGCAAGAGCGAAGCCGAGCTGAAGCCGGCCCGCCGTGACATGCAGGTCGTCTTCCAGGATCCCTACGGCTCCTTCGACCCGCGCCAGAAGGTCGAAAAACTGGTCGCCGAACCCCTGCATGTGCTGGAGAAAAAGCCGACGCGCGCCGAACGCCGCGAGATGGTGGCGCATGCGCTGCACGAAGTCGGTCTCGGCATCAGCGACATGGACAAATACCCGCACGAATTTTCCGGCGGCCAGCGCCAGCGCCTGTCGATCGCCCGCGCCATCATCACCCGCCCCAAGCTGGTCGTCGCCGACGAGCCGGTCTCGGCGCTCGACGTCTCGATCCGCGCCCAGATCCTCGATTTGTTCGCCGAGCTCAACCAGAAGCTCGGCATCGCCTACCTCTTCATCACCCACGACCTGACCGTCGCCCGCGCCATCACGGACGAGGTGCTGGTCATGCATGACGGCAAGGTCGTCGAGCGCGGCAAGACGAGCGAGGTGCTCGACGACCCGCAATCCGAGGCTGCCAAGGCGCTTGTCACCGCCGCCCCTGACTTGCACCGGGCAATCGCGAAGCGGCTGCGAGAGCAAGGCTGATCAGGAGAGAAGGCGGCCCAATCACTCCTGCGGCTTCACCACATCGACCGGGCTGATATCGAGCAGGTCGAGCGTGCGGCGCAGCAGGCGTATCTCGCTCTCGGCCAGTTGCGAATCCGCCTTGGCGATCTCCGCCATATGTTTGGCCAATTGCCGGCGCCGCTCGACATCGAGGTCGCGGAACAGTGCGATCGCCTGCGAACCATTGGTCTCGTAGCCGAACTCGTTGAGATATTCGATGACGCTGTCGATACTGCTTTCCGCAATGCCGAAGGCGTCCTTGCAGATGCGCCGGAAGGCAACCATCTCGCTCTCGCTGACAGACCCGTCGGCCAGGATCATGCGAAACAACATCAGCAGTTCCGCCGACAGGACCGGATCGTCCGCCACCTTGCGCACACCCGGGTCGCCGTCGAATATTTGACGTATCTGGTCCAGCAATGCGAATGCCATCAGGAGCCTCTTTCCGGGTTAACCACACAAATACAAATCCAAGCGCGATGCGCTTGGATAGAGGTAGCGCGGAATGGACCTTGCGCAAACAGGGCGGCCGTGGTCGAACGCCCGATATTTCAGCCGGCCGGACACCCCCATACATCAGATGATCGACCTTAGCATCCAGACCGTCGCCCTGCTCGCCTTCGCCGCCTTTGCCGCGGGCTTTGTTGATTCGATCGCCGGCGGTGGCGGGCTGATCACGGTGCCGGTGCTGCTGCTTGCCGGCTTCACGCCGGTCCAGGCGCTCGCCACCAACAAACTGCAGGGCATGTTCGGTTCGGGCTCGGCGACCATCCACTACGCATCGAAGGGTCATGTCGACCTCCGCCGGCAATTGCCGTCGGCGCTTCTGGCCCTTGTCGGAAGCGCCATCGGCGCCTTGCTGGCAACGATCGTGCCGGGTGACATTCTGCGGGCTGCCCTGCCTATTGTGCTGATCGCCATCGCGCTCTACTTCGCGTTTAAGCCCAACATGAACGACATCGACCGCGCCGAGCGGCTGTCGCCCTTCCTGTTCGGACTGATCCTTGTGCCCGCCATCGGCTTCTACGATGGCCTGTTTGGACCGGGCGCAGGCTCCTTCTACATGCTGGCGTTCGTGGCGCTTGCCGGCTATGGCGTGCTCAAGGCGACGGCGCATACCAAGCTGCTCAACTTCGCCTCCAACATCGGCGGCTTCATCGTCTTCGCGGCCTTCGGCGTCGTCTACTGGAAGATCGGCCTGATGATGGGCGTTGCCCAGTTCCTCGGCGCCCGCGTCGGCGCCAGCCTGGCCATGCGCATCGGCGCAAAACTGATCAAGCCGCTGCTGGTAATCGTGTGCCTGGCGCTTGCTGTGAAGCTGCTGGCCGACCCGGCGAACCGACTGCGCGCCCTGATTGGTGTGTGATCACGCGCCCTGATAGAATGCCGCTGTTCGAATCATGTTGGAGGAGCCACACATGAATCTTAGCGCACCTACGCAGATCGTTTTTATCATTTCCGTTGTTATCGCCATCATCGGCGCACTCGCCGCGCTTGGCGTTCTTGCGTTCATTCCACTCGCATCGGTGTGGATTGTTCTTATCGCTTTCATCGTGCTTGCCGGCGGCTGCTTGATGCGCGGCGCCTGACCATTTCCCTTGAAGTGGGGACGAGGAGCGCCCGGCCAAAAGCCGGGCGCTTTTGATTCCGGCCTCGAGTCTGCTAGATTTGACTTGGCGCAAGGATGGCCAATGCCCGTCGATATGCAACCCCAGCAAGAGCAGGACCGATCCGTCGCCGGGCGGTTCGAGATGCGCCGGCGCCTGCCCGACCCTCGACTTGAGGGCATTGTGTCAGACATTTGCGGCTATCGCGAAATGGCGCCCGGCCATATGCGCAACGTCGAATACGCGTCGCTCACCGTACCGCTGGTCATCAGCTTCGCCGAACCCTTCGCCATCGGCCTCGGCAAGGCGCCCGGCGACAATGACCGCTTCGCCAGTTTCGCCGCCGGTCTCTATGCCGGACCGGTGGTGATCGAATCCTTCGGCGGCGCCTGCTGCGTCCAGGTCAACTTCACGCCGCTTGGCGCACGCCGTTTCTTCCGCCTGCCGATGAGCGAGCTGGCTGACAGCATGGTCGCCCTCGACGACGTGCTTGGCGCGCAAGGCATGGCGCTGCGTGAACGGCTTGGCAACGCGCCGGACTGGGCCACGCGTTTCGACGTGGCCGAAGCCTTCGTCACCGCCCGTCTCGAGAATGCCGCAGAGACGCCGCTCGAAATCGCCTGGGCCTTTGACCGTATCATCACGTCCGGAGGCCGGACCCGCATTTCATCGATTGCAGAAAGACTGGGCTGGAGCCGCAAGCATCTCGCCAGCGGTTTTTCCAACGCCATCGGCATCGGCCCCAAGACGCTGTCGCGCATCGTGCGCTTCAACCGCGCGCTCGGTCTGTCGAGGCAGCAGACCGCCGACTGGGCGGATATCGCCGCCGATTGCGGTTATGCCGACCAGGCGCATCTCGTGCGCGAGTTTCGTGATCTTGCCGGCGAGACGCCAACCTCGCTTTCAGTCAGGTAACATTTCTTCAAGACGCTGGAACGGCCTTTGAGCAGGGTGGGTTATCGACCAACCACCACTGAAGCGCCGCGGCTTTACCCCGCTTTGCGCTACAAGAACGCGGCAAAAATGATCGACTGGCTGGGCGAGGCTTTCGGCTTCAGCGTCCGGGCCCGCCATGGCGAAGGCGATGTCGTGCACCATGCCGAACTGGTCTTCGGCTCCTCAATGATCATGCTGGGCACGGTGCGCGACGACGACTACGGCAAGATGGTCGGCGAGCCCGGCTCAGGCGGCGGCAAGTCGATCTACATTGCAGTCGATGATGCCGATGCCGCCTATGCCAAGGCCAAGAAGGCCGGCGCCACGATCATCCAGGAATTGACCAACCGCGACTATGGCAGCCGCGAATTCATCTGCCGCGACCCGGAAGGCAATGTCTGGTCCTTCGGCACCTACTGGCCGAAGGGAAGCGAAAGGGCCTGAACGACCATCGCCAGCGCTTGAAGTCGGCGAAAGCGTCCGAACTTCGTCATACCAAGGCGAAGCAGGAGCGAAGCTCCGTCGCGGAGACCCTGGTATCCATGCCGTGACCTCAACCAAAGAGTGCAACGGAGCAGAATTCTGCACCGAAGCAACGCTTCGAAGTCGCGGCATGGATCCTCGGGTCTGCGGCGCGTCGCTACGCTCCTTGCTCCGCCCGTGGATGACGACGTGATGGGCGTTTATCGCTAGTTGCCAAGGTGGTTCGCCAAACGGGCTCTATCGAGCCAGCGCAAAGATCGCGTCGCAGTCGAGATGGGTCTCCAGCTCGGCTGCGACCTCGTCCAAGGCCCGCTCGACCTCGGCCCGATAGTCGATGCCACCGCCCTTGATGCCGAGGCTTTCGAGGAATTTCCCGCGAAAGCCATCGGCGCCAAACAGACCGTGCATATAGGTGCCGATCACCTTGCCATCGGCAGACACTGCGCCGTCATCGACACCATTGATGACTGCCGACGGCCGCAGCGTATCCGGTCCGGTGGTGCGGCCGAGATGGATTTCGTAGCCCTCGAGCGGCAGGTCGAACGGCACCGAGCGGGCGCTGACGTTGCGCACCGTCTTTTCCGGTTCCATCA
Source organism: Mesorhizobium sp. M0491 (assembly GCF_040321265.1). NCBI lineage: Bacteria > Pseudomonadati > Pseudomonadota > Alphaproteobacteria > Hyphomicrobiales > Phyllobacteriaceae > Mesorhizobium > Mesorhizobium sp. M0491. Next base: position 300,057 of record NZ_JAMYRE010000002.1, read on the forward strand.
CCGTTTCGACGTCGAGCAGGCCGAGCCCTTCGGCCTCGGTGACGCTGCCTTCGATGCCGTCAGGATCGCGCACCATGCGGCCGAGCATCTGGAAGCCGCCGCAGATACCGACGACATGACCGCCGCGCTTCCGGTGTGCGAGAAGGTCGCGATCCCAACCGTTCTCGCGGAATTTCAGGAGATCGCCGATCGTCGACTTCGAGCCAGGAATGACCACCAGCCCGGCATCGGCGGGCAGCGGCTTTCCCGGCGGCACGAACACCACCTCGACCTGCGGTTCGGCCTTGAGCGGGTCGAGATCGTCGAAATTGGCGATGCGGCCAAGCATCGGCACCGCCACCTTCAGCGCGCGCGCTTCGCCGGACGCCAGCCGTTCCAGCACCACCGAATCTTCCGAAGGCAGGCGTGCCGCCGCCTTCAGCCACGGAACGACACCGAAACAGCGCCATCCCGTGAATGTCTCGATCGACTTCAGACCGTCGTCGAACAGCGAAACGTCGCCGCGAAACTTGTTGATGAGGTAGCCGACGATCATGCGCCGGTCCTCTTCCGGCAGGATCAGATGCGTGCCGACGACCGAAGCGATGACGCCGCCGCGATCGATGTCGCCGACCAGCACCACCGGCACGTCGGCGCGCGTGGCAAAGCCCATATTGGCGATGTCGCGGCTGCGCAGGTTGATCTCGGCCGGCGAGCCGGCGCCCTCGACGATGACCAGATCGGCGCCCTCGCCGACCTTGCCCCAGGAGTCCAGAACGGCATCCATCAGCCGGCCTTTCAGTGCCTGGTAGTCGCGCGCCCGCGCTTCGCCGAACACCTTGCCCTGCACGATGACCTGCGCGCCGACATCGGTCTGCGGCTTGAGCAGCACCGGGTTCATGTGGACCGATGGCGCGACGCCGCAAGCGATCGCCTGCAGCCATTGCGCGCGGCCGATCTCACCGCCGCCGGCTTTATCGCCGGGGATATCGGCAACGGCGGCGTTGTTTGACATGTTCTGCGGCTTGAACGGCCGCACCTTCAGACCACGGTTCTTTGCCGCGCGGCAGAGGCCGGCGACCAGCACCGTCTTGCCGACATCGGAACCCGTGCCTTGCAGCATGATCGCTCTGGCCATCAGCCCCTGCCCTGCGCCACGGTTCCAGTGATGTTCGATTTTGCCGCCAGCGGCCCGCCGCGCCAGATGTAGAGCGCTAGCAATGGCTCCTTGCCGGTGCGCATGGCATGATTGACGTTGGACGCGTGGTGGACGACCTCGCCGGCCGTGCGCATGCAAAAGCCGCTCTCGCCCATGCGCCATTCGGTGCCGCCGGTCAGCGGAATGTAGATTTCCTCGGCAACGTGATGGTGGTCGGGATAGACGATATCCGGCCCAAGGATCAGCAGGCCGGCGGCGACCGCGTCATTGGCGAAATGGCCTCGGGTGCCAAACACTTCCAGCCAGCCGTAATTGTCGATGAACTCTTTTCCGAAATCGGCCTCGCCATAAGTCTGCCCCCAGCGAAAATCATTGCGACGCTCGGCAAGCAGTTGCACCAGCGGCTTGGCATCCGGCGGCGCCAGCTCGGCCGCGCGCTCGAGATGGCGCTGGCAGGCAAGCGGATGTGGCTCCAGCGTGCGGGCCGGCATGTCCCAGCCAATGCGCGCCACGGCTTCGCGCACCAAGGCGTGATCCACGGACGCAAGGTATGCGTGGAACCGGCCCAGCAGTTCATCGAATTTTGTCGTCACATTGTGCTCCGGACATGCATTGATGCACAGCCGCTCCCCAAATGGCCGGTTGATAGGCTCGGGTTGCGCGGCGGCATCATTGGTCTAGATTGGTGCGCGCGCAAAGCCAAAAACGACAGGCCAACAGGTCGAAGATTAGGAGCACGCCATGGACGCCGCGGTCGATGCGAGCACCAGCCAGTTCGAACTTAACGAGGAGCAGCGCGCCATCCAGGAGATGGCGCAGGCCTTCGCCGCAGACCGTGTCGCGCCGAATGCGTTAGACTGGGACCGCAACAAGCATTTCCCGGCCGACGTGATCCGCGAGACCGGGCCGCTCGGCCTTGGTGGCATCTATATCAGCGATGACGTCGGTGGTTCCGCGCTCGGCCGGCTCGATGCCGTACTGATCTTCGAGGCGCTTGCGCACGCCGATCCGGCCTTCTCGTCCTTCATCTCGATCCACAACATGGTGGCCTCGATGATCGACCGTTTCGGCAATGACGAGCAGCGCCAGCGCTTCCTGCCCAAGCTCACGTCGATGGAATGGCTGGCGAGCTACTGCCTGACCGAGCCCGGCTCCGGCTCCGATGCCGCGGCGCTCAAGACCCGTGCGGTCAGGAGCGGCGACGACTATGTCCTCAACGGCACCAAGCAGTTCATCTCCGGCGCTGGCGACAGCGATGTCTACGCCGTCATGGTGCGCACCGGTGCCGAGGGGCCGAAAGGCGTTTCCACCATCATCGTGCCGAAAGACGCGCCAGGCCTCTCCTTCGGCGCCAACGAGCACAAGATGGGCTGGCACATGCAGTCGACCCGCCAGGTGATTTTCGAGGATTGCAAGGTGCCGGCGGAAAACCTTTTGTCCGGCGAAGGCGCGGGCTTCGGCATCGCCATGGCCGGGCTCGACGGCGGCCGGCTGAACATATCAGCCTGTTCGCTGGGCGGCGCGCAGTCGGCGCTCGACAAGGCGCTTTCCTACACCGCCGAGCGCAAGGCCTTCGGCTCGAAGATCAACCAGTTCCAGGCGCTGCAGTTCAGACTGGCCGACATGGAGACCGAGCTGCAGGCGGCGCGTATTTTCCTTTATGCCGCCGCCTCGAAGCTCGACAGCAAGGCGCCGGATGCCGGCAAATGGTCGGCGATGGCCAAGCGCTTCGTCACCGATACCGGCTTCAACGTCGCCAACGACGCACTGCAGCTGCTCGGCGGCTATGGCTACCTGCATGACTACGGCATCGAGAAGCTGGTGCGGGACCTGCGGGTACACCAGATCCTGGAAGGCACGAACGAGATCATGCGCGTCATCATCGCGCGGGCGCTGATTGGTAGGCAGTAGGCAGTAGGCAGTAGGCAGTGAGATGACCGGCAAGATCAGTTCGTACAAGGATCTTATCGTGTGGCAGCAGGCGATGGATCTGGCTGTCGCCACCTATTCTTTGACCAAGGCATGGCCCAAGGAAGAATTGTACGGGTTGACCAGCCAAATCCGCCGTTCAGCGACCTCTATCCCTGCAAACATCGCCGAAGGTTATGGTCGAGACAACAGAGGCTCTTATCAGCAATTTCTCCGGATCGCCCAAGGCTCGCTGAAGGAGTTCGAGACACACCTCCAGATCGCCGAACGCATTGGCCTTGCCACGCATGATCAAGCTGATCACTTGCTGATATCGACCGAGGGCATCGGCAAAATGCTTCGCCAACTCATTGTCAGACTTACACCGGAATAGACATGCCTACTGCCTACTGCCTACTGCCTACTGCCTACTGCCTACTGCCTACTGCCTACTGCCTAGCCCAAATCACGGAGCACCATTATGAGCACCATTGCCTTCATCGGCCTAGGGAACATGGGTAATCCGATGGCCGCTAACCTGGTCAAGGCGGGGCATGCGGTGAATGGTTTCGACCTTGTGCCGGAAAGCCTCACCGTCGCCCGAGAGCATGGCGTGACTGTGATGGCCAATGCCGTTGCCGCAGCGAAGGATGCCGATGTGGTGATTACGATGCTTCCCGCTGGCAAGCATGTGCTCTCCGTCTACGAAGACATCGCGCCCAAGGCGAAAAAGGGGGCGCTGTTCATCGATTCCTCCACCATCGATGTGGAGTCGGCGCGCAAGGTGCACGCCATAGCCGCCAAACACGGCCTGCTATCCATCGATGCGCCCGTCTCAGGCGGCACCGGCGGTGCCGCAGCCGGCACGCTGACCTTCATGGCCGGAGGCTCCGATGACGCCTTTGCAACCGCGGAGCCGATCCTGAAGCCGATGGCCGGCCGCATCGTCCATTGCGGCGGCGACGGCGCCGGCCAGGCGGCAAAGATCTGCAACAACATGATCCTCGGCATTTCGATGATCGGTGTCGCCGAAGCCTTCGTGCTGGCGGAAAAGCTCGGCCTGTCACACCAGGCGCTGTTCGACGTCGCCTCAACCTCGTCGGGGCAATGCTGGTCCTTGACCACCTATTGCCCGGTGCCCGGCCCGGTGCCGACTTCGCCCGCAAACAGGGACTACAACCCAGGATTTGCAGCAGCACTGATGCTGAAAGACCTGGAATTGTCCCAGGAAGCCGCGCAAAGTGCGGGTGCTGTAACGCCGCTTGGTGCCGAAGCAGCCCAGCTCTATGCCTTGTTCAACGCCCAGGGACATGGCGGCGTCGATTTCTCCGGCATAATTAATTTTCTCAGGGGTAACCCAGCGTAACCCTTGGATTTGGCGGGTTTTTCCGGTTTCCTTCGGTGGAAAAAATGCAAATTTAGATTTGCTTAAGCTCTCGATAACTCCGCGGTAACGATGTCCCTATAAAACGGACTGCGAGGCGGACATATCTCATCCGCCCGGCGCTCCGGATCAGGTCTCGCGTACCGGAGCCCGTAAGTTTCGACAAGTGCCATAAGTTTCGCAAAGTGTTTGCGTAGCGAAGCGCCATGCGTATCTGGCAAAGCCGCGTTCCTGATGGAGCGCGGTTTTTGCGTTTTGCCCTGCAGCACGTTTTGAGACATCGATAACCCGGAAACTGTACTCCGGGATGCCTCACATGCGCCCGCGGGCACCTTCCGGATCATAGGGCGAGTCCGCGATCACCTTGGCCGCGCGGCGCTCGCCGAGGATGGACACCTCGAGCTCGATACCGGGCGACACAAGTTCCAGGGGCAACAGCGCAAGTGCGATGTCGACCGAAAGTGTAGGAGTAGCCCGCAGAGGTGATGTGGCCGACGAGCTCGCCTTCGCGGTAGACGCCCTCGAAGGCGAACGCGCTCGCACCGTCCGTATCGATCGACAGCGTGGCGATCCGGCGTGCCGCCCCCTGCTTCTGTTTTGCGACCAGTGCCGCGCGGCCGATGAAGTCCCCTTTGTCGAGGCTCATGAATCGGTCGAGGCCGCTCTCCCAGGCTGACAATTCGCGCCCGTGTTTAGGCTGCTTTTTTTGCGTTTTGCCCAGCTATATTCCGATTGCAGCATTCGGGATCGGGACATGATCTTCGTTGATCAGCACGATCGGCGCATTGGTTCCCTCGACCCTGACGACCAGCAGGCGCAAGCTCCATGTGCCGGCTGTCCGGACAGCGGTCGAATAGGCCGTGCCCTTGCCCTTGGCGCCGTGGACCGGAATGCCGAACTGGGCGTCGCCGGCCCCATTTGCATTGACGTTGAGATGGCCGCCGACCCAGAAACTGTCGGTCAAATCATCACCCAACGCCGCCTTGACGCGGTCGTCGGCGCGAAGCCTGTCCATCGTCATGTGATAGGCATCGCTGCCTTTCAGGACGTAGGGAATGCTGCCCACCATCGTCGCGCAGCCGCCAATCCCGACAACCCAGACGGCAAGGCCGGCGATTGCCCAGTTGCGCTGCGTCTTGCGAAACTGTTCCGCGTCACGCCAGGCGCGGTTCTGCCAAGCCCAGCGGCTGCCGCGCGCGCCCAGGACGATGATCATGATGATGTTGACGACAGGGATCAGCGCCAGCAACGCGATGAAAGTGCTGTTGCCGATGCCCCAGATCCAGTTGAGGAAGAAGGCGCCCCAGTTCCAGCGGTCGAGTTCGGCTGGAATTTCAGCCGGCTGGTTGAGCGGTTGTCCGGCCATCGTGTCCCCCATCGGTGACGTACCGACTGATTCTAGCGCATGCGCCCGTCAATGCGCAAAATCAAAGTTCTGCAACTTCTGTCAGGTCTTGTTGGACAGCCGGCGAAAATTCGCTTTCACGGCACGGCTTGCCGGCTTCAGCGCGGCGCTGATCGAGCGCTCCGCCGCGACCCCGTTGAACAGCGACGGCGTGCGGCCGGAAAAGATTTCCGGCCAGAACCGCGATGCCGATTGCAGGAAGGACATTTGCGCCGCAAACACGCCTTCGGCCATAGCGGCGGTCTTCTCGTTTACCGCACGCGCGGTCTCCGTGCTCCATGGCTGGCTGCTCCCGCCATCCATGGTCATCAACGGCAGCCGCATCATCGCCACCAGCGGCGCCAGCATCAGGTCGCCGCCGATGCTGGCCGCTTCTTGCGTCCGTCGGCTCTTGCCGGTCTTTCTCATGGAAACAAAACCCCTTGTCGCGGCCGAATCAGCCGCAGCCCCACACACTACGCGCTTGTGGTGGAATTCGTTCGCTCCCCGCGTCAGCATGGCCTCAAGGCTGGGCGCTCCCGCCGAGGAGCGCCCAGCCGAGGGGTCGAGTTCTACCGCTTGCGCAGATCGGCTTGCGCCAGATCCAGCGCCTTCGAGATGCGATCGCAGGCCATATCGATCGTATCGCGGGTCCAGATCAGCGGCGGCGACAGGATCATCGTGTCGCCGGTAGCGCGCAGCATCATGCCGTGCGCGATGGCATGATCGCGCACGGTCACCGCCGCACTTCCAGCCGGCAGGAACCGCTCCTTGGTCGCCTTGTCCTTGACGATCTCGATCGCGCCCATCAGTCCGATCGAACGCACCTCGCCGACCAGATCATGTCCGGCAATGCGCTCCTGCAACGCCTTGGCGAAATAAGGACCGGTGTCGTTCCTGACGCGGTCGACCAGCCCTTCGCGCTCGATGATCTCGAGGTTCTTCAGCGCCACGGCGCAGGCCACCGGGTGGCCGGAATAGGTGTAGCCATGGTTGAACTCGCCGCCCTTCTCGACCAGCGTCGAGGCGATGCGGTCGCCAACCAGCAATGCCGACAGCGGTTGATAGCCCGAGGTCAGAGCCTTGGCGGTGGTGATCGTGTCGGGCTCGATGCCGAGCGTCTGGGCGGCGAACCATTCGCCGGTGCGGCCATAACCGGTGATGACTTCGTCCAGCATCAACAGGACATCGTATTTGCGGCAGATGCGCTGCACTTCCGGCCAGTAGCTTGCCGGCGGTATCTTCACGCCGCCCGCCCCCATGACCGGCTCGCCGATAAACGCGGCAACCTTGTCGGCGCCGGCTTCGAGGATCGCCTCCTCGACAGCCCCGGCCGCGCGCAGGCCGAAATCATGATCGCTCTCGCCAGGCAGCGCCAGTTCATAGGCGTAGGGCATCATCACATGGACGATGTTGGGCACCGCACCGTTGAGCTGCTTGTGCATACCATCCATGCCACCGAGCGAGGTGCCGGCAACGGTCGAGCCGTGATAGGCCATCTTGCGCGAGATGATGCGGTTCTTCTCCGGCTGGCCTTCCAGCACCCAATAGTGGCGCACGAGGCGCAGGGCCGTGTCGTTGGCCTCCGAGCCCGACGAGCCATAGAACACCTGGTTGACGTGCTTCGGCGCGATCTCCGCCAGCTTCTTGGACAGCAGCACTGGCGTCGGCGTCGAGCATTTGAAGAAGGAGTTGTAATAAGGCAGTTCCTTCATCTGGGCATAGGCGGCGTCGGCCAGCTCGTCACGGCCATAGCCGATGTTGACGCACCACAGCCCGGCCATGCCGTCGAGGATTTCAGCCCCTTCGGAATCGTAGATGAAAGGGCCGTTGGCATGGGTGATGATGCGCGACCCGGCCCCGCGCATTTCCTTGTGGTCGGTGAACGGATGCAGATGATGCGCGGCGTCGATCTGCTGAAGCTGCTTCAGCGAATAATTCTGATAGGTCATGTCTGATCTTTCCTCTGGATTCTATCCGGCAAGCCGGGGCGAATGCTTCAGAGGCAGAGAGGTGGCGAATAGCCGATGCGGGCGCACAGCCGCAAAAGCTCGGCGCGCAGCGTACGCGGTGACGGCGTCACCGCGACCCGCAATGCGCGAGCCTCAAATGCGTCAATCAACATCCTGACGAGAGCCATGGAAGCCATCTTAGAGCAAAGGCTGGTCGAGGAGAACCACCCTTTGCTTGGCCCATAACGGAATGAGTCTAGGCCTTGGCTGTCAGCGCCCTCTGCAGGAAGACATATTTCATCGCCGTCTGCGCCGCCTGCGGCCGGCGGTCGCCACGCCCGCCATGGCCGCCCTCGGTCTCCTCGAAGAACAGCGTCCTGGCATGGCCGGCTTCCTGCAGGCGGGCGGCCATCTTGCGCGCATGGCCGGGATGGACCCGATCGTCAGCGGTCGATGTGGTCAGCAGCACCGGCGGATAGGCGGCAGCGGCGTCGACATGCTGGTAGGGCGAGTAGGCTGAAAGCCACTTCGCGTCTTCGGGTTTCGACGGATCGCCGTATTCGGCCATCCACGAGGCGCCGGGCGGCAATTCGGCGTAACGCAGCATGTCGAGCAGCGGCACCTCGATAATGACGGCGCCGAAAAGCTCGGGATGCTGCGTCAAGGAAACGCCGGTCAGCAAGCCGCCATTCGAACCACCCTGGATGCCGAGTGAGCTTGCTGTCGCGATGCCGCGCTTGACGACGTCCTGCGCGACCGCTGCGAAATCATCGAATCCGTTTTGGCGATTGCCCTTGAGCGCCGCTTGATGCCAGGCCGGGCCGAACTCGCCGCCGCCACGGATGCAGGCCTGCACATAGGCATTGCCCTTTTCCAGCCATAGCCTGCCGCGCACGCCGGCATAGCCGGGCAGCAGCGGCACTTCGAAACCGCCATAGCCGTAAAGCAGCGTCGGCACCGGCCCCTTCTGATCGCGCCGCCTGACGACGAAATAAGGGATCATCGTGCCGTCCTTGGAGCGCGCCTCGAACTGTTCCGAGATCAGCGGCGAGGCATCGAAACGCGCCGGCTGCGACTTCACGGTTTCTAGCGTCTCGCCATTGTCGTCAGACCAGATGATCGAACTCGGCGTCAGGAAATCGGTGAAGGAGAAGGACACGCTCGAGCCGAACTGCTCGGCATGGCTGATGCCGACATTGCCATTTTCGGGCAGCGCCACCGGTTTCAGCGACCAGTTGCCATCCTTGCGCTCGCAGACGACGACCTTGCCGCGCACATTGTCCATCAGGCTGATGAACAGCCGGTCCCGCGTGCGGGCAACGCCGGCTATGGAAACGCGATATGCCGGCTCGAACAAGGTTTCGACAGGTCCGAGCGCGCCGATCTTGACCCAGTGCGCGAGATCCAGCGAATAGAGGCCGTCGGGCTTGCAAACCGTGCCGTCGGGCGCCGTCCATGGACTGCGTACGCCGAACACGAGCTGATCCCTGAATATTGCCGTATCGGTCATGTCGTCCGGTAGCGGCAGTTGTTTGTTTTCGCCGGAAGGCAGCCGAAGGAAGATGTGCGAAGCGAAGAAATTCAGCGTTCGAGCCAGGACCAGATAACGTCTGTCACCGTCGTACTCGACAGCGGCACCAACGGCGAGATCCTCTTTCTGCGCCTCGAAGATCGGCGTCGCGTCTTCCAGCTTGGTACCGCGCTTCCACAGCTTTATGACTCGCGGATAGCCGGACTCGGTCTTGTCGGCCTCGTCGAAAGCGGCCGAAACAATCAAGGTGTCCTTATCCAGCCAGCTGAAGCCCGACTTGGAAGCGGGTGCACGAAACCCACCCTCGACAAACGACTTGGTCGCGATGTCGAATTCGCGCATCTCGCTGGCGTCGCCGCCATCCGGCGACATACTCACCAGGCAACGGTTGAAGTCCGGATAGAGTCGGCTTGCGCCGCCAAAAACCCATTTTACCCCCTCCTTCGCCGCAAGCTGGTCGAAGTCGATGATCGTTTCCCAGTCGGGCTTCTCGGTCTTGTAGGAAGCGACGGTCGTGCGGCGCCAGAGGCCGAGCACATTGGTCTTGTCCTGCCAGAAATTGTAGACATGGCCGGCTTTTGCCGCGCCGACCGCGATGTTGTCCTCGGCCGTCATCAGGTCGAGCGCGGTCTGGAACGACGCCTGATAGGACGGATCGCCCTGCAATTCGCCAACCGTGACCTCGTTCTGGCGATGTACCCAGTCCAGTGACTGCTTGGCCGTCCTGTCCTCCAGCCAGAGGAAGGGATCGTCGGTCGAGGGGGTGGAATTCGGCGTCTGGGTGGCAGGCTTGGTCATGAGGTCTCCGATAAACGCGTTGCTTTGAAAAGGCCAACGCCGACAGGCTGTATCGATATTCTCAGCGCACGATTGAGGCTTTCCGCCGACCAGCGAGGCTAGCAATAGCCAGCGCCAGGCACAGCAGCCCAAGCGTGATCGGCAGCCCGCCGGCACCCAAAATATCCATCGCGCCGCCCGCCAGCGGCGGCACGGCGATACCGCCGACGCCCCACATCAAGGAAAAGGCCGCATTACCGGCAACCAGTGCGGAGCCGGTGAAGCGTTCGCCGAGCTCAATGATCGACATCGTGTAGATGCCGTAGGAAACCGCGCCCCAGACAAAGATCATTGGCCAGATGAGCGGCGATTCGATGAGAAGCGGAAGCAGGACGCAGCCGAGCACCGTGATCGCGACGCAGGCGAGCCGCACCAGGCGCGCGGAAAGCCTTTCCGCCAGCAGGCCTAGCGGTACCTGCATAGCGATATTGCCGGCAATCATCACCGACAGCAGCGCCGACATGCGGATCTCGGTAATGCCGTGATGGGTGCCATAGACAGGCAGCAACGCCAGCGCGCCCTGTTCGAAACCGGCGGCGACTATGACGGCAAACAAAAGCAGCCACGCCAGCGGCACGAAACCCAGGACGGAAACTTGATGCCCGGCCTCGTCGACCTTGGGCAAGCGCGGCAGCACCAAGCCCAGGCAGATGCCGCACAGCACGAAGGCGGAGATGCCGACGAGGAAGGGCGGCCAGCCCTCGGTGCCGACTGCAAGCAGGCATAGCGGCCCGGCCGCGAAACCGGCCGAGATGATCGTCGAATAGACACCCATGACGCGCCCTCGCCGCGCCGGCGGCGCCAGCGCGATGACCCAGATTTCGCTCAGCACATAGAGCGGGTTGGTCACCACGCCGATCAGGAAGCGCAGCGGAAACCACAAATAAACATTTTGCGTCCAGCCGATCAGCGCCAGCACGACAGCCGAAAGGGCCGCACAGGTAAGCGCCGTGCGCCCTGCCCCGAACCGCCGCGCCAGCGCCGGGATCAATGGCGACGACAGGATGAAACCAATCGGCGTCATGGCTGCCGACAAGCCGATCATCGCGGGCGAAACGCCTTGGCGCTGCAGGATGAAACTCAGCAGCGGATAGGACAACCCTTGCGCGATGGCGAACACCGAGACGGTCGCGATCACACCGGTGATCGCTGCCCATTGCATCGTCTCGTCCTTGTTCGATTCAACCAAATTCATGTGCGCACCGCTATCGAGGCTGCAGGATTAGCGATTGAGCAACGTGGTGGTAAGCCCCTGGCAGGGGAAAACGGCTTTCTCCGGACAATGCCTGTCAGGAGGTTGGGCCTGTCAGGAGGTTGGGCCTGTCAGGAGGTTGGGCTCGTCAGGAAGCTCGGCGCACGGACGACCGGTACAGCGCGAACATCACCAGCACCGCGTCGAGGCCGGCGATCACGACCGGCAGCCCGAGCGGGCCGATGCCTTGCATGAGCAGGCCGGCACCGGGTGGGCCGACGATGCCACCGATGCCCCACATCAGTGCAAAGGCAGCGTTGCCGGCGACCAGCACAGAGCCCTTGAACCGGCTGCCGAGTTCGACCAATGCCATGGTGTAGACGCCGTAACCGACCGCGCCCATCACCAGCAGCACGACCCAGATCAACGGCGTTGTGATCAGCAGAGGCAGCAAAAGCGCGCAAACGGTTGTTGCCAGCGCGCAGACGATGATCATGGCGCGTGCGCCAAAACGCTCCGCCAGAAGACCGAGTGGTATCTGCAGCAGGATGTTTCCGAGGGAAAGCGCCATCACCAGCGAGGCCAGAACGGCTTCGGCCAGGCCGTAGCTGGCGCCGAAGACGGGGACCAGCGCATAGGTGCTCTGCTGGACCGCCGCCGAGACAAGCACGGCAAGCAGCAGCGCCGGCGCCATCCTGGCAAAGCCGACGAGGCCGCTGGCAGGCTGGCCGTCATCCTCGAAACCGGTGAGCTTAGACGAGACCGCGTGCAGGATCACCGCGCAGAGCGCGAAACCGGCGACGCCGACCATGAAGGGCGCCCAGCCCGACGTACCGAGCAGGGTCAGCGCGAATGGTCCGGCGGCGTAACCGGCGCCCATCAGCGTGTTGAACACGCCCATCACCCTGCCGCGCCGCGATGGCGGCGCCAGCGACAGTGCCCACACCTCGCCGAGAATGTAGAGCGGGTTGATGACGACGCCGATGATAAAGCGGATGACGAACCAGGCCACCCAGTCCTGCAGATAGCCGATGCCCAGGAAGCAGAGCGCGCCGATCAGCGAGCAGCCGACCGCCAGGTTGCGCCCACCGACCAGCCGCACCGCGGCCGGCACGAAGGAAGCCGAAAGGATCAGCCCGAGCGGTATCATCGCCGCCGACAAGCCGATCAGCGCCGGCGACATGCCCTGTTTCCGCATCAGCGCGTGAACAGCGGCGAGCTCAACCCCTGCGCAGCGCCGAACATGGCAAGTGCCGCGGTGACGCCGGCAAGCGCTGCCCATTGCGTTCCTGCTTCGCCTTCGCTCGAGCCGGTCGCGACCATGCTGCCATCCAAATGAACTGCTGGCCATCCGGCCGGCAAGCCGAGTAGCTATCGGTTCGATCCCGGGAAAGGAAGGGCCGGCCGCCGAAATCCGCTTAAGCCAACGAGGCGGCGGGATCAGGCCGATGTCGTGGCCGCGCAACTGCCGTTCCGACATGTCGCTTCCCTCGCCCTAGTGGTCGCCGCCTCCGCAATGGCTGGGCAGCCGCCGGTCCATTATGCCGCCCGCTATCGCATCCTACGAGGACCATCATGACCGCCGCCCTACAACCCTTGGAACCGGCATTGGCCACTGACCGCGCCCGTCGCGGCGGCCGCGCCGGAAAGCGCGCCGGCGGCTCGGCCGCGTTCGAGCAGCCGGCTTTTCGCCAGCTGAAGAACCCGCTGGCGCCAACCAGGCTGGTCTCCGACGACGAGCTGGAATCGATCCACCTCGCTTCCCTGCGCGTGCTGCGGGAAATCGGCGTCGACGTGCTGCACGACGAGGCCCGCAGCATCATGAAGGCGCATGGCGCCGATGTGCGCGACGGCAGCGAACGGGTGCGCTTCGACAGCGACATGATCCTGGAACTGGTGTCGCACTGCCCGTCGGAGTTCACCATCCATGCCCGCAATCCCGCTCACAATGTGCGCTTTGGCGGCAACAATGTGATCATCTCGATGATGGCGTCAGCGCCCAATTGCTCCGACATCGATCGCGGCCGCCGGCCCGGCAACCAGCAGGACTACCGCAACTTCCTCAAGCTTGCGCAGATGCACAACATCCTGAACTGCACGGGCGGCTACCCGGTCGAGCCGACCGATATCCATCCGTCCGTCCGCCACCTCGAATGTATCCGCGATCTCAGCGTGCTGACCGACAAGGTGTTCCACATCTATTCGCTCGGCAAGGAGCGCAATGTCGACGGCATCGAGATCGCCAGGATCGCGCGCGGCATCAGCCACGAGCAGATGCTGGAAGAGCCGTCCGTCTTCACCATCATCAACACCAATTCGCCGCTCAAGCTCGATGTGCCGATGATGGAAGGCATCATCCAGATGTCGAGCAAGGGCCAGGTCGTCGTCGTCACGCCGTTCACCCTGTCGGGGGCCATGGCGCCTGTCACCATCGCCGGCGCACTGGTGCAGCAGAACGCCGAGGCGCTTGCCGGCATCGCCTTCGCCCAGATGGTGCGCAAGGGCGCGCCCGTCGGCTATGGCGGCTTCACCTCCAATGTCGACATGAAGTCCGGTTCGCCGGCGTTCGGCACGCCGGAATACATGAAGGCGCAGCTTGTCGGCGGCCAGCTTGCCCGCCGCTACAACATCCCCTACCGCACCTCCAACACTTGCGCCGCCAACACGGTCGACGCGCAGGCGGCTTATGAAAGCGTGTTCTCGCTGTGGGGCGCCATCCAGGGCGGCGGCAATCTGATGATGCATGCCGCCGGCTGGCTCGAGGGCGGCCTGCGCTGCTCCTACGAGAAGACCATCCTGGACATCGACCTGCTGCAGATGGTCGCCGAATTCCTGACCCCCCTCGATCTTTCCGAAGAGGCACTCGGCTTCGACGCCATCCAGTCGGTCGGCCCTGGCGGCCATTTCTTCGGCACGCAGCACACGCAGGACCGCTACAAGACCGCCTTCTACTCGCCGATCCTCTCCGACTGGCGCAATTACGAGACCTGGGCGGAAGCCGGCTCGCCGACGGCGCTCGAAAAGGCCAACAAGGTCTGGAAGGAGCGGCTGGCGTCCTATGAGGAGCCTTACATGGACCCGGCCATCCGCGAGGAACTCAACGCCTTCGTCGCCAAGCGGCGGTCCGAAGGCGGCGCGCCGACCGATTTTTGATCGGCCGTGTTGTTGATGAACAGTCGACCCCCACTCCGTCGAGCTGCGCTCGACACCTCTCCTCCAATCGACGGCGGAGAGGGAAGGCGCGAGCTTATGCCGGCTGGCGCCCTTCCTCTCCCCCCGGAGGGGTCATCCGATTCAATCTCTTCAAAAACGGACTTATCTAGATGAAATCTCACGTAAAAGCGGTTGTCATCGGCGGCGGCGTCGTCGGCTGCTCGGTTCTCTACCATCTGGCCAAGGCCGGCTGGACCGACATCATGCTGATCGAGCGCTCGGAGCTCACCTCCGGCTCGTCCTGGCATGCGGCGGGAGGCTTCCACACGCTGAACGGCGACCCCAACGTCGCCAAGCTGCAGGCCTATACGGTGCAGCTCTACAAGGAGATCGAGGAGATATCCGGCCAGTCCTGCTCGCTGCACCTGACCGGCGGCGTGATGATGGCTGATACGCCAGAGCGCATGGATTTCCTGCGGCTGGCTCACGCCAAGGGCCGCTATCTCGGCATGGACACAGAGCTGATCACCCCGTCCGAAGCCAAGGCGATGTTTCCGCTGATGGACGAGACCAATTTCGTCGGCGCCATGTGGGATCCGGTGGAAGGCCATCTCGATCCGTCGGGCACCACCATCGCCTACTCCAAGGCGGCAAAAAAACTCGGCGCCGAGATCGTGCTGCGCAATCGCGTTGTGGAACTGACACAGGAGGTCGACGGCACCTGGAACGTCGTCACCGAACAGGGCACGGTGAAGGCCGAGCATGTCGTCAACTGCGGCGGCCTGTGGGCGCGCGAGATCGGCCGCATGGTCGGCGTCGAGCTGCCGGTTCTGGCCATGGAGCACATGTATCTCTTGACCGAGCCGATGCCGGAGGTCGAGGAGTTCAACAAGTCGACCGGCCGCGAAATGATCGGCGTGCTCGACTTCAAGGGCGAGATTTACACCCGCCAGGAGCGCAACGGCATCCTGCTCGGCACCTATGAGAAGGCCTGCAAGCCGTGGTCGCCGGTCAACACGCCGTGGGATTTCGGCCATGAATTGCTGCCGCCGGACCTCGATCGCATCGCGCCGTCGCTGGAAATCGGCTTCAAGCATTTCCCCGGCATCGAGAAGGCCGGCATCAAGCAGATCATCAACGGCCCCTTCACCTTCGCGCTCGACGGCAACCCACTGGTCGGCCCGGTGCAGGGCCTGACCAATTTCTGGTGCGCCTGCGCCGTGATGGCCGGCTTCAGCCAGGGCGGCGGCGTCGGCTTGGCGCTGTCGAACTGGATGGTCCATGGCGATCCCGGCTTCGACGTCTGGGGCATGGATGTCACCCGTTTCGGCGAATGGGCAGGCCTGCGCTACACCAACGCCAAGGTGCGCGAAAACTATTCGCGCCGCTTCTCCATCCGCTTCCCCAATGAGGAACTCCCGGCGGCACGCCCGGCGCAGACGACCCCGCTCTACGACACGATGCTGGCCAACAACGCCGTCATGGGCGACAGCTGGGGACTTGAGACACCGCTCTGGTTCGCACCTGAAGGCAAGGAACCCAGGGATATCGTCTCCTTCCACCGCTCCAACGATTTTGGGCCGATCGGCGAGGAAGTGCGCGCCACGCGTGAGCGTGTCGGTGTCACCGAGATCGCCAATTTTGCCAAATACGAAGTCTCGGGACCCGCGGCCGAGGATTTCCTCAACCGGCTGATGACCAACCGCATGCCGAAGACCCGCCGCATCGTGTTGACGCCGATGCTCAACGAATTCGGCAAGCTGATCGGCGACTTCACCATCGCCAAGGCGGCAGAAGACCGCTTCATGATCTGGGGCTCGTCGGCGGCGCAGAAATACCACATGCGCTGGTTCGAGAAGCACCTGCCGAAGGACGGAACGGTGCGCATCCACCGCTTCGACCAGACCCTGGTCGGCCTGTCGATCGCCGGGCCGAAATCACGGGACTTGCTGCAGAAACTGGTCGATGTCGACGTCTCGACAAAAGCCTTCCGCTTCATGGATTTCCGCGAGATGGCGGTTGGCGGGGCGCCCTGCATGGTCAACCGCATCACCTACACCGGCGACCTCGGCTATGAAATCTGGATGGTGCCGGCCTACGAGCGCCTGGTTTACAAAGCGATCAAGGACGCCGGCGAGGAATTCGGCCTTGTCGATTTCGGCATGCGCGCGCTGCTCTCCATGCGCCTCGAAAAGAATTTTCCGACCTGGTTCCGCGAGTTGCGGCCGATCTACGGCCCGTTCGAAGGGGCGATGGACCGCTTCATCAAACTGGAGAAGAACGACTTCATCGGCCGCGAGGCTGCCGCCAAGGAACAGGTCGAGGGTCCGAAGCTGCGCCGCGTCTCCTTCATCGTCGATGCCGCCGACGCCGACGTCATGGGCGACGAACCGATCTGGGCCAAGGTCAGCAAGGACTACGGCACGGTGGAAAAGCCGCATGGCTATGGCGCGCCACGCTTCGACAAGGGCGGCAAGGAAATACGCGGCTCCAAGGCTGCCGAAGGCGCGTCCGCCGTGCGCGGCATCGTCGACGGCGACTGGCGCGTGGTTGGCTGGGTCACGTCGGGCGGCTATGCGCATTATGTGCAGAAGTCGATGGCGCAAGGCTATGTGCCGGCGGCTCTTGCCGAGGACGAAAGCGCGGGCCTGTTCGAGATCGAGATCCTCGGACACCGCCGGCCGGCCCGCATCAACGTCGAAGCGCCTTTCGACCCGAGCGGCGAGAAGATGCGGACCTGAGGTTCGACCATGGACAGCGCGGGGCCGAAGGGCAGCTTTGGCCGCCATCGCAAGATCATGCCGTTCGAGCCAGGCTCGATCGAGGCCCTCCGCGACGCCTCCCGCCGGAAGGCGGCTTCGCTCAACCAGCATGTGCTGGGCTATGGCGCGCAGGCCGAAGCTGAATGGGCCGCGGCAGGCATTGCCGCGCCCGATCTGCCTGCCATGCGTCAATACCGGCTGGAGCGTATCCGCGCCGAGCTGAAGCGGCGCGGCTATGCCGGCGCCCTGCTCTACGACCCCGTCAACATCCGCTACGCCACCGACTCGACCAACATGCAGCTGTGGGTGGCGCACAACCCGACGCGGCATTGCTTTGTCGCCACCGACGGCCCGGTGGTGCTGTTCGACTATTTTTCCTGCGAGCACCTGTCCGATCATTCCGGCGTCGTCGACGAGGTGCGGCCGGCGGTGTCGTGGATGTACCTCTATAGCGGCGAGTTGACCGAGCAAAAAGTCCGCCGCTGGGCCGCCGGGATCGCCGATCTGGTGAAAGAGCATGGCGGCGGCAACAGCCGCATCGCCGTCGATCACATCAACCCGGAAGGCGTCGAGGAACTGGCGCGGCTTGGTATCTCCATCGGCAATGGCGAAGCGGTGATGGAAAATGCGCGGCTGATCAAGTCGCCTGACGAAATCCTCGCCATGCGCCGCGCCATCGTCGCCTGCGAGGCGGCGATGGGCGAAATGGAACAGGCGCTGAAGCCTGGCATTTCCGAAAATGAGTTGTGGGCGGAACTGCATCGCGGCAACATCGCGCGCGGCGGCGAATGGATCGAGACCCGGCTGCTGACGTCAGGTCCGCGCACCAACCCATGGTTCCAGGAATGCTCGTCACGCAAGATTGTATCAGGCGACCTCGTCGCCTTCGACACCGACCTTATCGGCCCCTACGGCTTCTGCGCCGACCTGTCGCGGACATGGCTGTGCGGCGATGCAAAGCCGACCAATGAACAGCGCGACCTGTTCCGTATCGCCGCCGATCAGATCGAGCACAACACGGCACTGATGCAGCCGGGCATCTCGTTTCGCGACCTCGTCGAGCGCTCGGCCGTGCCACCGGGAGACTGCTTCCCGACGCGATACGGCGTGCTCTATCATGGCGTCGGCCTGGCCGACGAGTATCCGACACTACCGCATGCCAGCGACTGGACATCGGACACGCCGGACGGCGTGCTGGAACCGGGCATGGTGCTGTGCGTGGAAAGCTATATCGGCCGGCTTGGCGGGCGCGAAGGCGTCAAGATCGAGGAACAGATCCTGATTACCGAGACCGGCAACGAACAGCTCTCAACCTACCCGTTGGATGCGAGGCTGCTCGGCTAGCCCGGCAAGGGCCTCGCGCAACGCCCCAACCGTCTTTTCCGGTGTCACCGCGGCGGTGATGTAAGGCAGGCCTTTGCGCCGCCCGGTCCAGCCGATGACCACCACCTTTTTCGCCGCCGGCTCGAAACGCTGCGCCAGTGCCCAGCTCTCGCAGTCGATGGCCGCTATATCGGCCTTGCCCTCGGCAATTGCCACGATCGAGGAACGGTGCCCACCGCTTTCGCTGCGCGAGGCAAAGAGGTCAAGGCTCTCGCCCATCGCCTCCAGGTCGCGCGTCAAACCGAGGAACCCCGACATCGAATCGAGGCTGTTGAAGGTGAAGCGCTTGCCACGGATGCGATCGAGTGGGACCAGCGGGCTGCCGTCATTGGGCGAGGCAACCGACGGCGCGCCATCCGCCAGCATGACGATAGCGCTGGAATAGAGCTCGCCCTGCCCGCCTTCGTAGGCGTCGTAGCTTGGCTGGGCGACCACCTGCACATGCCTGGACAGGCCGAGTTCCATCGGCCCCCAGCAGGTCTGCGCGAACAGCAGCGCCGGGTGCAGCCACAGTCTGTGAAAATCGAGTTCGTCCGGCGGCAATGTCGCTGGATCGGGTGCGATCAATGCACCGGCAGCATCACGAATTCCGCCCGGCACCGGCGGCAGGTCACCATTGCGACGCGCGATGGTTTCCGGCGCGTCAATGCCCTTTCCCCGGAAAGCATCGCGCAGCAGCACCCATTGCGCGTCGACCTCGCCGCGCACTTCGGGCCAATCATACATCGGCAACGCCGCAACCAATTCACTCATGCCGATATCAAATCATCATGTCGGGAAAAAGGATCGCAAAAACGCGGCGTCCAATCAGAATTGGCCGACACGGACCCCCGGATAGGCCGGATTATTCCTTGGGCGGCTCGGCGGGAACCGGCGCACTGCCAAGCCCGCTGATGCTGCGCGCCCTGATGCGCGGCTTGAAGGCCCTGCCCGGCTCGGCTTGACGCCGCAGCACCGGGTGCACGATCGGCTCTTTTGCCTTGAAGGCGTAAGCCTTGATCAGCGCGAAATAGTTCGGATAGGCATAGCCATTGTTCATCCGCAGCCATTCCTCACGGCGGTCACGAAACAGCTTGGGTAGCTTGTACCAGGCCACGGTCGGGGTCTTGTGGTGGACGAAGTGCAGATTGTTGTTGAGGAACAGGAACGACAGCGGCGAACGCTCGACGATCACCGTGCGACCTTCCGGATGTTCCGACCATTGATGCTCGGCGAACGTGCGGATCGAGATCAGCGACTGGCCGAGCCAGACCGGCACGAGAATGTAAAGCCACAGCGGGATGCCGAAGCCGAACTGGACGATCGGCAGCACGACGGCAAGGCCGATCGCGTGCAGCAGCCACGCCTTGCGGATCGCCTTGTCGCCGGCGAACATCTGCTTGGCGTCGTCGATGAAGAAGCCGACGCAGGACAGCCACGGGCCGAGCACGAAGCGGCCGGCCATGGTGTTGTTGATCTTGAGCAGGAATTTCATCGTCGGCGGCAGCTCGTCATGCTGCCAGAGCGCCTGGTAATAACTCTCTGGATCGTCCAACGGGTCGGTCAGCCGCTCGTCGGCGTGGTGGCGCAGATGGATGGTCTTGAAGCGGCGGAATGGCCAGACCAGACCGATCGGCAGGAACACGAAGGCTTCGTTGACCCGTGCATTGCGTGTCGGATGCCCGTGCAGCACTTCGTGCATGATCGACGATTGCAGTGCGGCGGTCAAAGCCAGGATGGCGAGCGCCAGGACGGGGTAGGATGGCCAGAGCAGGAAACCGGTGGCGAGCCAAGTTGCGTAACAGAAAAAGGCGAGTACCACGGTCGGCCACTCGATGGCCGGTGCGCTGTGTCGCCTGATGCTCTTGCTCGTCATGCTATCGACCACTGTCCCTCAGTCGCCGGAAACCCCAATTGGCTCCTGACAGCATAGTGTCAGGAGAAATGATTCCACTCAACGAGACAAAGTGCACAAACTGTTGCGATTGCGCATTTTCGGCCGCACATGTTATACATTGTAAACAAACTTAGGGATTCATTTACGCCTGAGGCGCGCTCGGAAGCGATTCGGCGCAAATTTTTCCTCAATCGAGGTGGAGCCCGCACATGGACAAGCGCGACCTGTCGACGATCTTCCGCGAACGCCTGAAAATGCTCTTGACACGCTCCGACCTGAACCAGTCGGCCTTCGCGACCGCGGTCGGCATCGACCGCTCGGCGCTATCGCAGCTGCTGTCCGGCGCCTCGACCCGCCTGCCCCGCGCCGAAACGCTGCTCAACATCGCCGCCGAGTTCAAAGTGTCGCTGGACTGGCTACTCGGTCTCAGCCAGGACGAGGGCCTCACCGGCGAAATCCGCGAGAGCCTGGAGATCGAGGAGGCACCCGACGGCTTCGACCGCACCCTGCTGGCCAAATGGCATGCCGAGGCGGCCGGCACCAAGATCCGCTACGTGCCTGCCGGCATTCCCGATCTTCTGCGCACCGAAGCGCTGGTCGACTACGAAGCCGGCATCACCAACAAGAGCCGCCTGGCGCAGGCCGGAGAAACGCAATACCGCATCGACTACAACAGGCGCCCGGAAACCGACATGGAAGTCTGCATGCCGCGCCACACGCTGGAGATCTTCGCCCGCGGGCTGGGTGTCTGGGACCGTTTCCCCGAAGCCGACCGGCGCGCCCAGTTGCTGCACATGGCGACGCTGCTCGACGACCTCTACCCGACCTTCCGGCTGTTTCTCTATGATGGGCGGATGCGCTATTCGATCCCCTACACCATCTTCGGCCCCTATCGTGCCGCCATCTATGTCGGCGACATGTATCTGGTGCTCAACGCCACCCAGCCGATCCAGACGCTGATCCAGCATTTCGACAATCTGATCCGGGCTGCCGACATCAATGCGCACGAGGCGTCCGGCTTTGCGCACAGGCTGGCCGGCATGTCGTTCCCAACAGGCACTGTCTGATTTTCGGCAGCCAAGATCACCACCGCGCCATGGCTCAAGGCGCCGCATGGGCGAACTCCGTCCTAGCTATTCATTGACTACACATAAAGACTTCTTTATATCCTTATCCGACTTCGAACATGAAAGCCAATCCGATGACGACCACCAACCCGATCGATGCGCTGCTGGCTGAAAAGGGCGTGCTGCTGGCCGATGGCGCCACCGGCACCAATCTATTCGCCATGGGTCTGGAGGCCGGCGAGGCGCCCGAACTGCTGAACGAGACGGCGCCCGACACCATCACCAGCCTGCACCAGAATTTCGTCGATGCCGGCGCAGACATCATCCTCACCAATTCGTTCGGCGGCACCCGTCACCGTTTGAAGCTTCACCATGCGCAGGACCGCGCGCATGCGCTGAACAAGCGCGCCGCCGAGCTTGCTCGTGCCGTCGCCGACAGAGCCGGCCGCAAGGTGATCGTCGCCGGTTCGGTCGGCCCGACCGGCGAATTGCTGGTGCCGCTGGGCGCCATGACCTATCACGAGGCGGTCGACGCCTTCGCCGAACAGATCGAGGGTCTCAAGGCCGGCGGCGCCGAAGTTGCCTGGATCGAGACGATGTCGGCTCCCGACGAGATCCGCGCCGCCGCCGAGGCGGCCATCCGCGTCGGCTTGCCCTACACCTACACCGGTTCCTTCGACACCGCCGGCCGCACCATGATGGGTCTGCTGCCGAAGGATATCCACGGCGTCACCGACGGGCTGTCGCAGGCGCCGCTCGGCGTTGGCGCCAATTGCGGCGTCGGCGCCTCCGACATCCTGGCCTCGCTGCTCGACATGACCGAGGCGAAGCCGGAAGCGACGGTGATCGTCAAGGGGAATTGCGGCATTCCCGAATTCCGCGGCACCGAGATCCATTATTCCGGCACACCCGAACTGATGGCCGACTATGTCAGGCTCGCCGTCGATGGCGGCGCCAAAATTATCGGCGGCTGCTGCGGCACCTCGTTCCAGCACCTCGCCGCCATGCGCAAGGCGCTCGACGCGCACACCAGGGCGGATCGTCCGACGGTTGCCGCGATCGTCGAACGCATCGGTCCGATGCGCAACAAGGTGGCGACGGAAAACACCGCCGAGACCAGCGAAGCCCGCCGCGAGCGCCGCCGCAGCCGGGCCTGACCCATCGGTTTTCGACTATTCGCTGTTGTCGGCGTAGCTCGACTGCGCCGACTTGAAGTCGACCACATTGTCGCCGCGCATCGTCATCAGCGCGCCTGAAGCGCTGGGGTCGGTGATCTGTTCCAGCATGATGCGGAACCGGTCGTTGGTCAGTGCCGACAGGGCGGTATGGCGCGCCTGCGCGACATCGTCACTGATACGCCTGGATTCCGATGATGGGGCCGATGAAACCGCCGAGGCGTCTGGCGCTGGGGGTATCGAGTTGGCGATAGTCCTGATCTGCAATTTCGGCTCCCTCAAGCCCAGTACACCTGTCCTGCGTAACAAGGAGAGGGTTGCCATCCAGTACCGGAAATGCCGCGCAATTTAACGACCCGGAAAATCCGCGAAAAAAGGCCGGCAAGATTTCCCTCGCCGGCCTGCCTCACCCGCCCGTAGGTCGGTTTCCCCTGTCAGAACGATCCCATCTGAAAGAAACCGGCCGTCATCACCACTACCGGTTACCGCCCAGCGCCGAGGCAAGGCGCACAAGTGAAAGGAACTCGGACCTGTACCCAAACGGGTCGGCTCCTCGAGCGGCAGTGGCGATCTCCATGATCTTGTCGTAGCCAAACTTCGCGGTCGCATCCTCGTCGCGCAGCTTCTGGCCGAAGGCGGCAACCGCGACGGAGAAGCGCTGATCGGCGCTGGCCTGGTCGAAGGACGAAATCTCGTTGGCCGAGGTCACCGGCGTGGTGATCAGCTTCGAGACGTCTTCATTCGGCAGCTTGTAGCGGATCTTGACGAAGGCATATTCGTCCGCGTTGGCGACGCCGCCATTGTCCACCGACGCCTGGCCGTAGCGCAGCGGATCGATCTGCTCGCCGCCGCTGCCCTTTGGCGTGATTTCATAGATCGCGGTAACGGAATGGCCCGAACCAATGTCGCCGGCATCGACGCGGTCATTGTTGAAATCCTCGCGGTTCAAGGCGCGGGTCTCGTAGCCGATCAGGCGATATTCCGAGACCTTGTTCGGGTTGAACTCGACCTGGATCTTCACGTCCTTTGCGATAGTGAACAACGTCGACGAAGCATCCTCGACCAGCACCTTTTCGGCCTCGGCCAGCGTATCGATATAGGCGGCGGTGCCGTTGCCGTTCTGCGCGATGGTCTGCATCATCTGGTCGTTCAGATTGCCGCGGCCGAAGCCGAACACCGACAGGAAGACACCGCTCTTGCGCTCGCTTTCGATCAGCCGCTTAAGGTCGTCGTCATCGGTCTGGCCGACATTGAAGTCGCCGTCGGTGGCGAGCATCACCCGGTTGACGCCGTCCTTGACGAAGGATTTTTGCGCCAGCCTGTAGGCTTCCTTGATGCCCGCCTCACCGGCCGTGCTGCCGCCGGGCGTCAGATTGTCGATGGCGCTGAGGATCTTGTCCTTTTCGGACGCCTTGGTCGGCTCCAGGACTGTGCCGGCGTCACCGGCATAGGTGACGATCGAAATGGTGTCGTCGGCCTTCAGCTTGCTGACCAGCAGCCGGAAGGCCGATTTGAGCAGCGGCAGCTTGTCCGGCTCGTCCATCGAGCCCGAGACATCGATCAGGAACACCAGATTGGCCTTCGGCTGCTCGGTCGGCTTGACGTCAAAACCCTTGATGGCGACATGCATCAGCCTGGTCTGCGTGTTCCACGGCGTCGGCATGACGCTGACGGTCGAGTTGAACGGCGTCGCGGCGGAGTCCGGCCCCTTCCAGTCATAGGGGAAGTAATTGATCATCTCCTCGACGCGAACAGTATCGGCTTGCGGCAGAGTGCCTTGCTTCAGCGAACTGCGCACGAAGGAATAGGACGCCGTGTCGACGTCGATCGAGAAGGTCGAGACCGGGTCCTCGAGTGCCGCATGCACCGGATTGGTCTTGAAATCCTCGATACGGTCGCGATTTTCCTCCTGCGGCAGCATCTGGTCGGCCGGCGCCATAGCCGGCTGCTGCGGCGCCATCAGCTTCGACTCCGCCGCCATGCGGGCTCGCGAGGTGCTGGGTACACTTGCAGCGCCATCCAGTGCGAATTCACCTGTCGGTGCCGGTGGCGCAGGCTCGGCCAGCACACCGCGCTCCAGCGCATTTTGTTGTGCAGCGCCCCCAGCAACGGTCGATTCGGATTTCTGCGGCGAGGCCGGCGCCACAAGCGCATCGGTGGCGTCGCGGCTTTCCACATCGGCGTCCGCCTTCTTGTCCTTCTCCAACTCGCCGCGAGCCGGCTTCGGCTCGGCGGTCGTCGGCTTCACCGTCGTCGGCTTGTCGGCCAGCGTCTCGCTGATCTTCTCGTCGCCGCCGAATTTGGGCGGCTGTTCCCTCAGCAAATGGAAGGTGGCGTATCCGGCGATCGGCAGGGCGACGAGCCCGGCAAGGGCCGGCGTGGCAATAAGTTTCTTTTGCATGATCTCGCTCCAGAGCTTTTGTGCTCGCTCTGTGAGACGAAGCCCGCCAACCGATCCTTGGGAGACAGCAGAAATATTTTCCTGATCATAGGCGCGCAGGGCGGCCTCGAAGGCACGTGCCTTGGCATCCTTGGCGGGCGCCGGTGCTGCGATATCGCGCAGTCTGTTGAGTTCATTGTCGTCGACCATGGTCACACTTCCCCGGCCGCGCGCATCAGCGTCTTCAGCCGTTTCTTCGCTTCATGGATGTGCCAGGAAACCGTCGTCTCCGAGATCGCCATCGCCTCGGCGGCGGCCGCGTGGCTCAATCCTTCGCCATAGACCAAAAGCACGGCGTCGCGCTGCTTGTCCGGCAATTGCCGCACCGCGGCCCATAGCGCTTCGGCGGGGTCTTCCGGTTCGATCGACGCCTCGCCCGAGATCAGTGCATGGACGCAATAGGCCTCTGTCTTGACTGTCTCGCGGGCGGATTTGCGCATCATGTCGCGCGCGGCGTTCAGGGTCACGGAATAGAGCCATGTGGTGAAGGCGCCGCCGCCGCGATAGTCGCGGATCGCCTTGCCCAGCCTGACGCAGACTTCCTGGGCTATGTCTTCGGCATCGGCCTTCCTGCCGCACCAGCGATAGGCAGCGCGATAGAC
The DNA here is from genome assembly GCF_040321265.1 of Mesorhizobium sp. M0491. NCBI lineage: Bacteria > Pseudomonadati > Pseudomonadota > Alphaproteobacteria > Hyphomicrobiales > Phyllobacteriaceae > Mesorhizobium > Mesorhizobium sp. M0491. The sequence goes on from NZ_JAMYRE010000002.1 coordinate 325,841, forward strand.
GAAGTCATAGTGCCTTTCCAGCAATGTGCTGAAGGCCCCCCTGTCTCCGCCCTTCGCCCGCCCGATCAGTTCGGCGTCGGAGGCTTCGCTCTCATCCAGCATCATCGCCATCATTTGCCTGTTGGACGAAGGCTAATGGCTAATCCTTGGGGCAATGGAAAGATTTTTTTGGAAACCGCCGGATCGTGACCGCCGGCACCCCGCTTGACACATCCATATCTCGGCGGTTATACGTCAATCAATAGCCACCGGGTTATCGATCCAAAATGAACAACGCTCACGACGTCCTCTTCAGAACGCTCTCCGATCCGACGCGTCGTGCGATCTTCGAGCGCCTGTGCCGGCAAGGCGAGCAGACGGTCGGTGCCCTGACGGCTCAGTCGGGGGTCTCGCAGCCGGCGGTGTCGAAGCATCTCGGCGTGCTCAGGCAGGCCGGGCTCGTGCGTGACCGCCATCAAGGACGGCAGACCCATTACAGCGCCCAGCTCGCAGCACTTTCCCCGCTGACCGACTGGACGAACCAGATGAATGCGTTCTGGCAGAGCCGGTTCGATGATCTCGAAAATTTGCTCAAAAGAATGGACCAATGACCAACATCGCGACCGAAACGCGCTCCGTCATCGTCGAACGTGAGATCCCCTATCCGCCGGAGAAAATCTGGCGCGCGCTGACCCAGCCGCATCTCATCGAGGAATGGCTGATGAAGAACGACTTCCAGCCAGTCGTGGACCACCGTTTCAAGCTGCGAAAGGAACCGCAACCTGACGTGAGCATCGTTGTCGACTGTCAGGTAACAGCCGTCGAGCTGAACAAGACACTGTCCTACACGTGGCAGGCCTATGGCCTTGAGAGTGTCGTCACCTGGACTCTCCTGCCGACCAGCACGGGCACCCGGTTGCGCATGGAACAGTCCGGCTTCCGGCCGGATCAGGAGCAGGCGTATCGGGGCGCGACGAGCGGGTGGCGGCAGTACTTTACGAATCTGAGTCAAGTCCTGGCGCGGATAGATTGAAACCTGCCGGTGCGGATCGGTGGTCCGCGTCGGCTGTTTTGACAGGAGGAACTATTGGACTGGAACATGTGGGTTCGGCAAATTCATCGCTGGCTGTCGATCATCTTTACGCTGACCGTCATCGCCAACTTCGCCACCATGGCATTCGGGCAGCCTCCCGCCTGGGTGGTCTACTCGCCGCTCTTGCCGCTCCTCCTGCTGCTGTCCAGCGGTCTGTACATGTTCGTGCTGCCCTATGCCGCCAAGGGACGCGGCGCGCAGCGTGCGCGCGGATAGGAGTAGGCAGAATGGTCAAGACACAGGGTCAGTCGACCAAGGCCAAGGCTGCGCCAGTGCTGCTCTCGGGCGGCAACCCGCAAATCGCCAAGGGCGATGGTGACGCCCCGGTGCAGGCCTATATCGCTGCGATGCCGGGTTGGAAGCGCGGCCTGGGCGAACGCCTCGACGCGCTCATCGAGCGCAACGTGCCGGACGTCCGCAAAGCCGTGCGATGGAACTCGCCCTTCTACGGCATCGAAGGCCAGGGCTGGTTCGTGAGTTTCCATGTCTTCACCCACTATTTGAAGGTAACTTTCTTCAGTGGCATCTCATTGCAGCCGATCCCACCTGGCGGCACGGCCAAGAGCAAGGATGTGCGCTGGATCGACATCCGCGAAGACGATCAGTTCGATGAGGCGAGGATGGTGGAATGGATCAAGCAGGCCGCGGCCCTGCCCGGCTGGATCCCGTAATGACCGACTATGACAGAGGAAAATGAGCGATGAAGATCAAGCTGACCAGCGTGTATGTGGACAACCAGGAAAACGCACTGCGCTTCTACACCGACGTGCTGGGCTTCACCAAAAAGGCCGATTTCAGCAATGGGCCTTATCGCTGGCTGACCGTGGCCTCGGCCGAAGAGCCTGATGGGACCGAACTGCAGCTCGCGCTCAACGACAACCCGGCCGCCAAGGCCTATCAAGAAGCCATTTTCAAGCAGGGTCAGCCCGCGATCATGTTCTTCACCGACGACGTCAAGGGCGACTACGAGCGCATCAAGGCGAAGGGCGGCGCGTTCACCATGCCGCCGACCGAAGTGACCGGTTCGACCATCGTCCAGATGAACGACAGCTGCGGCAATCTCGTTCAGATCACCCAACTGACGCGCTGGTGACAGGCAGCGGTTGAACGTATCGAGGCACAGGAAGGCACCCAATGACCCCCTCGCAACAAATCGACCAATTGATCGCCGGCCTCTCGGACTGGCGCGGCGAGACGCTCGCCCGCATCCGCAAGACCATCCTTGCAGCCGACCCGGACATCGTCGAGGAGTGGAAGTGGATGGGCAGCCCGGTATGGTGTCTCGACGGCAACATCGTGGTCGGCAACGCCCACAAGGACAAGGTGAAGCTGACCTTTTCCCATGGCGCCAGCCTGCCGGACCCCGACAAGCTGTTCAACAACGGTTTCGGCGGCAAGGTGTGGCGGGCAATCGATATCCTTGAGGGCGATAGGCTCGATGAGCGTGCTTTGAAAGACCTCGTCCGCGCAGCGATCGATTACAACCAGGCCAAAAAGAAGAAGAAGGCGACTGCTGGGACGAAGCCACGGACGTAAGTCTAGGCCGCCTGCCCCGCCACCCAGCCCGATGACCATGCCCACTGGAAATTATAGCCGCCCAGCCAACCCGTGACATCGACGACTTCGCCGATGAAAAACAGGCCCGGCACGGATTTCGCCTGCATCGTCTTCTGGTCCAGCCCGTTGGTGTCGACTCCGCCCAGCGTCACTTCGGCGGTGCGGTAGCCCTCCGAGCCGGCAGGCTTGATGCGCCAGTCATTGACTGCGGCAGTTATGGTTTTCATCTGGGCGTCGGAAAGATCGGCAAGGTTGCCGTCGATCCCGGTGCGCTCGGCGATCGACTGCGCAAGCCGCTTCGGCAGATGATTTGCCAGCACCGTCTGTACCGCTTGCCGCCCATTGCTTCGCTTGGCCACCCGAATGAGGTCCGCCACGTCAACTCCCGGCAGCATGGCGATGCGGATTTCATCGCCCTCGCGCCAATAGGAAGAGATCTGCAGGATGGACGGTCCGCTGACGCCGCGATGCGTAAACAGCATCGCTTCGGAAAACCGCGTCTTGCCGCAGGCGACTTCCGCGTCGACGGCGTTGCCGGCCAGCGGCGCCAGCCGTTCGAGCGTGTTTGCGTCGAAGGTCAGCGGAACCAGCGCCGGCCGCGTTTCGACAACAGCAAGGCCGAACCGCTCGGCAAGCTCATAGCCGAAGCCGGTCGCCCCCATCTTGGGGATCGACTTGCCGCCGCAGGCCACGACCAGCGACTGGCAAGTGACCAAGCCTGTGGAGAGGGTGAGCGCAAACCCCTCCACGGTTTTGCGGACATCCTCAACGCTGGCCGAGAGCGCCAGCTCCACGCCCCTGCCCTGCATTTCCGAGACCAGCATGTCGATGATCTGGCGTGCGGAGCCATCGCAGAACAGCTGCCCAAGTGTCTTCTCGTGATAGGCAATGCGGTGGCGTTCGACGAGGGCGATGAAATCGCGCTGCGTGTAGCGGCTGAGCGCCGAAATGCAGAAATGCGGATTGCCCGACAGAAAATTCTTCGGGCTGGCATGGATGTTGGTGAAATTGCACCGGCCGCCGCCGGAGATGCGGATCTTTTCGCCAGGCATTGCCGCATGATCGAGGATCAGCACCGAACGGCCGCGCTTGGCCGCCTCCACGGCGCACATCATTCCAGCGGCACCCGCGCCGATGATCACGACATCATAGGATTGCATCAGGCTATTCGTTCCCGCTCGACCCACTCACATGGGGCCGCGCCACTTGTGCTGCCTGATACCGCGAACGGGACGGGCAGCCAACAGGCAAGAACAGCCGCGGAAGGCTTAGATCAGCGTCTCGGCGAACAACGTCGTCAGCCGCTTCCAGTGGCGTTCGGCGCCGGCGGCATTGAAAACGCTATGATCGGGTACGCACCAGCCATGCGCCATCCCGGCATAGTTCTCGATGACATGATCGACTTCAGCGACCCGCAGCGCTTCGGCCAGCCGCGCCGACTGTTCCGGCGGGAAACTCCTGTCGACGCCGGATGTGCCGACATAGACGCGCCCCTTGATTGAGGCTGCCTTGCGATGCGGGCTGTCGGCGGCGTCGCTGGCCAGATTGCCGCCATGGAAGCTTGCGGCCGCTTTTATCCGTTCGGGATAGGTTGCAGCCGCATTCAATGATCGACCGCCGCCCATGCAATAGCCGACGGTGCCGATCGGCCCGGTGATGCCCTCGGCAGCAAGCGCATCGAGGAACGCACCGCTGTCGCTGATGGTCATGTCCTGCGTCGTGCCGGTGACCAGCGCCATCAGCGGGATTTTGGTCTTTTCCTCGGCGAAGGCGGTCTTGGCGTCGAACGGCCCGTAGGGCGCATTGCGGTAGAATAGGTCGGGCACCAGTACCGCATAGCCTTCATTCGCCAGCCGGTTGGCCATACTGTCGAGCGCCGGCCGCGGACCGAAGGCGTCCTGATAGAGAATGACGCCGGCCTTGGCAGGAGATGCGTTTGCCGAGCGGAAAAGCCCAGCATTGGCAACACCATCCCTGGTCTTGATCTGAAGGTCGTGTTTCGTCATCGCCCGCTCCGTTCGACTGATGCGCGATACATATCCGCGCGAGGCCATACGGCAAGGCATTCCCCCGGGCATGGCAGTCAACATTTCGTGCAGGATTGCGTGACGCTATTGCTCGCCCTCGCGCACGGTCCGCGCGCCGACATGCAGCGCACGGCCGGCACCGAGCCCCATGATGGCTACGCCAAGCCCGAGCGCGACGAACAGGAACGCCGTCCCCGAAAAACTGCCGGTCCAATCGCGGATCAGGCCCACCAGCAGCGGGCCGAATGCCGCCAGTACATAACCGACGCCTTGCGCCATGCCTGAAAGATGCGCGGCGACATGCGAATCCGGCGAACGCAGCACGATCAAGCTCATGGCAGCCGCGATCAGGCCACCCTGCCCGATGCCTTGCAGGACCGCCCAGAACAGCACCGTCGACGTCGGCGCAAAGAGAATGCCGAGCAGCGCGATCACCGCTATGGCAACGAGCGCCACATTGATGCCGCGCTGGTCCTTCAGCCGCATCGCAAAGGATGGCACGGCGAGGCACGTGATGACCTGCGCCATCACCGACACCGAAACCATCGCGCCGGCGGTGGCCGCGTCAAAGCCGCGCTCGCGCAGGATCGGCGCCAGCCAGCCGAAGATGCAATAGGCAAGTGCCGACTGCAGCCCCATGAACAGCGTCACCTGCCAAGCCAGGCGATCGCGCCAAAGCCCGACGACGTGAAAGCCGCGATGACTGACCTGCCGACGGCTGCCCAGCGCCTGCGGGATCCAGATCAGCAGCACGACCAGCGTCGGCACCGCCCAGGCAGCGAGCGCTCCCGACCATGAACCGGTGACAAAATGCTCGATCGGCAGCGTGAAGCCGGCAGCGGCAGCCGAGCCGGCGCAGAGCGCCATGGTGTAGAACCCGGTCATGATAGCGGCCCTGTCGGCGAAATCGCGCTTCACCAGGCCCGGCAGCAGCACATTGCCGATGGCAATCGCGCCACCGGCCAGGAATGTGGCGACAAACAGCAGGGGAACCGTACCGAACCAGCGCAGGCCGGTTCCCAGCACCAGCAAGGCGAGCGCCCCGAGCAAAGTGCGCTCGGCTCCATAGCGCTGCGCAAGCCTTGGCGCGAAGGGCGCGAACAGGCCGAGGCACAGGACGGGCAGCGTCGTCAGCAGGCTGGCGCCCGTCGTCGAAAGACCGGTTGCCTGCATCACCTCGGGCAACAGCACCGACAGGCTGGAAAACAGCGGCCTCAAGCTGAAGGCGATCAGCACAAGGCTTGCGCCAAGCATGATGCGCGCCGCACGGCTGCGCAGTTCAGGCGGCTGCGGCATGGGCAGGCTGTCGGCCTCGGCATCGACGAGTTCCAGACCCTCGACCTCGGCCTTCGGATCAGGCTGACGAAAACTCTGGTTCATTGCGAAAGCAGTCTTTCAAGTTGGGCAAGCACCGGCGCCATGAAGGCTCGGACGGCGGCAACGGCGCGCTCGGGATCGCTCGCGGCAATGGCGTCGACGATTGCCGCATGCGCCTGGTGGTCCGGTTCGGGCAGATCGCCGTCGATGGTGGCATGGATGGTCTCGGTGATGGCGGCGGTGAAGAAGTCATAAAGCTCCATCATCGCCCTGTTGCCGGACGCCGCGACGACGGATTTGTGGAAAGCAAGATCGCGCCGGATGAAGGCTTCGCTTCCGCCGTCGGCGACGGTGCCGCGCGCGGCAAGCAATTGCCGCATCCGCTCGAGGTCGGCTGGCGTGTGACGCAAGGCGGCGAGCCTCGCGGCCTCGAGGTCCAGCGCCGCCCGCGCCTCCCACTGATCGCGCAAGCCGCTGCGTTTGACCCGGTCAAGCGCGGCAGAAGTATCGACGGCGGAGCGCACATAGGTGCCCGAGCCCTGACGCGTATTCAGCAACCCCTGCGAGACCAGCACCCGCACCGCCTCGCGGACGGTGCCCCGACTGACCGACAGAAGGTCGGTCAGAGCTGCCTCGTTGGGGATACGCTCGCCGACACCCCAGCGGCCGCTGACGATTTCAGCCCGCAGGCTCTCGGTAGCGCTGTCGGTGAGATTGGTTCGGATAGCAGGTTGCATCGGCCTATTCATCAAGTCATCAGATGACTTGTGAATAGGCTTGGTTCTAACTGCCGTCAAGATGCTCGAAGCGAACGAGCACCACGCAATGGGAATGGATCAGTTGGTGGCGCGTGCGAAGCTCGCCATGTGGTAGGCCTGAACCTCCGGCGGATAGCGATACTCCGTGCCATAGGGGCACGCATTGCGATCAAGGCAGCCGCCGCTGCGGCAAGGCGAGCCGCCGGCTCCACGCACATGCGCCAGGCAGGATTGATAAGCAAATCCTTGCGCGGAATAGGCGTCGGCCGGACAAGATTTCAGGCAAGGTTTCTCGACGCAGCTATCGCAAAGGTGAGGCGCCGTTTCGCCGGCTTGAATCGGAAGCTCGTCCTCGAACAGCAGCGCACCGCGATAGGCATGCCATAGCCCGTATTGCGGATGCATGAGGATGCCGAGCGGCGACGGCTTCAGTCCCTCCGCCCGCATCGCCCATTGCTGAAACGGCAGATAAGGTCTGTCGGAAGGGGAAACGGCTCGCGCCCCGAATGCCTCGGCCACGGCTCCGATCACTTCGCGCGACCACGTGTCGAGCGGATTGGCGATGGTCTGCGATTGCTTGTCGATCCAGCGCAGGAAATGCGGCCAAGGCGCTGCACCCGCCTGCCCGACCAGCAGGACGGATTTGACGGGAGCACCTGAGAGGTCGGCAAACGGGGTTTCGCTCGCTCCGCACTTGAAGCCGCCGCGCAGGATGAGGCCATGGGCCGAAAGCACGGTCGCGATGTCCTCAACCCGGCGCCCCGCGGCAATCATTCCTTCTTGACCGGATCGGAGAACGCGCTCCGCCAGACTTCCTTGTGGATGATGTTGGCGACTTTAGCCCCGCCTGACTCGGGCTCCTTTCAAGTGAAGGCGTCGGGCATCGACCCCTTCTTCTTGGCGATGAAGTCCTGCAACGCTTCGTCGATGCTCGGATCGAGATACGGCGCCTCGTAGCTCTCCAGCCAGCGGCGGGCGAGTTCGTTGGCACGTTGGGGCGCGGTCTTCTCGCCTTCGGCCAGCCACTGCTCGTAGGAATTGTTGTCGGCGATGTTGGAGCGGTAGAAGGCGGTCTGGAAATTGGCCTGGGTGTGGTCGCAGCCGAGATAGTGGCTGCCGGGGCCGACCTGGCGGATGGCGTCCATCGCCTGGCCGTTTTCCGACAGGTCGACGCCCTCTGAGAATTTCTGCGTCATGCCGAGCTGATCGATGTCCATCATGAATTTCTCGTAGCAGGACGCCAACCCGCCCTCGAGCCAGCCGGCCGAATGCAGCACGAAATTGGTGCCGGCCAGGATGGTCGAGTTCAGCGTGTTGGCGCTCTCATAGGCGGCCTGCGCATCCGGAACCTTGGACGCGCAGAGCGAACCGCCGGTGCGGAACGGCAGGCCCAGCCGACGCGCCAGCTGCGCGGCGCCATAAGACACCAGCGACGGCTCCGGCGTGCCGAAGGTCGGCGCTCCCGACTGCATCGAAATCGACGAGGCGAAGGTGCCGAACAGCACCGGCGCGCCGGGACGGATCAGCTGCGTGAACGAGGCGCCGGCCAGCACTTCGGCCAGGACCTGCGTCAGCGTGCCGGCCACCGTCACCGGGCTCATCGCGCCGGCAAGGATGAACGGCGTGACGATGCAGGCCTGGTTGTGGCGCGCATAGACTTTCAGCGCGCCGAGCATGGTCTCGTCGAACACCATCGGCGAGTTGGCGTTGATCAGGCTGGTCAGCACCGTGTTGTTCTCGACGAAATCGTCGCCGAACACGATCTTGGCCATGGCGACGGTGTCTTCGGCGCGTTCCGGCGCGGTCACCGAGCCCATGAACGGCTTGTCGGAATATTTGATGTGGCTGTAGATCATGTCGAGGTGGCGCTTGTTGACCGGCACGTCGACTGGCTCGCACACCGTGCCGCCCGAATGGTGGATCGACGGCGCCATATAGGCGAGCTTCACGAAATTCTGGAAATCCTCGATCGTCGCATAACGCCTGACGCCATCGAGGTCACGCACGAAGGGCGGACCGTAGACTGGCGCAAAGACGGTGGCATTGCCGCCGATCTGCACCGAACGCTCGGAATTGCGCGCATGCTGAGTGTAGACGGACGGCGCGGTCTTGAGCAGCGAACGGCACAGCCCCTTCGGAAAGTGCACGCGCTCGCCCTTGACGTCGGCACCGGCCTCTTTCCAGAGTTGCAGCGCTTCGGCGTCATCGCGAAAAATGATGCCGATCTCTTCGAGCACCGTGTCGGTGTTCTTTTCGATAATCGCCAGGCCTTCCTCGTCCAGCACCTCGTAAACGTTGATCTTGCGTTTGATGTAGGTGAGCTGCGTACCCGGGCCACCGCCCGAACGTGCTGCCCGCCGGGCTGCAGCCCCGCCGCTGGCGCCACGCCCACGTCGCGCGTTTGACGCTTCCTGATCGACTGCCGCGTGTTCGCTCATGGTGGTTCTTCCCTGAATCTGTTCTTGTCTGGAATCCATAGCGGCTGCATCTCGCCGCTTCTTGCCAGATCGTAGCCATGCACCCTATTCGAAACGGCCCGCCAGCGCCAACGCCTGTCGCAAAATCGACAAGAATTCCAAGAGAGTTACGGTCGCTTTCCTTTTGCGGGAAGTCGCAAATCAGCTATGGATACATGCCCTCAGCGGGTTAGGTATGAACGCGAAGATGTGTGCCTTGCGACATGGTCGCGATGCCGGCAGGAGCTCGATACAAATGTCCGACGACGAGATCATCCTTTCCGAACTTTCCGACGACGAGTTGGTGCAGCAGATGCACGACGATCTCTATGACGGGCTGAAGGAAGAGATCGAGGAAGGCACCAACATCCTGCTCGAGCGCGGCTGGGTGCCCTACAAGGTGCTGACTGAAGCGCTGGTCGAAGGCATGCGCATCGTCGGCGAGGATTTTCGCGACGGCATCCTGTTCGTTCCCGAAGTGCTGCTTTCGGCCAACGCGATGAAGGCCGGCATGTTCATCCTGCGTCCGCTGCTCGCCGCCACTGGCGCGCCGAAGCAGGGCAAGATGGTCATCGGCACCGTCAAGGGCGACATCCACGACATCGGCAAGAATCTCGTCGGCATGATGATGGAAGGTGCTGGCTTCGACGTCATCGATCTCGGCATCAACAATGCGGTCGAGAAATATCTCGATGCGATCGAACAGCACCAGCCGGACATCATCGGCATGTCGGCACTGCTGACCACGACCATGCCTTACATGAAGGTCGTCATCGATACGATGAAGGAAAAGGGCATCCGCGACGATTATGTCGTGCTGGTCGGCGGCGCGCCGCTGAACGAGGAGTTTGGCAAGGCCGTCGGCGCCGATGCCTATTGCCGCGATGCGGCGGTGGCGGTCGAGACCGCCAAGGACTACATGAAGCGCAAGCACAATGTGCGCGCTTCGGCCTGATTGGCCAATTCGACATGGACAATAGGAAGCCGCGCCTTGCAGCGCGGCTTTTTTGTTCCCAGATGGTGGAGAAGGCCGCGCGGATCAGGGCTTGGTGACGGTGTCCTCGACCGCCTTGGCAGTCGATTTGACATCCCTGCCGACACCACGGACGGTGTTCGCGCAAGCCGCAAGGGCCAAGGCGCAGGCCAGGATGGCAATCGGCGTGATGCGTAGCAGTTTCATGGACGGTGTCTCCCTCAATAGATAATTAGCGCCACAACAACGAAGGCCGCTCGACTGGTTCCATGGCCAAGACGCAAAAAACGAAACCGAATCAAGACGACAGGCTGCTCGTCATCGCCTGCGGGATGATTGCGCGTGAAGTTCTGGCCGTCAAGGAACAGCTCGGACTGGATCACCTCGACCTGACCTGCCTGCCGGCGGAATTCCATTTCTACCCGGACCGCATCGCTCCGGCCATGGACAAGGCAATCGAAAAGGCCAAGGCCGAAGGCTACAGCAACATCTTCGTCGGCTATGCCGATTGCGGCACCGGCGGCCTGCTCGACAGGGTCTGCGAGAAGCACGGTGTCGAGCGCATGGCCGGCCCGCACTGCTTTGCCTTCTATCAAGGCATGGAGGCCTATGCGAAAATCGCCGACGACGACATGATGTCCTTCTACATGACCGACTTCCTCTGCCGGCAGTTCGACGCCTTCTTCATGAAGCCGCTCGGCCTCGACAAGCACCCGGAACTGATCAAGGACTATTTCGGCAACTATGAGAAGCTGATCTATCTCGCACAGACTAACGATCCGGAACTCGACAAGGTCGCCGAAAAGGCCGCCAAAATGCTTGGTCTCGTCTATGAACGCCGCGCAACCGGCTACGGCGACCTGACGGCCGGAATGGCGCTGGCGGCTGCACACGCCTGAAGCAATTCTTGACCCGCTATGCTCCAACCCTGGATGACAGGCCATCGAGAACGGGTAAGTTGTGCGCCACAAGGCAACAGGCCCTCCAGCCATTCGAACGTGGAAACGCACGATGACCCCTCACCTCTTGATAGCCGTACTCGGTCTCCTCTGTTTCGCCCTGCCCGCTCATGCCGACGGCGAGGTGCAGAAACTCATCACCCCAGCCGACAAGGCACGGCTCGACAAATATGGCGAGACCCGCAAGGCAGCGCTCGCCGAGGCGAAGGCGGGCGACCCGGCCGAGGTCAAGCAACTCGACACCTTGCTGGCAAAACCGCTGGTGGCCTTCTCCGACAAGGACCTGACCGGCAGCTGGCGGTGCCGCACCATCAAGGCCGGCGGGCCTTTGCCGCTCGTCATCTATGGCTGGTTCAAGTGCAAGGTGACCGACGACGGTTCCGGCTGGCGGCTGGAAAAGATCAGCGGTTCGCAGCGCACCAAGGGCCGCTTCTTCGACGATGGCGAGAAACGCGCGATCTATCTCGGCTCCTTCTATGTCAAGGATGATCCGGCAAAGCCCTATGGAAGCGGCCCGCAAACCGACCAGGTCGGCTACGCCTTCCGCAACAGCGCCAAGGAATGGCGTATCGAATTTCCGGCGCCCTACTACGAATCGAAGCTCGATATCATCGAATTCAAGCGCTGACTGTGTATCGAAGGCTGATCACCAAGGATTAACCCGGACGCCCTAGCATCCCAACCATTATCAAGAACGGGTTGCTTGGAGGGGGCAATATCCATGGCAGCATCAGAATCCAGCACGCGGATCGTGGTCGTCACCGGCGGCGGCCAGCATGTCTGGGCTATGATCAATGCAATCGCCGATCGCGTTGGTCCTGTCAGCGTCGTCCTCGAAACCCCTGAATCCAAAAAGCAATTGCTGCGTGGCCGGGCTCGCCGCCAAGGCTGGATCTCCGCCATGGGCCAGCTTGGCACGATGGTGCTGAGCAGGTTGGGCAAGCGATTCCTGGCCGGCCATAGCGCGCGATTGATTGCCGAGGAGAAGCTGGAGGTTGAGCCGCGACCAGGCCAGGAGATCATCCAAGTATCCTCGGCCAATGGGCTTGAGTGCCTGCAGGTAATCCAGAAGATCCGGCCAGGCGTTGTGCTGCTCAACGGTTGCCGACTAATCTCGGCGGAGATGCTGAGCAAAATGCCCTGCCCGGTGCTCAATTACCATGCGGGCATCACGCCGAAATATCGCGGCATGAATGGCGGCTATTGGGCTCTGGTATCAGGCGATGCGCAGAATTTCGGCACGACTGTCCACCTCGTCGACGCTGGCGTCGACACCGGTGGCGTGCTGAAGCAGGCGCGCGGACGATCGAAAAAGGGCGACACCATCTCAAGTCACGCGCTACGCCAGACGGCGTTCTCGCGCGACATCTGCGTCGAGGCCGTCAGCGATGCACTGGCTGGAAAACTCACGACGATCGATCCCGGCCTGCCTTCGAAGCTGTGGTATCATCCGACGATCTGGTTCTACGTCTGGACGGGCCTCAGAACCGGCATCTGGTAGCGAGTTCCTCGCCCGTATCCGCATGCCGCACGCTGGCTCTTCCGGCGCGTCGAACCTGCCGCCAGCACACGCCGCAAACGAATAAACCCACCTTTCATTTTACGACATCCAAATGCGTCGCTTTTGAATGCGCGCGCGTCGTCCCATAACAAGCGGCCCCACTGCGCTTCCGGCAATGCTCGCAGATCGAGGAGTGAGAATTCATGGCCGATCTGATCGTCGTCTACTGGCGCGACATCCCAGCCCAAATCATCGTCAAGAAGGGCCGGCAGAACGCCAAGCGCGAACTGCCGCTGCGCTTCACCGAGGCGATCGACATGTGCGCGATGCGCACTGGCGCCGGCGGCACCGACGATTATCTGGCCGAATGGCGCAAGGCCGATCCCGTCCCGGTCGGCGATGACCTCGAAGCCGAGGTCGAGAAGGCATTCAACGATATCGACACGAAATACGACCGCGAGCGGCTGGTCGCCCTGGTCAAGGCAGGCGGCAAAGAAAATGTCTGAAACCATTCCTGCCAAGGATGGCCAAAGGGTTGTCCAGCCGGTTACCCAAGCCACTCTGGTCAAGAAGGCAGCGCCGAAATCCGACTACAAGCCGGCCGACGTGTCGCCGCAGCGGCGCGTGCAGCGTTCCTTTGCGGTTCGGCTGTGGTCGATCAGGCATTCGCGTCTGCTCGAATGGTTCTACGCCAAATTCGCCGACATGTTTCTGCTCCTCCATCCCCTCTGGAAGGGCATAGGCTACGGCCGCGTCGAAGGGCCGATCAAATTCGTCGAGAAGCGCGTCAAGGGCTTCATGTTCGACTGCCGCATGTGCGGCCAGTGCATCTTGTCCTCGACCGGCATGTCGTGCCCGATGAACTGCCCCAAGCAATTGCGCAACGGCCCTTGCGGCGGCGTCCGCGCCAACGGCAATTGCGAGGTCGAGCCCGATATGCCCTGCGTCTGGGTCAAGGCCTGGGAAGGCTCGCAAAACATGGTGCACGGCGACAGGATCCTGACCGTGCAGAAGCCGGTCGACCAGTCGCTGCGCGAAACCTCGGCCTGGCTGCGGGTGACCGCGCAGGCGGCCACCGCGCGCGAAGCGGCCGCTGCCGCCAAGAATGAGACGGCCAACACCGGGGCGTCGGCATGATCGGCCGCCAGCGCGACGAGAACCCGGCTGGCATCCACCTGCCGCTTGAGCCCTTGCCCGGCCACACCTCGCGCGGCCGGCTGGAGCGCGTGCTTAGGCGCGGCGAATTCGCGGTGACGACCGAACTCAACCCACCCGACAGCGCCGATCCCGAAGACGTCTATAACAGGGCGAAGATTTTCGATGGCTGGGTCGACGCCATCAACGCCGTCGACGCATCGGGCGCCAATTGCCACATGTCGTCGGTCGGTATCTGTGCGCTTTTGACCCGCATGGGCTATGCGCCGATCATGCAGATCGCCTGCCGCGACAAGAATCGGATCGCCATCCAGGGCGACGTGCTGGGTGGTGCCGCCATGGGCGTGGCCAACATGCTGTGCCTGACCGGCGACGGCGTGCAGGCCGGCGACCAGCCCGGCGCCAAGCCGGTGTTCGACCTCGACTGCATGTCGCTGTTGGAAACCTGCCGTATCATGCGCGACAATGGCAAGTTCCTGTCCGGCCGCAAGCTGACGACGCCGCCGCAGCTTTTCCTGGGTGCTGCGATCAACCCGTTCGCGCCGCCGATCGATTTCCGGCCGCATCGCCTGGGCAAGAAGATCGCCGCCGGCGCGCAATTCGTACAGAGCCAATATTGCTTCGACGTGCCGATGTTCCGCACCTACATGCAAAAGGTGCGCGACCTCGGCTACACCGAAAAATGCTTCATCCTGGTTGGCGTCGGCCCGCTCGCCTCGGCCAAGACGGCCAAATGGATCCGCTCGAACGTGCCGGGCATCCATATTCCCGATTCAGTCATCAAGCGGCTGGAAGGCGCCCAGGACCAGAAGAAGGAAGGCAAGCAGCTCTGCATCGACATCATCAATGAGGTGAAGGAAATATCAGGCGTTTCCGGCGTTCACGTAATGGCCTACCGGCAGGAGGAATATGTCGCCGAGATCGTCGATGAATCGGGCGTTCTGAGGGGCCGCCAGCCGTGGAAACGTGAGATCCGTCGCGACGACCAGATGGTCGCCGACCGGCTCGACAGCATCTTGCACGACGACATTACCGAAACGCAGGTGGACATGGTGAAGACCGCGCACTGATGTATGTCGCCCAAAAGTGGGAACCGGTTTTGGGACAACGACATACTTTAACTCGAGGCGAAGCGCGGACGGCCACCCATTCGCTTGAACGAAAACAGACAACGATATAAAGAAATCTTTATATCACGGCGGAGAGAATTCATGACCCGTACCATCGTCGCTTCGGCGACACGAGAAATCATCATCGGCTTCGACCAGCCGTTCTGCGTGATCGGTGAACGCATCAACCCGACCGGCCGCAAGAAGCTGGCCGCCGAGATGATCGCGGGCAATTTCGAGACCGTCATCAGGGACGCATTGGAGCAGGCAGCGTGCGGCGCCACCATGCTCGACGTCAACGCCGGTGTCACCTCGGTTAACCCGAACGAGACCGAACCCGGCCTCTTGGTGCAGACGCTGGAGATCGTGCAAGGACTGGTCGACCTGCCGCTGTCGATCGACAGTTCCGTCACCGCAGCGATCGAAGCCGCACTCAAAGTTGCCAAGGGCCGTCCGCTGGTCAACTCCGTCACCGGCGAGGAAGAAAAGCTCGAAGCCATCCTGCCGCTGGTGAAGAAGTACAATGTGCCTGTCGTCGCCATCTCCAACGACGAGACCGGCATTTCGATGGACCCGGATGTCCGTTTCGCCGTCGCCAAGAAGATCGTGCAGCGTTGCGCCGATTTCGGCATTCCGGCGCATGACGTCGTCGTCGACCCGCTGGTCATGCCGATCGGCGCGCTCGGCGACGCCGGCCGCCAGGTGTTCGCGCTGCTGCGTCGCCTGCGCGAGGAGCTCAAGGTCAACACCACCTGCGGCCTGTCCAACATCTCCTTCGGCCTGCCGCATCGCCACGGCATCAACGCCGCTTTCATCCCGATGGTGATCGGCGCCGGCATGACATCAGCCATCATGAACCCGGTACGCCCGCAGGAAATGGAAGCCGTGCGCGGCGCCAATGTGCTGAACGGCACCGACGAGAACTGCACCAACTGGATCAGAACCTACAAGGATTACAAGCCGGCCGAAGGCGGCCAGGCGGTCGCCGCCCCGACGCAGGTCAATGCGCCGGGCGACGGCGCCGGCAATGGCGGCCGCCGCCGTGGCGGCCGTGAAGCCCGGATGGGCCGAGGATAAGCGCGCAATCGTGAACTCACCTGCAAACATCACCGATCCGCTCGTGCTTTTCATGCCGTCCGGCAAGCGCGGGCGGTTTCCTGTCGGCACACCGGTGCTTGATGCCGCGCGCCAGCTTGGTGTCTATGTCGAAAGTGTGTGCGGCGGACGCGCCACCTGCGGGCGCTGCCAGATCGAAGTGCAGGAAGGCAATTTCGCCAAGCACAAGATCACCTCTTCCAACGACCACATCACGCCCAAGGGCGCCAAGGAAGAGCGCTATGAGCGCGTCCGCGGCCTGCCCGAACGGCGCCGCCTCTCCTGCTCGGCGCAAATCCTCGGCGACCTCGTCATCGACGTGCCGCAGGACACCGTGATCAACGCGCAGACCATCCGCAAGGATGCCGACACCAGGGTCATCGCCCGCGATTCGGC
The DNA here is from genome assembly GCF_040321265.1 of Mesorhizobium sp. M0491. Classification (NCBI taxonomy): domain Bacteria; kingdom Pseudomonadati; phylum Pseudomonadota; class Alphaproteobacteria; order Hyphomicrobiales; family Phyllobacteriaceae; genus Mesorhizobium; species Mesorhizobium sp. M0491. The sequence goes on from NZ_JAMYRE010000002.1 coordinate 342,216, forward strand.
GATCCGCATGTGCTATGTCGAGATCGAAGAGCCCGACATGCACAAGCCGCTTGGCGACCTCGACCGCCTGAAGATCGCGCTGATGCACGACTGGGGCCTGAAAAGCCTCGATTTCGATTTTCATCTGCTGCCGCAGGTGCAAGGTATCCTGCGCAAGGGCAACTGGACCGCGACCGCCGCCATCTACAAGGATGCCGACTCAGAGACAGCGCGCGTCGTGGCGCTGTGGCCCGGCCTCAAGAACGAAGCCTATGGGCTGGCTTGCGACATCGGCTCGACCACCATCGCCATGCATCTGGTATCGCTGCTATCGGGCCGCGTCGCCGCCTCGTCGGGCACCTCGAACCCGCAGATCCGCTTCGGCGAGGACCTGATGAGCCGCGTCTCCTATGTGATGATGAATCCTGACGGGCGCGAAGGCATGACGGTCGCCGTGCGTGAGGCGATCTCGGGCCTGGTCGACAAGGTCTGCGCCGAAGGCAATGTCCAGCGCAACGACATCCTGGACAGCGTCTTCGTCGGCAATCCGATCATGCACCATCTGTTCCTCGGCATCGATCCGACCGAGCTTGGCGGCGCGCCCTTTGCGCTGGCCGTTTCGGGCGCCGTGCATATCAAGGCATCCGACATCGGCTTGAAGCTCAACCAGGGCGCCAGGCTCTACATGCTGCCTTGCATCGCCGGCCATGTCGGAGCGGACGCGGCGGCGGTGACGCTGTCGGAAGGCCCGCATCGCCAGGACGAGATGATGCTGATCGTCGATGTCGGCACCAATGCCGAGATCGTACTCGGCAATCGCCAGCGGGTGGTTGCGGCTTCCTCGCCCACCGGCCCTGCCTTCGAGGGTGCCGAAATCTCCGGCGGCCAGCGGGCAGCACCCGGCGCCATCGAGCGCGTGCGCATCGACCCAGACACGCTGGAGCCGAAATACCGCGTCATCGGCTCGGAACTGTGGTCCGACGAACCGGGCTTCCTGGAGAGCGTCCAGGCAACCGGCGTCACCGGCATCTGCGGTTCCGGCATCATCGAGGTGGTGGCCGAGATGTATCTCGCCGGCATCATTTCCGAGGACGGCGTCATCGACGGCGGGCTTTCGGCCCGTTCGCCGCGCGTCACCGCCAACGGCCGCACCTTCTCCTATGTGCTGAAGGAAGGCTCCGCCGCATTGACGGAAGATGGGCCGAAGATCACCATCACCCAGACCGATGTGCGCGCCATTCAGCTTGCCAAGGCAGCGCTTTATGCCGGGACCAAGCTGTTGATGGAAAAGCAGAACACCGAGCATGTCGACCGCATCCATTTCGCCGGCGCCTTCGGCTCCTTCATCGATCCGAAATACGCCATGGTGCTCGGGCTGATCCCGGATTGCGACCTCGACAAGGTCTCGGCCGTCGGCAACGCCGCAGGTGCCGGCGCCCGCATGGCGCTGCTCAATCGCGGCTACCGCCGCGAGATCGAGGACACGGTCAGCAAGATCGAGAAGATCGAGACGGCGCTGGAACCGAAATTCCAGGAGCATTTCGTCTACGCCATGGCGCTGCCCAACAAGGTCGATCCGTTCCCAAAACTGTCGGCAGCGGTGAAACTGCCGCCGCGCAAGACGGTCAGCGAGGACGGCGTTGCCGGCGACGCCGCTCCCCGACGGCGTTCGCGCGAAGGCCACGCCGCCAGGCGTGGACGGGAATAAGCGGCCGCGCCCAGGCCACCGCCTTTCCAAACTCATTTGCATGCAAATGTTTCCGGATCGCTTGATCCGGAAACCAAAACGCTGTTTTCGTGAAATTCGCCAGATACATGGCAGGCGCATTCAACCGGCATCGAATGGCAGGCTGGAGATATCTTTCAGCCGTCGCAACGCTCCAGAGGAGACAACGATGTCAATGCTCGAAAGCCTCGGCCGCTATGGCACGGCCATCAAGAATGCTCACGACCGCAGCAAGGCGCGGCGCTTGTTGAACAGCCTGCCGCCTGAGATTCAGAAGGACATCGGCTGGCCGGTGTCGCCGCGATCCAGCGAAAAGGCAGCACTCATCAACACCATCTGGAGCGCCGCGCGCTGATGACCTTCGCCGACAAATGCAAATTGCTCGGCATGCGCCGGGGATCTCGCATGTCCCCGGCGACCACCAGCAACCGGCTGCGTGCCGCACTTTTGCCGCGCCGCTGAGCATCGCGGCGCGGATCACACCAGCGTGTAGATACGGCGCGAATCTTGACATTTTCGGCCACGGCACGATCTTCGAAGATAGTGGGGGTTCTCTTAGTCGGCTTTGGCCGAAGTTCGCGTATCCGCATGCCAAGTTTGAAAAGCCATGTCGTGTCTTTTGTCCTGCGGCACAGCCGCAAGCAGGCATTTGCCAGTCCGGAAAATCTGCAGCGCTGGATCGCGGCCGCGCGCAAGACCGAGAACCACCGGCCGCCCGCCTCGCTGCACCAGCGTCTCGACATCGAGATGCATACGGTCGATGGCTTCCCCGTCTACGAAATCGCACCCAGGACCGGCGAGCAGAAGCGGATTCTCTACTTGCACGGTGGTGCATATGTCTTTGAAATCACACCCTATCATTGGCACCTAATCGCCGAGATGGCGGATCGGCTGGGCTACGGGATCACGGTGCCGATCTATCCAATCGCTCCCGAACACGATTTCCATGCCATGTTCGGAATGGTTGGCGATGTCTACCGGCAGATGCTCGCCGAGACGGAAGCCGAAGACATCGTCTTCATGGGCGATTCCGCCGGCGGCAATATGGCTGTGGTGCTGACCATGATGGCCGCCGAAGAAGGACTGCCCCTGCCGTCGCGGCATGTGCTCATTTCGCCGGGTCTCGACGTGTCGCTCACCAATCCCGCAGTGTTCGAGGCGGAACGCAACGACCCTTGGCTGGGCATAGCTGGCGGACGAGAGGCAATTCGCCTGTACAGTGCCGGCATCGATCCCAGCGATTGGCACATCAGCCCGGTCTATGGAGATTTGTCCGTGCTGCCAAGAACGCTGCTTTTGACCGGCTCGCGCGATCTTTTGACTCCCGACAATCTGATCTTCGCCGAAAAAGCCCGCGCAGCCGGCGTTGAAATCGATCTTGTCTATGAGGAAGGCATGTTCCACGTCTGGCCGCTGATCGACATGCCGGAAGCCCGGCGCGCCCGCGAGCGCATCGTCGCCTTTCTCGGGGAGAGCCGGATCGTGCACGATACGAGAGTAAGGCATGAACAGCGCCCCGCCGAAGCGGCGGAGTAGCTCTATACTATCGTCCTTGCCAGCCGGTCAGAACTTGCCGGTTTCCCGGAAGACTTCGAAAGTCGCGCGGATGTGGTCGGCAACGGCCTTGACCGGGGCACTGGCATCCGGCGCCACCACCATTGCCAGATTGTAGGTCCCGATGTCGGGCATGCCGTCCTTCGGGCAGAGTTCGACCATGTCATTGCCGAGGAACGACTTCGGCAATGGCGCCACGGCGAGATCGGACATGATCGCGGCGCGCTGGCCGGCCGTGTGCGCGCTCATATAGGCGATGCGGTAGTTGCGGCCCTCGCGGCCAAGCGCGTCGAGCGCCCCGGCACGCCAGGCGCAGCCCTCTTCCCACAGCGATACCGGCAAGGGCTCGCGCAGATGCGCACAGCCGCCCTTGGCACCGGCCCAGACGATCGGCTCGGTCAGCAGCACCTCGGCGCCGAGCGCGCTGGTCTTGTAGGAATTGGTCAACAGCGTGATGTCGAGCGCCCGGTCGTCCATGCGCCGGCGCAGATTGCTGCTCTGGTCTATGGTGACGTCGACGGCGATCGACGGATGCGACTGCGCGAAACGCTTCAGCACATGCGGCAGCACGCGCTCACCGTAATCGTCCGGCGAGCCAAGCCGCACCACACCGACAATGTCGGGAATGATGAACTTCGACACCACCTCGCGATTAATGGACAGCAGCCGGCGGGCATAGCCGAGCAGCATCTCGCCGTCCGTGGTCAGCGACACCGAGCGAGCGTCGCGCGCGAACACGGAGCGGCCGAGAATGTCCTCGAGCTTCTTGATCTGCATGGAAACGGCCGACGGCGTGCGGAACACGGCATTGGCGGCGGTGGTGAAGCTGCCGGTCTCGGCAATCGCCACGAACGTGCGCAAAACATCGAGATCGAGCAGTGGCAGCGGATGATTGAGCGGGGCGTTCATGGCAACCGACCTTCAATTTTTCTGATACAAAACATCATTCCATTTCGTTTGATTGAACATCAGAATGGGTGGATAGTCAACTCCATCGAAGCAGTAGCTGCCCCAAGCAGCCATGAAACGACCTCGACACAGACCTGCATTCGACACGAAATGAAGTTGAAACAAACCCGCAGTAGCCAACTCGCTGTCTGGCACTAGCCAACCCAAAGGAGAAAGAGATGTCTATCCTGTCGTCCCTTGGTCGCATCGCGACCGAATTCAGCGCGGCACGCGCGCGCTATCAGACCGAGCGCGCTATCCGCTCCCTGCCGATCGAACTGCAGAAGGACATCGGCTGGCCTGAAGCTTCCGACACCAAGACCGGTACTCGCAATGGCATCGGATCCTGGGCTGGAGCAAAGTAGATCGTGTGTACCATGTGCTGAAGGCCTGCCGCGCAGCCCGCCCGGCAGGCCTTCTCTGTTTTACTTGTATTCAACTGAGCTTTGGAGCCATGTCGCCGGCGCATGACGCATATGAGAAAGCCGCATAGCGGCTCCTGTTTCCAATTAATGCCTTGTAAATAATCGTAAATTTTGGGCACCTTGCTCAAATCTGTCGCAATCGATGTCGCATTTCATATCAAGCGCTTCGCTTTTGCGATTTAGTTTCTACTTACACAAGCCTATATCAGCGCCAGCAAACGAGCTGCCCCACTCCATCAAGCGAAGGCGACCCGTCTAAGCAACAAATGGAGATGATTATGAAGCTTTTTGCACGCCTCTTTGCCCGCCGCGAAATGAACCTGACCACCGCTCTCGAGCGTCAGCGTCTTGCCAACACCATGCCCGGCCAGACCGGCGCCATGAATGCGGCGCGCCTCGGCTTCATCGCCTGAAGATTTCTAGAGGCAGCGCATCCCTGCCGCTGCTTTAAAATTGCAACGCCGCCTGGCTCCAGCCAGAGCGGCGTTTTGTTCTGTGCGCAGGCCGTACGTTGCCCGTCCCTTGAACAGTTCGTGCCACTTCCAGGGCTCGCTGCACGCCGATTGCCCATTTGCGACCCATGTCGCAAATTTAATCTTGTCGTAGCGGCGTAGCCGATTGACAGACATGGTTTTTCCTGATGTCGCTATGCTATTCGCGACATCCTGTTCGCGCCATGGCTGTGTGAGGTTCCCTTGAACGCGGTAAAGCATCCGATCAAGCGATCGTTTGTATTCTTCCTTATTCCCGATTTCACCATGATCGCTTTTGCGACCGCGCTCGACCCGCTGCGCTCGGCCAATCGCATGCTCGGCTACGAGGCCTATCGCTGGCGCCTCGCCAGCATCGACGGCAAGCCGGTGCGCGCCTCGAACGGGGTCGAATGCGCGGTCAACACCTCGCTCGAGGATGAGCGCAAGAAGATGGCAGGTCCCGACCGGCCGAACATGGCCATCGTCTGCAGCGGCATCAACGTCGAGCGCTACCAGAACAAGTCCGCCTTCGCCTGGCTGCGCGAGGAATACAATCGCGGCGTCGCCGTCGGCGGCCTGTGCACCGGCGCGCATATCCTCGCCGCCGCCGGCCTGTTGTCCAACAAGCGCTGCGCCATCCACTGGGAGAACCTGCCGGGCTTTTCAGAGGCGTTTCCGAAGGCCAATGTCTTTGCCGACCTCTTCGAGATCGACCAGAATATCTACACCTGCGCCGGCGGCACTGCCGCGCTCGACATGATGCTGAAGCTGATCGGCGACGACTTTGACGAGAACCTCGTCAACCGCGTCTGCGAGCAAGTGCTGACCGACCGCGTACGCAGCCCCACCGACCGCCAGCGCCTGCCGTTACGCGCCCGCCTCGGCGTCCAGAACTCAAAGGTGCTGACCATCATCGAACTGATGGAGGGCAATCTGTCGGAGCCGCTGTCACTGATCGAGATCGCCGACCATGTCGACCTGTCGCGCCGCCAGATCGAGCGGCTGTTCCGCACCGAGATGGGCCGCTCCCCCGCCCGCTATTATCTCGAAATCCGGCTCGACCGCGCCAGGCATCTCTTGATCCAGTCCTCGATGCCGGTGGTCGAGGTGGCGGTCGCCTGCGGCTTCGTCTCGGCATCGCATTTCTCCAAATGCTACCGAGAACTCTACGCCCGCTCGCCGCAGCAGGAGCGCGTCGACCGCAAGCAACTGCTGGCGGCCTGATCCGATACGCCCACGGACAAACAGGCTAGTGTCATGATATCGTCAGGCAGCGGCGCCCCGCTGCCTGGAACCAACCTCAGTAATCGTCGCAGGTGCATTCCGCCGAGGAGATACGGTCGTTCCAGTCGCTGCCGCCCAAATTGCGGATCCTGCGCGTGATCTCGATCGAGCGGCCGCCCATCCTAGAATCCTCATAGGCCACGAGCGTGCAGCCGCGGCGAACGATCACCGACGACACACGGTCATTCCAGAACTGGCCGCCACGAAAATTTACGGAATCCTCGGCACCCATGCCGATGGACCGCCCGCGAAAATTCCCGTTCTCGAACATGATACAGGCAGCCTGGTTGTATTGGGCGCTGGCGACGTCGGCATACAGCACGGACGCGACTGCGGTCAGGATGGCAAGACGTCTCATCGGTTTTTCCTCGGTTCGGCAGCGCTCCTGGCTGGGTCACGCGGCCTGCCCAGTTTGCCACTGCTTCGGTCGCGGAGGCAAGCCTGGAGCGTAAGCCCGAACAGGTAGGCAGCGGGGCAAGAGCGGGAGCCGGTTCGGCAAAGATCACGCTCAATGGGGAAGAGCTTTAGCGGCTGTCGAACATCCAGCTGCGGTTTCGCCACATTTTCTCGCCGACCAGACAATCGGTGGTGGATCTCTCCTGTGCCAATATCACCGGCGGATGCGCGGCTTCTTCCGCCGCCCATTGCGGCGAGGCCGGACCGGCGAGTTCCAACACCAGCTTGCGGCGAATGGCTTCGGGAAACTGCGTCCAGTCATTGACCGGGATCATGAAGGCTCCGGGACCACCAATGACGCAGTCGCTGTAGTAGCGATCGAGATTGCTGACGTCGTAGGCGCCGATGAAGCCGCCTCGCGTCATCAGCGGCAGGCCGTTGATGACGATGCCTTGCTTGATCAGCTCGTCGCGGGTCAGGTTGACCGGCGCGCCCTGATTGTTGGGGCCGTCGCCCGAAATGTCGATGACCCGCTTCGTGCCTCGGTAGCCGCTTTCGGCGAACAGGTCGTTGCCGAACTCCAGCGCTCCGGAGATCGAGGTGCGCCGCGCGCTGTTGGGCGGCTGCGCCGACAACTGCGCAACCACGCGCTCGGCGTCGGTGCGGCTGGCGATCACCGTCCACGGCACGATGACGCGCTGCCAGGTGGTACCGGCCCATTCGACATAGGTAACGGCGATCTTGCCATGGGCGCCGTCGGCAATGGCCTGCAGCACATTGTCGTGCGTCAGCGCCGCTGCGTAGCCGTGACGCTGGATCTCGAGTTCGTCCGGAGACATCGACAGCGAGACATCGACGGCCAGCACCAACTCGACATCGACGGGCTCGTCAGCTTGGGTCGCGGGCGTCAACCAGAGCGTCAGCGCGAACGCGGCGCAGCTTGAAAGGAAATGTCTTGCGCAGGCAAAAGCAGACATGCCGCAAGGGTAAGCGAAAACAGCCTGTTTAAAAAGGGAAAAGCCCGGCCAAGGCCGGGCTTTTCGTTCTCAAATTCTGCGGCTTCAACTGCGCGGCTTCAAATTCTCCGGATCATAAAGCGGCTTGTAACCGACAGCGGCGACTTCAACCGGATAGGTCTCGCCGAAATACTCGATAATGAGCTTGCGGCCTTCCTGGGCGTAGGCCCATGGCAGATAGGCGAGGCCGATGTTCTTGCCGATGGTCGGGCCATAGGCCATCGACGTGGTGAACGACCGGCGGCCGAGTTCGTCGACCAGCGTCTCGCCGGTCTTCGGGTCCATCACCGGCATCGTGCCGACAGGATAGCGGGCAACGCCTTTGGAATCGACATTACTGGTCATCACCAGCGTGCACAGCATGGCCGGTTGGCGCTCGCGGGCGCGGTATTCGACATGCTTGGCCTTGCCGCAAAAGTCGTTCTCCTTGACCTTCGGACGCGCAAGATCGGCTTCGAGCAGATTGTACTCGGTCAAAAGGTCGGCGTTCTGCAGGCGCAGGCTCTTTTCCATGCGGCGGGTGTTGGCATAGGTCTCGACGCCGAAGGGCATCACGCCGGTCGATCGCAGCGCGTCCCAGACAGCGAGACCGTCCTCGTAGCGCATATGCAGTTCCCAGCCCTGCTCGCCTACATAGGAGATGCGGAAAGCGGTGACATCCTTGCCGCCGATCCGGACCGGCTTGATCGCCGCGAATGGGAAGTTCTCAACAGAGAGCCCGTCCGGACTTTCGACCACCTTCTGCAAGGTCGCCCGGGCATTCGGCCCCCAGATGCCGATGGTGACATACTTCTCGGTCACGTCGGTGATGGTGACATCGAAACCTTTGTCCTGTGCCGTGCGGCGCATGTACTGGAAGTCGCGCGGACCGGCGTCGGCGCCATCGATCAAACGGCAGCGGTCGGCCATGCGGATGACGGTAAAGTCGGCGCGCACCATGCCTTCCTCGTCGAGGAAGTGGGTGTAGATACCCTTGCCGATGTTGTTGTCGCCGCCGATCTTGGCCGCGCAGAGCCATTCCAGCAGCGCGACATGGTCGGGACCCTCGATGTCGTACATGGCGAAATGCGACAGGTTGACGATGCCGCAATCCTCGCTCATGGCGAGGTGTTCGGCATTGGAGACGCGCCAGAAATGGCGGTTGTCCCACTCGTTCTCACGCACCGGCACCCGGTTGCCGTATTTCTCCAGCAGATGCTCGTTGGCGGCGTAGCCATGGGCGCGCTCCCAGCCGCCAAGCTCCATGAAATAGCCGCCGAGTTCCTTCTCGCGTTCCCAGAACGGCGAGCGCCTGATGTTGCGGGCCTTGGAGAACGGCTCGCGCGGATGCACTGCCGGATTGTAGACCTTCATCGCCGTCTCGGTGCAGCGATCCCAGATGAACTGCTCCTTTGTCTGGTGCGGATAGAAGCGCGCATAGTCGACGGCGTGGTGATCGATCGCGGTTCGGCCGTCGGTCATCCAATCGGCGATCAGCTTGCCCATGCCGGGGCCGTCCTTGACCCAGATGGCGACGGCATACCAAAGGCCCCGCACCTTCTGGCTTTCGCCCATCGACGGGCCGCCATCCGCGGTCACCTGCAAGAGACCGTTGAAGGAATGGCTTTCGTTATAGCCGAGTTCGCCGAGAATCGGCGTCAGCTCCATGGCGCGTTCGAGCGGCGCCAGGATCTGTTCCATGTCGAGATCGCGCTGCGAGGGTGAAAGCCGCGCCTGGTCCTTCTCCAGCAGGTCGCGCGGATGGCAAAGGCGCGGGTTGGTCTCTTCGTAATAACCCCATTCGACCTGCCCGCCCTCGGCGGTCCTGGGATCGCCTGTGTCACGCATATAGGCCGAGTTGCCCTGGTCGCGCAGCAGCGGCCAGCCGATCTCCTTGCCGGTGCCGGCAAACTCGTTGTAGGGGCCGAAAAAGGTCAGCGGATGGTCGATCGGCATGACAGGCAGATCCTCGCCGACCATTTCCGCGATCAGCCGGCCCCATATGCCGGCGCAGACGATGACATAGTCGGCCTCGATGGTGCCGCGATCGGTCACCACGCCTGAAATGCGGCCGTCCTTGACGACAAGCGACCGAGCCGGCGTGTTGGCGAAGGATTTGAGCTTGCCCGAGGCTTCCGCCTGGTCGACCAGCTTGCCGGCGACCGTCTGCGAGCGCGGGATGACCAGACCGGCATCGGGATCCCACAGGCCGCCCTGCACCATCGCTTCTTCGATCAGCGGAAATTTTTCCTTGATCTCGGCCGGTTCGATCAGACGGGCGCGCGTGCCAAACGCCTTGGCGGAGGCGATCTTGCGCTTGATCTCTTCCATGCGGCTGTCGTCGCCGACACGCGCAACCTCAAGGCCGCCGATACGCGCGTAATGACCCATCTTCTCGTAGAAATCGATGGAGTAGAGCGTCGTCCAGCACGACAGGAAATCGTGGCTGGTGGTGTAGCAGAAGTCGGAGGCGTGCGCGGTCGAGCCGATATCGGTCGGGATGCCTGATTTGTCGATGCCGACAATATCGTCCCAGCCGCGTTCGATCAGATGATGGGCGATCGATGCGCCGACAATACCGCCCAGGCCGACGATGACGACCTTCGCCTTTTTCGGAAACTCTGCCATTGCCCGCGACTCCAAAGTGATAAAGCGGGCGGACTATAGGGCGGAGCGGCAGGCCGATTGAAGCCTGTTTGCGACATTGGCAAAAAGCCGAGCGACCAGACGGCAGAATGCTTCACACCGGCGCCTGGGGCGGTTCGCTTTTCGGTGGGCTAACTCAGGCGAAGGCCCAGATGTCCTCGGCCTGAAAGCCGACCTGATAACCTGATGTCTTCAGCTTGACCACGACCTGGCCGATCTCCGGGGCGGGCAGCGCGCCGACCTCGACCTTGATCATGCCGGGGCGGTAGCGCTTGAGGTCCAGCTGTTCGAAGACGATCCAGTCGGCGCCCTCGCAATCGACGAGGAAAGCGTCGATATGGCTGATGCCGTTGCGATCGAGCAGCGTCTGCAAGGTCTCGGATGGCACCTCGATGTCCCTGAGATGCGGCGCGAACTTGTTGAAATTGGCGTCGGCCTCGCCCCAGGCATTCTTGCCCGACATCAGATTGGTGTCGGTGACCGACGAGCAGCCGATAAATTCGATGGGCAACGTGCCGGCCTCGAGGGCGGCGGCATCGAAGGTGTGGACGGTTATCGTGCCCTTTGTCTTCGTCACCGCCACCGGCTCGATGATGAAGCGGTCCGTGTCTGGATAATTGGCGCGCAGTCTCTTCTGGTTGTACGGGATCGGCTCGACCAGCATGGCCCGTGCACCGGGAATCCTGTGCAGCCAAGGCGTCACATCGTCGAACAGTGCGCCGTCGCAGGCGCCGACATTGACCATCTGGAACGGTCGCCCTGCACCACCAAAACGCGCCTTCAGCGCCGCCCTGGCCAGGAACTTGGTGCCGCGCAGCGACGGGCCGCGATCGAGAACGCCCTTGGGAAGAGCAAGCGACAGGGCAACGCGCGCCAGGCTGGATAGCGAACTCATGACTTGTCTCCGGGAATGATTTGCATGGCAGCGCGATTCTGGCCGCGAGCCACGGCTGCCCACAGCGCCATGAACGGCGTCGCCAGCAGCAGGAATGGCGGAATCAGATGGGGGAAATAGATGCGCGTGTCGTGGATCGGGAAGACGGTGAACTTCGCCAGCGCACCGAGCACCAGCGCCGCAAACAGGATGCCGGCGCGGCGATCGAGGCGGAAGCCGGCGCGGGCGGCAGCAAACCAGCCGGCCAGTGCCAGCACCGACACGCCGACCCAACTGTTCAGGCTGACGGCGCGCAGCAGCGAGGTGGCAAACGCCCTGAGATAGGTGGTGACCGAGAATGGCGGCTCGAATCCGTCCATATTGAAGTGCTGCTCGATGCTGGAGAACCACAGATGCGGCGCCCAGCCGGGATGATGCGCCCAGTGAGAGATGGCGAAGTAGGCCACGAAGGAAGCGGCAAAACCGGCCAGCGCACCCCATGCCCTCTGCCGGTACGCGACCAGCAGCACAGCGAAAATCGCCAGGAAAACAATGTTGTCCGGCCGTACCATGAAGGCGAGGAAGAGCAGGATCGCCGTTGCCACCTTGAGGCCGCGGACATAGGCATAGAGCCCGCCGAGCAGCAGCGCTGAATTGAGCAGATCCGGTGTCGAAGCGCGTGCCGCATCGCCGAAATCGGCCATGATCAGCACCGCGCCGACGATAGGCGCCAACGCCAATGCCCCTGTGGAGCGTAGCCACATCAACGCGATCGCGCCAAACAGCAGCACGGAGAACACTGAGACCAGTCGCATTGCCTCGACCGGCGACATCACCGCGCTCAGTGTCGACAGGATCTCGGCATAGAGGAACTTGATCCGGTACATGCCGAGCAGTGAATGGAAGTCGGCGGCATTCTCCGTCATGTGACTGCGGAAGCCGCCTCCATCGTCGGTCAGCGCCTTATAGTCGCCTGCGGACACGCCCGATTTGACAGTGTTGTAGGCATAGTCATGCAGCGCCTGCGCATCGGGATAGGTGCCTTCCTCCGATATAGCGAGATAGGGCAGCATGTCCCAGTTGGCGTCGGGCATCACCCAGGCGGTGAACGCTGTAAAAAGAATGTAGAGCGCGAAGGCCGCCGCGCCGATCGGTGCTGCCAGCCGCGCATAAGTCCCCTCGCCCCACGCCAGACCGGCTCCGATGAGGCGGTCGAGCGGGTTTTGTGGATCGGGCGACTTGGTCAGCATCGTTGTACCCAGCGAACTCGCTTAACGAACCTGGCTTTTGACGAAATCCTTGACGATCGACACGATGCCGCGCGACAGCAGGCTGTCGAAGGCGTCGACGAAGCGGTCGACATGCTCGCGCTGGCAGATCAGCGGCGGCTCGAGCCGGATGACGTTGCGGTTGTATTCGGTGAAGGCGACCAGCACATCGTAGTCGCGCAACAGCAGCGCCCCGATGAAGCCCGACAGCGAACCCTTCAGCTTGTCGTCGAGCACGCTGACGATCGGCCGCAACACCATCGGCAAGGTCTGCGAGAAGTCGTGGAACTCCAGGCCGATCATAAAACCCCTGCCGCGCACCTCCTTGATGATCTTCGGGTACTTTTCCCTGAGCGTCTGCAGGCGCTGCAGCAAATAGTCGCCGGTGATGGCGGCATTGTCGATCAGCCCTTCATCATAGAGTACATTGAGCCCCTCGATCGAGGTGACGCAGGCCTCGCCCATGCCGCCGAAGGTCGCCATGGCATGGATCATCGCCGTTTTCGGCGTGCCATAGGCCTTCATGTAGACCTCGCGCCGCGCGATCATCGCGCCGACCGCCGCCTTGCCGGCGCCAAGCGATTTGGCCAGCGCCGTCACATCGGGAATGACGCCGTAATGCTCGAAGGCATAGAAGCGGCCTGACCGGCCATAGCCGCACTGCACTTCGTCGGCGACCCACAACACGCCATACTGGTCGCACAGCGCCCTTAGCTTCTGCCAATATTCAGCAGGCGCCTGGATGATGCCGCCGCCGCCCTGGATGGTTTCCAGCACGATGACGCCGACCTCCGGGTCGGAACGGAACAGGCGCTCGACCGCCTCGATGTCGGCAAACGGGATGCGGACCGTGTTTTCGGCCACCTTGAAGTCGGCGCGGTAGAGCTGGCCGTCGGTGATGCCCAGCACGCCCTTGGTCTTGCCGTGGAAGGAATTCTCGGCATAGACGATCTTCGGTCGCTTCGGACCGGCGGCGCGCTCGGCGAGCTTAACCGCCGCTTCCATCGCCTCCGAGCCGGACGAACCCAGAAACACCATGTCGAGATCGCCGGGCGAGCATTTGGCGATGTTGTGCGCAAGTGCCGCCGCATATTGCGACATGAAGGCGATGGCGATTTCCTGGCGCTTCTCCTCCTGGAATTTCTTGCGTGCTTCCAGGATGCGCGGATGATTGTGGCCGAAGGCCAGCGATCCGAAACCACCGAAGAAGTCGAGGATCTTGCGGCCGTTCTGGTCGATGTAGAACATGCCTTCGGCACGCTCGATCTTGATCTTGTGGAAGCCGAGCAGCTTCATGAAGTGCAGCTGGCCGGGGTTGAGATGCGCCTTGAACAGGTCGGTCATGCGGGCGACGTCCATCGCCTTGGCCTGCTCGACGCTGATCAAATCGGGCTTGGCGATGGTCGCTGGCGACAGCGACGGCGCGCTGACCATGGTGCGCAAATTGGTCTGTTCGGGCTTGGCCATGACGGTCATTTCAATCTCCTGTCTGCACGCACGACCAGGATCGGGCGCAACGAAAGCTGTTTTGCGAGCCGCTATTCGGCGGGCACATGTTTGGTGGCGACTGCGTGGCCGGCTTTCTTTGCGCGGTACTCGCTATAGGCGGCGATCAGCATGTCCTCGTCGCGATATTGCGGCACCCAGCCGAGCTGGCGCCCGGCCTTGGACACGTCGAGCACGCAGTCCTCGTCGGCGATCAGATACTGTTCCGGGTCCATGATCGGCATGTTGAAGAGGTCGAGCAGGTCGAGCGTGCGCTTGACCGCCCAGCCCGGTGTCGGGATCAGGATCGATTTCGAGCCGGCATGCCGGATCAAATCGCCGAGCAATTTCTTGACCGGCGGCGGGTTGAGCGAACCCAGATTATAGGCCTCATTAGGCACACCGGCCTTCCAGGCCGCGCGCGCGGCCTCGGCGCAGTCGAACACCGAGATGAACTGATAGGGGTTCCTGCCCGAACCGATCATCGGCACGGGAAGGTTCCAGTCGATCAGCTTGAACAGCTTTTCCAGGATGCCGAGCCGGCCTGGGCCGATGATCAGGCGCGGGCGAAACAGCGAGATCGACATGCCGCGCTTGCGCCATTCGGCCGCCAACTCCTCTGTCTTCTGCTTCGACCAGCCATATTCGCCCAGCGGCGCCACCGGGTGCTCCTCGGTCATCGGCTGCGTGACCGTGTGGCCGTAGATCATGTCGGTCGTGTAGTGGACGAGTTTTGTCGCACCGGCTCTGTCCATGGCCTGCATGATGTGCTCGGTGCCGTGGAAATTCACCGGGAAAAAGAAATCGTGCCGCTTGGCCCGCACCTGGATCGGCGACAGCATCTTGGCCGACAAATTGTAGACCATATCATCGGCCTTCAGCCCGACCGCCGCGACCGACGCCGGATCGGTGACGTCGCATTGGATAAAGCGGACGGTGCGGTACTGCGGCAGGTCGCTCTTGACGACGTCGGCGACGACAACCTCTTCACCATCGGCCACAAGCTTCGGAGCAAGGTGGCGGCCGACGAAACCGTCACCGCCGAAAATCACATGTCTCATCGAATGATCTCGTTTGCTTGGATCTTGTCGGGCATGATGGAAGCGGTCTGGTCCTCATGCCCTTGCTTACCCAAATCCCGGCCACTTTGCGCGATCAGCACCGTGCCGACGCAGATGAAGGCGATGCCGGCGATCCGCCAGCCATTGAGGTCCTCGCGGAAGACGAAATAAGCGAAGATGGCGACGGCAACATAGGCGAGGCTGAGGAACGGATAAGCGAAGGAGAGCTCGACCTTGGACAGCACATAGAGATGCGAGGCCATCGAGATGACGAAGGTGCAGAGGCCAAGGAACACCCAGGGGCTGAAAACGATCTGCAACAGCTTGACGAGCGGATTGACGCCCTCGAACGAGATCGGCCCGAGCGACATCATGCCTTGCTTCAGCATCAGCTGTGCGGCGGCATTGGTCATGACCGTAAAGAGAATGAAGACGATGTATTTCATGTGTTCCGAGCCACCCCTTCATGCTTCCTATTACAAACCAGCAAACATTTCGTGAAGCCACAAGAATGTTTTGAGTGAATCATGGATTTAACGATCGATAACCAAGAATTACTCAAGTTATATCTATTCCGCTGCCTCGGCTACGCAGCGCCGCGTGTCGAGCTTCCTTGCCGTCCGCGCCCAGAAACTCGATAGGAAGGCGGGATCGCGAAGCAACTCCAGCCGCGGCCATTCGGGAAAGGACGAAGCGAAGATGTCTGCGCCCATACGAGCATCCTTGTAGGGATTGACGGCGCCGCCTGCCTCGACGGTGATGCGATCGAGTTCCCGCAACAAGGCCAGCGTCGCAGCCCCCCTGTTGGGGAAATCCAGCGTCAGCGTGTAGCCGGGACGCGGGAACGACAGCAGCGCCGGCGAGCGGATGGAGCCGAAGCGTTTCAATACGGTGAGGAACGAGCCCTGCCCGGCTTGCCTTGCAGCCGCAAGCAATGCCGGCACGGCCTCGCGCGCCGCCGCTTCCGGCACCACGCTCTGGTGTTGGAAAAGCCCTTTCGGCCCATAAAGCCGGTTCCAGTCGCGCACGCCGTCGAGCGGGAAGAAGAAGCCCTGGTAGCCAACCTGGCGCGGCGCCGTCGACCGCCCCTTCTTCCACCTGTAGGCGGCGTTGAAGGCGGTCAGGAACGGCCGGTTGAGCACATTGAACGGCGGCTGGACCGGCACCGAGAGATTGCCACCGGCGCGCGAGGCGGCATGCGAGCCGTGCTCGGCATGATTGCCTGTAAACAGCAACCCGCGACCGCTATTGCGGCCGCCGGCAAGTTGGTCGATCCAGGCGACCGCATATTCATTGGCCTGATCGGCCGCCTCGGCCAAACCGAAGAACTCGTCGAGATCGCGAAACGGCGTCGCCTTTTCGACGATGTCGAGCGAATGAACCCGCATCAACCGGATCGAGGCAGACAGGATGAGACCGGTCAGCCCCATGCCGCCGATCGTCGCCGCAAACAGGCGCGCATTGTCTGCTGCCGAGCAGCGATAGGTCCTTCCGTCGGACCTGAGCAGCGTGAAGCTCTCGACATGGCAGCCGAAGGTGCCGCGCCGGTGATGGTTCTTGCCATGCACGTCATTGGCGATGGCGCCGCCGAGCGTGACGAATTGCGTGCCTGGCACAACCGCCGGAAAGAAGCCGTAAGGGGCGGCGTGGGCGATGATGTCGGACAACAGCACGCCGGCATCCGCCTCGAGAACACCGGTTTCGGCGTTGAAGGCGTGGATGCGGTTCAGCGATCGCATATCGACGACCGCTCCGGCCTCGTTCTGGCAGGAATCGCCGTAGGAGCGGCCATTGCCATAGGCAAGCAGCGACGCCGGCTTGGCCCGACCGCCCTTCAGCAGCGCGATCGCCTCATCGGCCCCGATGGCGCGCGGCGCCGGCGGTGTGGCAAGGCCAAAGCTTGGGAAACGTCCGGCGGCCATGCCTACCAGCCCCCGATGACCAGCATCACCGCACCGATCAGCACCACGATCTGGCTGCGCCAGTCGCGGATGATGAACACGACCGGATCGTCATGCATCTCGTTGCGGCGCGCCAGGATCCAGACGCGCATGGTGAGATAAAGCACGATCGGCGCCAGCGGCCAGATCAGCCATGGATGCGGATAGAGCTCCCGCACCGCGACACTGTCCATGTAGAGCGCCAGCACCAGCGCCGAGGAGAAGGCCGAGGCCATGCCGGCCTGGGCGACGATCTCCTGGTCTTCGGTGCGATAGCCGCGGCCGGCAATGCGCTCGCCAGGCGGAATGGCGGTGGTGCGCAATTCGACGAAGCGCTTCACCAGCGCCAGCGACAGGAAGAAGAAGATAGAGAAGGCCAGCAGCCAGAACGAGACGTCGACGCCGGTCGCCGCCGCACCGGCCAGGACGCGGATCGTGTAGAGGCCGGCGAGCGTCAGCACATCGACCAGCAGCATGCGCTTGAACGACAGCGAATAGGCCGTGGTGACGACCATGTAGCCGCCAAGCACAGCCAGAAATTCGTGCGACAAGAACAGCCCGGTGCCGAAGCCGATCGCCAAAAGCATCGCAATCGCGCCAAGTCCGAACGGGATGGACAGCGCACCGCTGGCGAACGGCCTGTTGCGCTTGGTGAGGTGTTTGCGGTCGAGCGCGAGGTCAAAGAAATCGTTGAGGATGTAGATGGCCGATGCCACCGCACTGAACGAGACGAATGCCAGCAGGCATTGCCAGATCATGTCGGTGTTGAAATATTCGTGCGAGAGCACCATCGGCACTGCGATCAGCGAATTCTTCAGCCACTGATGGACACGCAGCATCTTGACGATGGTCCGCAAAGTCGGCTTCGGCGCCGGCATCGTCTCGGCGCCATGTGCCGCCTGCCAGCGCGCGGCATGGCGGTCGGGCGCGACGACGATCGCGTTGCGCGCTGCATCAAAGACTTGGAGATCGTGACGGCTGTTGCCGGCATAGTCGAAACCGCCATCACCATAGGCTGCGATCAGCGAAGCGCGCTTCCTGCCCGAGGTGAGATTGGCGAGACCATCGGTGGCCAGCACCTGGTCGAAAATGCCGAGATGGACCGCGATGGCATCGGCGAACTTGCGCGGCGTGCCGGTCGCCAGCACGATCTTGCGGCCTTCGGCATGCTCGGTCCGGAGGCGGCAAAGCAGCACCTCGCGATAGGGCAGCGATGCCGGATCGATGTCGATGCGCTGCGCGATTGCCTGCTTCAGCCGCGCCGGTCCGCCGGCGGCCCAGAAAGGCACGAGGAAGATATAGAGCGGGTTCTTCTTGAGAAGGATGAACAGCCCTTCCCACAACAGGTCGGTCGCGATCAGCGTGCCGTCGAGATCGACCGCAAGCGGTATTGCGTTCCTGTCCGACCGCGCATCCATGTCCTACCCTGCCCGCGTAGAGTTGCGCGCCGCTTTTCGGCGTCTTGAGGCTGGTATAGCGGGCGATGACGTAGCGAACGTTAAAACGCACGGTTGCAGACGGCTGCCATGGGGGTATTTCCGGCGTCATTGTTAAACAACCGCTACCGGAAACGATAAAAGGCCGGGCAAATTCCCGGCCTCCGCAATCGTGACGCCAGGATTACTTGATGCGGGCGACACCGCCCGAAATCTCGACGGTTTCCGAACCGGTCAGGGCTTCGAGGTCGCCATTGGGCAAGGTGACGAAGCAGCCATTCGGGCAGAACTCAACCGTTTCGCCACCGGCCAACGCAAGGTCGGTCTTGCTGCCGCCCTCGGTGACGACCAGCGTTCGGGTCTCGGCGTCCTTGTTGACCGCGCTCGCGGCATGGACCGAGCCGATAGCGGCGACCAGGGCGACGGCAGCGACGAGAGACTTCCACATGGTGCAATATCGGTGTTCCCACCGCCTCTGTTGCATTTCGCAAGGCATTTTCGCCTTTGCATGGAGCTTATATGAGATGGAAGCTGAACCGCAACTGAATGCCCCATTCATGCCGCAATCGGCTTTCGATGGTTGAGACCCACCGATTCCCAGCCTAGTCCGGATCTGGCTTCCTGGTTTTGCGGGACTTGACTAGTCGCTTCTTCTCCGCCTCGGCTTCGGCCTTCACCTGCTCCTGTTCGGCGAAGTCGGCCTCGATCTTGTCGTCGTCTGTCGGCCAGGCCTTGGGCTTGTGGGCCTCGACCACGGCGCGTGGCGTCGAGGGCATCTCGATGTGTTCGCTGCTGAATTTTTCAAGCACGGCAAAACGGATGTCGTTCTGCGCGATGTTGCCGTTCATCACATCGGCCAGGAACACGCGGATCTCGAATTCCAGGGCGGCAGGGCCGAAATTGGAAAACAGCACGAAGGGTTCGGGGTTCTTCAGCACCATCGGGTGGCTGCGGGCGATCTCCAGCAGGACGGCATGAACCTGCTTGACGTCGCTGCCATAGGCGACGCCGACCTTGATGTCGATGCGGCCGAGCTTGTTGCGGTGCGTCCAGTTGCCGACGGCATTGTTGATCAGGTTCGAGTTGGGCAGGATCACCGATTGCCGCTGGAAGGTTTCGATCTCGGTGGCGCGCACGCTGATCTTCTTGACTGTGCCGCTGACATCGCCGGCAACGATCCAGTCGCCCACCTTGAACGGCCGTTCGGCCAACAGGATCAGGCCGGAAACGAAATTAGACACCACGTTCTGCAGGCCAAAGCCGATACCGAGGGAAAGAGCGCCGGCGACCAGCGCCAGGCTGGACAGGTCGATGCCCGCCGCCGAGATGCCGACCAGTGCCGCGAGCGCGACGCCGGCATAGCCGACCGCCAGCCGGATCGAGTTGCGCACGCCGGTATCGACCTTGCCACGCGCCATCACGGAACCGTCGAGCCAGCCCTGGAACCAGCGTGTCAGGAAATAGCCTATGACGAAGACGACGATGCCGGAGAGGATGCCGGTGACCGAGATCGTCACCGAGCCGATGTTGATCCCGGTTGCGAGCTTGTAGGCCCAGGCCTGGATATCGCCGGGCTGGAAACCCCACATCAGCAGGATCAACGGCAGGAACACCAGCACGATCATCACATTGATGGCAACGCTGACGACAAGGCCGAGCTGGTCGAGGGCTGTATCCTCGTAGCTGGATTTGGCCGACAGCCAGCGCCCGACGGTCGTGTTGGCGAAAGCACCCTCCTCGCCGATCGCCTGCGCCGACAGGAAGCCGATATAGGCGGTGATCAGCACGGTGCCGGTAACGACGACCTGCAACGAAACGAACAGAGCAAGGCCGATGTAACCGAGCAGCGCCGCGACGATGGTGAAAAGACCGAGCGCAAGCGCCGTATAGCGCAGCCATGCCGGCCAAGGCCGCCAGCTTCCGTCACGCGCCTTGAACGGCCTCAGCATCGCCATCAGGATCAGGATGACGCCGACGATGATGGTGGCGCCGAAACTGCGGGCGATGGTCAGCGACAGCGGCGAGCCCATTTTGTCGTTGATGACCGACAGGAAATAATTGACGCCGATGACCACGGCCATGGCGGTCGTCAGCCGCACCAGCCAGCGCGCCGGACCTGTCTCGACGGGGATAAGGCGCCAATTCGGCAGCCGCGGCTCGAGCGCCGCATTGGTCAATCGGTTGACGCAGAACACCACCCCGATGACGGCCGCGAGCGCATTCAGGAAGAGGCCGATGTCGCCACGCAACACATTGTAATAGTTGAAAAAGAACACCGTGGAGGCCAAGAACACGCCAACCGCCAGCGTCGGCAGCAAGGTCGACCAGAAGGCCACCGACAAGCGGCTGAGATAGGATGGATCCTCATTGGCAGGGTCGGCTTCGAACACGCGCCCGAACAGGCGCCGGCCACCGACCAGCAGCACCAGCGCCAGCCCGAGCGCCACGAAGGTTGCCGCCAGAATGGCCTGGAACTTGAACTTGAAAGCGAAGCTTAGCCATGACGACACCGCTTTGTAGAAATTGCCGAATTCGTCCCTGGCGTCCGAAAAGACCTGCGGGCTGAGCGCGTCGGACAGCACATAGCGCTTGGTGAGCACATTGCGGAACAGCTCGCTGCGCATGTTGCCGATCTTGTCGATCAGCCCGCTGATGCGGATCGAAAGCGATTGGGCTTGCGCAATGACGGCATTGATCTCCGCCTTTTCCGACACCAGCGCCTCGCGTTCGCCGCTGACGATGTCGGGCTCCGGCGGCTGACCCGCGGCAGGTGCCGCGCCAAGCTGCTCAAGACGGCTGTTGATCTCGCCAAGACGCGTACGGAAGGCCAGTGCGCTGTTCAGCGATTGCCGCGACAGCTCCTCGAGTTGCAAGCGGATATCGACAAGGCTGCTATCCTCCTCGCCGTCCTGCTGTATCTGCTTCTCGAAATTGTCGGTCTTGGTCGTCAGCGCCTGGATGATCTTCTGCTGGTCGGCGACCAGTCCGGCAGGCGCCTGGCCAAGCCCCTGTGCCACCGCATCGAACGACAGCGGCGCCGAGACGACAAGCGTGAGGATCAAAATGAGACGAAGCAATCGGAAAAGCATGATTTGTTGGCGACTCATCGGCGGCGAAGGCAATTTGAAAGCCTGTCCTTGATAAAGACGGCCCTATCATGGGGCAAGCCGTCGCATCGCGGACTCATCCGATCATTGACCTCACTGATCCTGACTCTCATTGAGCCCAGACCCCATTGATCCCCTGACCGATGCGTCGGCCAGTCGAAAGGCGATGGCGCAATATTGGCTTTGCCGGTGCGGCCTGCTCTATAGTCTGCCGCATCGCCCGAACCGGATGACATCAATGGCAGAGTACTCGGCCTTTTCGCTGCTCGCGAACGCGCTCAAGGGAAACAAGGATTGGAAGCCGGCATGGCGCAAGCCGGACCCGAAGGCGTCCTATGACGTCATCATCATCGGCGGCGGCGGTCATGGGCTGGCGACCGCCTATTATCTTGCCAAGGAACACGGCATCACCAATGTCGCCGTTGTGGAAAAGGGCTGGCTCGGCTCCGGCAATGTCGGCCGCAACACAACGGCGGTGCGCTCGAACTATCTGCTGCCGGCCAACACCCGCTTCTACGAACACTCGATGAAGCTGTGGGAAAACCTTTCGCACGAGCTCAACTACAATGTCATGTTCTCGCAGCGCGGCTGCCTGAACCTGGCGCACACGCCGGCCCAGTTCGACGACTATGCAAGACGCGGCAATGCCATGCGCCATCTCGGCGTCGATGCCGAACTGATGACGAAGGCTGAGATCAAACGTCTGATTCCGGCGCTCGACATCTCCGACAGCGCGCGCTTTCCGGTGGTTGGCGGCCTGATGCAGCGACGCGCCGGCACCGCCCGCCATGATGCGGTGGCCTGGGGCTATGCGCGCGGCGCCGACCGTCGCGGCGTCGACATCATCGAAAACTGCGAGGTCACCGGCTTCCTGCGCGACGGCGACCGCATTTCAGGCGTGACGACGTCCCGTGGCGACATCCGCGCCAGGAAGGTGGCCGTTGCGGTCGCCGGCAGCACCGGGCGTGTCATGCAGCTTGCCGGTATCGAGACAATGCCGATCGAGAGCCATGTGCTGCAGGCCTTCGTCACCGAATCGCTGAAACCCTTCATCGACACGGTCGTCACCTTCGGCATGGGCCATTTCTACATGTCGCAGTCGGACAAGGGCGGCCTCATCTATGGCGGCGACATCGACGGCTACAACAGCTACGCCCAGCGCGGCAATTTGCCCGTCGTCGACGAGGTGATGAGCGAAATGCTGGCGCTGTTTCCGGGCCTTGCGCGCGTGCGCATGCTGCGCTCCTGGGGCGGTGTTTGCGACATGTCGATGGACGGCTCGCCGATCATCACCACCGGCCCCCTGCCCGGCATGTATCTCAACTGCGGCTGGTGCTATGGCGGCTTCAAGGCGACGCCGGCTTCCGGCTGGTGCTTCGCCTGGACCATCGCCAAGGACCAGCCGCACGATCTCAACGCCCCCTTCACCCTCGACCGCTTCCACCGCGGCCTGGTGATCGACGACAAGGGCCAGGGTGCAAACCCGCGGCTGCATTAGGCATTAGGTAGAGTTCAATGTTGATCACTTGCCCCTATTGCGGCCCGCGCGACGTCATCGAGTTCACCTATCAGGGTGACGGCAACCGTGAGCGCCCCGACCCCGCCTCGCAGAATTTCGAGGCGTGGAACGCCTATGTCTATGACAGGCTGAACCCGGCCGGGGATCACAACGAGATCTGGCAGCATTCCGGCGGTTGCCGCACGCATCTGCGCGTCGTGCGCAACACGCTGACGCATGAGATTTCCAGCGTTGCTTTTGTGCGCGGTGATCATCAAGGGCGCGGCGATCATGGCTCCGCCGCGCGCCGCAAGGCGGAGGACAAGTCATGAGCCCGCGCCGCACCGACACCGGCGGCCGCATCGACCGGCTGAAAACCATCCGCTTCACCTTCGATGGCGCGGCCTACACCGGCCATGCCGGCGACACGCTGGCGTCAGCCCTGCTGGCCAAGGGCGTCACGCTTTACGGACGTTCGTTCAAATACCACCGCCCGCGCGGCCTGCTCACAGCCGGCGTCGAGGAACCCAACGCGCTGGTGACGGTGCTGAAGGGCGAGGTTCGTGAACCCAACATCCCAGCGACCATGGTCGAGATCCATGACGGCCTGGTTGCCATCAGCCAGAACCGCTTTCCCTCGCTTGCCTGGGACATCAACGCCGTCAACCAGCTCGGCGGCAAGATCCTGTCGGCCGGGTTCTACTACAAGACCTTCATGGGACCGGTGTTCGGTCCGCTCAAAGGCACGCGCTTCTGGATGTTCTGCGAACACTTCATCCGTCGCGCCGCCGGCCTCGGCAGCGCCGGATCGGCAAAGGACCCGGCCCGCTACGAACGCATGAACGCCTTTTGCGACGTGCTGGTGGTCGGCTCCGGCCCCGCCGGCCTGATGGCCGCCAAGGCTGCCGCCGATCAGGGCGCCCGCGTCATGCTGGCCGATCTCGAGCCGCGTTTCGGCGGTTCGGCCAACTGGTCCGATGAAACGATCGACGGCGCGCCTGCCGCCGATTGGGCCCGTCGCACGGTCGCCCAGCTCGAAGGCCGAGACAATGTCCGCCTTTTGCCGCGCACCACGGTCTGGGGTTACTACGACAACAACACGCTTGCCGCGCTCGAACGGGTCAGCGACCATAAGGATCAGCCAGGCAAGGGCGAGCCGCGCCATCGCTATTGGGCGATCCGCGCCAAATCCGTGGTCCTGGCCACTGGTGCGTTCGAGCGGCCGCTGGTCTTCCCCGGCAATGACAGGCCCGGTGTGATGCTGGCGCATGCCGCCGAGCGCTACGCCAACGAATTCGGCGTGCTGCCGGGCGAGCGGATCGCACTGTTCACCAACAATGACAGCGCCTATCGGGCGGCGGTCGCCTTGAAGAAGGCCGGTGCCGCGGTCGTCGCCATCGCCGATGTCAGGCCGGAACTTTCGCCGGAGATGCGCAAGCTGGCCGCGGAAGCCGAGGCCGAGATCTTCGCTGGCCATGCCGTCGTCGCCACCGAAGGCGGCAAGGCGCTGTCCGGCCTCAAACTGCAGCGCTTCGACATGACCAACGGCACGCTCATCGGTGATGCACGCAGCATCCATGCCGATTGCCTGCTGATGTCGGGCGGCTGGTCGCCGACCGTCCATCTGGCCAGCCAGGCCGGTGCCAAGGCGGAATGGAACGCCGCCCGGCAAGCCTTTCTGCCGCCGAAGCCGACACAAAAGTGGCCCCCACAGCAATGGATCGGCGCCGGTGCCTTCACCGGCAGTTTTTCCACCACCGAAGCCATCGCCGAAGGCCGCGCCGCCGGCCTCGCCGCCGCCGGCGGGCAGAGCACACCGTCCATGCTGCCGACCGTCGAAGCAGTGCCCGGCGATCCCGATCCCGCCCCGGTGTTCGAGATCAGGGCCAAGGGCAAGAGCTTTGTCGATTTCCAGCACGACGTCACGGCTGAGGACGTGCGGCTGGCCCACCGCGAGGGCTTCGTCTCGGTCGAGCATCTGAAACGCTACACCACGCTCGGCATGGCGACCGACCAGGGCAAGAGTTCCAACGTGCCTGGCCTCGCAATCATGGCCGAAGCGCTGGGCAAGCCGATCCCCGAGGTCGGCACGACGCGCTTCCGGCCGCCCTTTGCACCGGTGTCGATCGGCTCGCTGGCGGCCGAGCGTTTTGGCGACCTGAAGCCCGAGCGGCTGACTCCGATGCATGACTGGCATCTGGCCAGTGGCGCGACGATGTATTCCGCCGGCCTCTGGTACCGGCCGATGATCTACGGTCATGCCGGCGAGACGGTCGAGCAGGCCTATGTGCGCGAAGCCAAGGCGACGCGCGAAAGCGCAGGGATCGTCGATGTCTCGACGCTGGGCAAGATTGCCGTGCAAGGCCCTGACGCCGCCGCATTCCTCGACCGCGTCTACACCAACATGTTTTCGACGCTCGCCGCCGGCAAGGCACGCTACGGGCTGATGCTGCGCGAGGACGGCCTAGCCTTCGACGACGGCACCACTTGGCGGCTCGGCGATCAGGATTTCCTGATGACCACCACCACGGCCAATGCCGGCAAGGTGATGCAGCATCTGGAGTATTTCCTCGACGTGATCTGGCCGGAGCTGAAAGTCCACGTGACCTCGGTGACCGACGAATGGGCGGGTGCCGCGATCGGCGGGCCGAAGGCCAGGCAGATCCTCGCCGCCTGTGTCACCGGCACGTCGGTCGACAACGCCGCCTTGCCCTTCATGGGCATCGTGCGTGGCGATATAGCAGGCGTGCCGGTGATGATTTGCCGGCTGTCCTTCTCCGGTGAAATGGCCTTCGAAGTCTATTCCGGCGCCGGCCACGGCACCCATGTCTGGGAAGCGCTTATTGAAGCCGGCAAGCCGTTCGGGCTGGCCACCTATGGGCTCGAGGCACTGGGCACCATGCGCATCGAAAAGGGCCATGTCACCGGCGCCGAGATCGACGGCCGCACCACGGCACGCGACCTGCATCTCGACTGGATGCTGTCGAAGAAGAAGCCTTTCATCGGCTCGGCGATGATGGACCGCGAAGGCTTGATCGCATCGGACCGCCTTGAACTGGTCGGCCTGATCGCCCTCGATAACCGGCCACTCAACGGTGGCGCCCACATCGTCGAGGAGGTTGACGAAGCCAATCCGCACGACTCCATCGGCCATATCACCGCCTGCTGCTATTCGCCGGCGCTCGGCAAGCATATCGCGCTGGCGCTGGTCAAGGGCGGCAAGGCACGGCAGGGCACGCGCGCCCATGTCTCCGATCCCTTGCGCAACCGCTTTGGACCGGTCGAGATCGTCTCCAACCACTTCTTCGATCCGGACGGGAGCCGCATGCATGGTTGAGCGCCAGTCACCCGAACCCTTGTCGCCACTCGAACCGGAATTTCACGTCGGCTCACACGGCAATTTCGAGCATGGCGTCGAGATCATCCTGACCGAGACGCGGCCTGGCTCGATCGTGCAGCTGGCAGCGTGGCCCGGCGAGGAGAAGAAGCTGATAGCAGCCATCCGCACCGTCACCGGGCTTGCTCTGCCCGATGGCGCAGGCGGCGGCTTGAGCGACGGCGTGAAATCGGTGTTCGGCTTCGCGCCGGGAAAGTTCACTATCGCCGACGAGGCCGAAGGGTTGGCCCCCGCCTTTGCCAAAGTGGTAACGCCGGCCATCGGCACCGTGACCGATCTTTCACATGGCCGCACCGCCATCCGCATTGCCGGGCCTAAGGCTGAATGGGTGCTGGCGAAATTCTTCGCCATCGACTTTTCGCTGCCGGCCTTTCCCATCGGCGCCGGCCGCTCGACCACCCATCACGACATCTTCGCCCAGATCCAGCGCACCGGCGCCGACCAGTTCGACATCTATGTCTTCCGCTCATTCGCACGCTCGTTCTGGAAGGCGCTCTGCCATGCCAGCGAGGAAGTCGGCTACGAGGTGCAGTAGGCGCCCTGTCGGCCAGGGCGCCGCGTCACTTCTGGCATCAACGCCAGCCGGTTCTGCCGCTAGAGAATCGCGCCTCGGGCGCTCATGGTTGGAAACATGACCGCCAGGCCGGTCCAAGGGGTAAATCCCGTCTCAGAGTCGGCACATTCGTTTGGTTCGAACATCTCCATGACCGCAGAACTATCCGCCGGCGCCACGGATTGCGCCGATGTGCCGGCCAGAGCCTTGCTCCTGCTGCCGCTAACGGTCGCCTGCGGCGTGTTCATGACCAGCCTCGACCAGAATGTCGTGGTGACCGCGCTGCCGGGCATCAGCGAAAGCCTCGGGCGTCCGCCCAGCCAGCTCGGCCTCTTGATTACCGTCTATGTCGCCAGCCTGATCATCTCGATGCCGCTTGGCGGCTGGGCCGCCGACCGCTTCGGACTGCGCAACGTCTACTGCTTTGCCTTGCTGGTGTTCGCCGCCTCGTCGGCGCTCTGCGGGCTGTCCGACAACATCTGGACGCTGGTCGGCGCCCGCGCGCTGCAAGGCTTTGGCGGCGCCTTGATGGGCACGCTCGGCCAGGTCGTCATCCTGTCGACCTTTCCGCGCAGCCGAACGCTGAAGATCAACATGTACATCTCGCTGGCCGGCCAGTCCGGACCGTTGGTCGGTCCGCTCGTCGGCGGCGCGCTGACCACCTACATTTCCTGGCGCTGGATCTTCTTCATCAACGTGCCGTTCGCGCTGGCTGCGGCAATTCTTGCCGCCTCGCTGTTTCCGACGATGACCAAGCCGGTGCGCACGCCGTTCGATTTTCCGGGCTTCCTGCTGGTCGGCAGCGGCATGGTCCTGCTGGTCTTCGGCATGGATTCGCTTGCCGCCAAGGATGCCGCGGGCGGCATCATCGCCGCCGAACTGGCGCTGGCGCTCGTTATCCTGACCATCGCCTCGTTCTACTGCCTGCGCGTGCGCAATCCGCTGCTCGATCTCAAGCTGTTGCGCATCCGTACCTTCCGCATTTCGTTCCTCACCGGTGGCGGGCTGGACACGATCGGCCTCAGCTCCGTCGTCTTCCTGCTGCCGCTGATGTTCCAGCTCGGCTTCGGCATGAGCGCGGTTCAGGCGGGATCGCTGACCTTCGTCGCCGCGGTCGGCTCCGTGGCCATGCGGTTCTTCATGCCGCGTGTCCTCAACCGTTTCGGCTTTCGCCGCGTGCTGGTCTACAACACGCCCATCGTCGCCGCCCTGGTTGCCGGCTTCGCGCTGATGCAGGCGACGACGCCGGTATGGATCGTGCTCACCTACATCTTCGTCTTCGGCGTCTTCCGCTCCGCGCAATGGGCCTCGACCGGCAACCTCGCCTATTCCGACATCGCGCCCGAGCAGCTCGCCCGTTTCAGCGCGCTCTATTACATATTATGGCAGCTGGCAGTGGCGATCAGCGTTGGCCTGGCCGCCGCGGCACTGTCGTTTCTGGCGGGCGGCGGCCCTGCCGTCGCCGACGACTTTCGCATCCTGTTCGTGATCGAGGGCGTCATCACGCTCTGCGCGCTGCTTGCCTACCTCAAGCTGACGCCGCAAGACGGCGTCCATGTCAGCGGCCACGGCGCACAGATGAACACGGAATGAAGCTGGCTGGCTTACTCGCTGAACGTCACCCACTCTTCCAGCGGCACGCGGTCGGTGCGGAAGGCGTTTTCAGGCTTTGACGTATCTTCGTAACCAACCGCCATGCCGCAGACGACGATCTCTTCGTCCGGAATGTCGAGCACCGGCCTGATCTGCCGGTGATAGGGCGCGAAGGCCGCCTGCGGACAGGTGTGCAGACCCCTGCCTCTAGCTGCGACCATGATGTTCTGCAGGAACATGCCGTAGTCGATCCACGAGCCCTGGTTGAGGCGGCGGTCGATGGTGAAGATCATGCCGACCGGAGCGTCGAAGAAGACGAAGTTGCGGTCGTGCTGGGCGCGCATCTTGTCGACCTCGCGGCGACCAATGCCGAGCGCGCCATAGAGGCCGAAACCGTTGGCGCGGCGGCGGGTCAGATACGGCTCGAAGAACTGGGTGGGATAATACCGGTACTCGTCCCAATCGGCTTTTTCGGCGCGAATGCCGGAATTGAGAATGGCGTCTGATATCCGCTGCTTGCTCTCGCCCTTGGTGACATAGACTTTCCATGGCTGCATGTTGGTGCCGGATGGGGCGCGCGCCGCAACCGCCAGAATGGCGCGGATGGTGTCGTCGTCGACCATGTCGGGCAGGAATGCGCGCACCGAACGGCGCGACAGGATCGCCTCGTCGACAATCTCGGCATCGCCCGCGATTCGGGGGTTATTTTCCAGCATGGGCCGTCCCTTACCCTTTGTCTCGATCGGACGTCCCCACTCGCCGCTCTCGGCGGAGCCTTTGCATGAACCGTCAAAATCGCGCAAGCAAATCTTGTGCATCCGTGAAAATCTACTTGATTTTTTCATGAGCTTGATTTCTCATGAAATTTGACGGTATTTTTTCATGAAGAGAGCGTTTTGCCTTCGACTACCGCAAGAACATTGCAGGGACCTGACGAACGCGTGCTGGCCGGCGATATCAGGGCCCTGCGCAAGGCGCGCGGGCTGACGCTCGCCGAGATCGGCCTGAAGCTTGGCCGTTCGGTCGGCTGGGTCAGCCAGGTCGAGCGCGGCCTGTCGATTCCATCGCTCGGTGACCTCCGAGCCTTCGCCGAACTGTTCGGCGTGCCGATCAGCCTGTTCTTCAGCCATGACGTGCCTGTCGAAAGCGAGCGCGGCGTGGTCGTGCGTGCCGGCAGGCGCCGCACGCTTGGCACAAGCGAATCCGGCCTGGTGGAGGAGCTTCTGTCGCCCGATCTCGGCGGTAGCTTCGAGATGGTGCGTTCGGTCTTCGCGCCGGGCGCGGAACTGAAGGCCGAGGCGCAGCGGCCGACCGAGGAAGCCGGATACGTCGCGTCCGGACTGTTCGACATCGAGATCGGAGGTGTCTGGCATCGGCTTGGCGAGGGCGACTCCTTTCGCTTCGAAGGCAAGCCCTACCGCTGGCGCAATCCGGGTGCCGAGCCGGCAATTGTCATCTGGGTGGTTTCACCACCCGTCTATTGAGTTCAAGTTTGGAGAAGAACATGGCGGGTTTGCCGAGCACGGCGCGCGTGGTGATCATCGGAGGCGGTGCCGTCGGCACCTCCTCGCTCTACCATCTCGCCAAGGCGGGCTGGACCGACTGCGTGCTCTTGGAAAAGAACGAGCTGACTTCGGGCTCGACCTGGCATGCCGCTGGCAACGTGCCGACTTTCTCCTCGTCCTGGTCGCTGATGAACATGCAGCGCTATTCGACCGAGCTTTATCGCGGGCTGGCCGACGCGGTCGACTATCCCATGAACTATCACGTCACCGGCTCGCTGCGCCTTGCCCACACGAAAGAGCGCATGCAGGAATTTCAGCGCGCCAAGGGCATGGGCCTCTACCAGGGCATGGACATCGACATTGTCGGTGTCGACGAGATCCAGCGTCGCTATCCCTTCATCGAGACGCATGACCTGAAAGGCGCGCTCTACGACCCGAGCGACGGCGACATCGATCCGGCGCAGCTCACCCAGGCGCTGGCCAAGGGTGCGCGCGACATGGGCGCGAAGATCATCCGCTTCTGCCCGGTCACAGGCGTGCGCCGTGAGAACGACGAATGGGTGGTCGAGACGGCACAAGGTGAGATCCGCTGCGAGATCGTCGTCAATGCCGCCGGCTACCGCGCCGCCGAAGTCGGCCGGATGTTCGGCCGCGACGTGCCGATGATGGTGATGAGCCATCAGTACATTTTGTTCGAGGAGATTCCCGAACTGGCGGCATGGTCGAAGGAACAGGGGAAGAAACTGCCGCTGCTGCGCGACGTCGACACCTCCTACTATCTTCGCCAGGAGAAGAACGGCATGAATCTCGGCCCCTATGAGCGCAATTGCCGCGCGCATTGGGCCACCCACAACGACCCGATGCCGGAGGATTTTTCCTTCCAGCTGTTCCCCGACGATCTCGACCGGCTCGAACATTATCTGGCCGACGCCGTCGCCCGCGTGCCGATCCTGGGCACCGCCGGCCTGTCCAAGGTCATCAATGGCCCGATCCCCTACACGCCGGACGGCAATCCGCTGATCGGCCCGATGCCCGGCGTTCCCAATGCCTTCGAGGCCTGCGTCTTCACCTTCGGCATCGCCCAGGGCGGCGGTGCCGGCAAGGTGCTGGCCGAATGGGTGACAGAGGGCCAGACCGAATGGGACATGTGGTCATGCGACCCGCGCCGCTTCACCTCCTTTGCCGCGGCGCCGGACTATTGCGTCGCCAAGGGCATGGAGATCTACGGCAACGAATACGCCATCCAGTTCCCGCGCCATGCCTGGCCGGAAGGCCGCGACCGCAAGCTGTCGCCGATCCACGATCGCATCAAGGCGCTCGGCGGCCGCTTCGACGCCTATAATGGCTGGGAGCGCGCCACCTGGTATGCGCAAGAGGGCGATGATATTTCAGAGGAAGCGACGCTGACCTTCCGCCGCGACGGACCGTGGCATCATCGCGTGCGCGATGAATGCCTGGCGGTGCGCGATGCCGCCGGCATTTTGGACCTGCCGGGTTTCTCGCGCTTCAACCTCGAGGGTCCGGGCGCTGCCGAATGGCTGAGCCTGCAGGTCACCGGGCTGGTGCCAAAACCCGGCCGCATCGGTCTCGTCTATTTTGCCGACGACAAGGGCCGCATCGTCACCGAAATGTCCGTCGTGCGCCACGACGAGAACGTGATGACGTTGATCACCGCGGCGGTCGCCCAATGGCATGATTTCGAATGGCTGAAATCGCGCCTGCCCAAGGACGCCCCGTTCAAGCTGATCGACCGGACCGAGGAATTTTCCACCCAGATCCTGGCCGGCCCCAACTCGCGAAAAATCCTCGCCGATGTCTGCGAAGCCGACCTCGCTTTGCCGTGGCTGACGCATCAGGAAACGAAGATCGCCGGCCGCTGGGCCAAGCTCGTGCGCGTCTCCTTCGCCGGCGAACTCGGCTGGGAAATCCACACCAGGATCGACGACACCGCCGCCATCTTCGATGCCATCTGCGCGGCGGGACAACAGCATGGGCTGAAGCCGTTCGGCATGTATGCGCTGGATTCGCTCAGGCTCGAAAAAGGCTACCGCACCTGGAAGGGCGACCTGTCGACCGACTATTCGATCCTGCAGGGCGGGTTGGAGCGCTTCGTCAAATGGGACAAGCCCGACTTCCGCGGCAAGGCGGCACTCCAGAACGAAAAGCAGCAAGGCGTGAAGAAGCGCTTCGTCACGCTGGTGGTGGAAAACCCCGGCGATTGCGACGCTCCGTCAGTTTCTACACTCTGGCATGACGGCAAGATCGTCGGCGAGACGACGTCGGGCGGCTGGGGTCATCGCATCGACAAGTCGATCGCACTCGGCATGCTGCGCGCCGACCTGGCCGAACCAGGTACATCAGTCGAGGTCGAAATCTTCGGTGACCGCTTTCAGGCGATCGTGCAGAAGGATGAACCGCTGTGGGATCCGAAGAACGAAAGGCTGCGCGCATGAAGAAAATCATCCTCACCGATGGCGGGATGGGCCAGGAACTGGTCCGCCGCAGCAAATCCGAGCCGACACCGCTTTGGTCGGCCAGGGTGCTGATCGACGAACCCGATTTGGTGCGCGACCTGCACGCGGAATTCATCCGTGCCGGCGCACGTGTCATCACCATCAACACCTATTCTGCGACACCCGAACGCCTGGCGCGCGAGGGCGCGGAAGACCTCTTCAAGCCATTGCAGAAGCGCGGCATCGAATTGGCCAGGCAGGCCCGCGACGAGGCCGGCGATGCAGCCATCGCCGGCTGCCTGTCGCCGCTTTTCGGCAGCTATGCACCGGCACTGACCATTTCCTTCGAGGACACGCTCGATATTTACCGCCGCATCGTTGCCGAGCAGGCCGATGGCGTCGACCTGTTCCTGTGTGAAACCATGGCGTCGGCGGACGAAGCCCGCGCGGCGGTCACCGCGGCATCGGAAAGCGGCAAGCCGGTATGGGTGTCGTGGACGCTGGCCGACCACGGCAAGCCACGGCTGCGCAGCGGCGAGACAATAGCCGCCGCGGCAGGCGCGCTCGATGGCCTGGCAGTCGCCGCGCGGCTGGTCAATTGCTGCCGGCCGGAAGCAATCGCCGCGGCTTTGCCTGAACTGATCGACCTCGGCGGCCCGGTCGGCGCCTACGCCAATGGCTTCACTTCAACCGAAGCACTCAAGCACGGCGGCACCGTCGATGTGCTGCACGCCCGTCACGACCTTGGCCCGGATGCCTATGCCGACCAGGCGATCGGCTGGGTCGAGGCTGGGGCAAGCATCGTTGGCGGCTGCTGCGAAGTCGGACCGCCGCACATCGCCGCCCTGCGCGACCGGCTCGAACAGGCCGGCTACGAAATTTCGGGAGTTTTGCATGCCTAGACCATCATCGCGTATTTCCGGCATCGTGCCTTCGGGCAAGGACGGCTGGGAAGTCCATTTCGCCGCCTGGACGCGCAAGGAGGCCGGCGAAGACATCATCATGCTGTCGGTTGGCGACCATGATTTCGACACGCCCTCGCAGACGATCGAAGCCTGTGTGACCGCGGTTCGCGGCAGCAATCATCACTACACCCCGCTTCCCGGCTTGCCGCGCCTGCGCAGGGCGATGGCGGCGGCCTCGACCGCCTGCACCGGCGTCGAGACGTCGCCGGATCAGGTGATCGCCACACCGGGTGGCCAGGCCGCACTCTACGCCGCCGTGCAGGGCGTGCTCGACCAGGGCGATCACGCCATCGTCGTGGCGCCCTATTATGCCACCTATCCCAACACGTTCAGCGCCGCAGGCGCTGATTTCACCGTCGTTGAGACACCGGCCGAGGATGGCTTCCAGCCGCGTGCCGACATGATCCGCGCGGCAATCCGGCCGAACACGCGCGCCATCCTGATCAACACGCCGAACAATCCGACAGGTGCTGTCTATTCGCGCGAGCGGCTGGAGCAGTTGGCAGAAGTCTGCCGGGAGCACGACCTCTGGCTGCTGTCGGACGAAGTCTACTGGACGCTCGGCGGCGGCGAGCACGTCTCGCCGCGCTCGCTGCCAGGTATGGCCGAGCGCACGCTGGTCATCAATTCGATGTCGAAGAGCCACGGCATGACCGGCTGGCGCATGGGCTGGCTGAATGGGCCGGAGGAGATGATCACACTCATGATCAATCTCAATCTGGTGACGACCTACGGCCTGCCGGCCTTCATCTCGATCGCTTGTTCCGAGGCGCTGGAGAACCGTTACGGCGTCAAGGAGATCGCCGAACGTTACGCGGCACGCCGCACCGTCTTGCTCGATGCCGTGCGCGGCATGAACGATGTCACCGTGCGCGGTTCGGAGGGCGGCATGTATGTCATGCTCGACATCTCGGCCGTCGAACCGGACGACGAGAAATTCGCCTGGGCCCTGCTCGACAACGAAAAGGTTGGCGTGATGCCCGGCTCCAGCTTCGGCGAGGCGGCCGCCGGCCACATTCGCATCAGCCTCTGCCAGCCCGAACCCGTGCTGCGGGAAGCTGCACGTCGTCTGCGCCGCTTTGCTTCCAGCTACCGTCGCGAGGCAGCATGACCGCCAAGGCAGTTCCCGCCAAAGCAAAAGCGGTCATCATCGGCGGCGGCGTTTCCGGCTGTTCGGTCGCCTATCACCTGGCCAAGCTCGGCTGGACCGATATCGTGCTTCTCGAACGCAAACAGCTGACGTCGGGCACGACATGGCACGCCGCCGGCCTGATCGGCCAGTTGCGCGGTTCGCAGAACATGACCCGGCTGGCGAAATATTCCGCCGACCTCTACGTCAAGCTGGAGGCCGAGACGGAGGTCGGCACCGGCATGCGCCAGGTCGGTTCGATCACCGTGGCGCTGACCGAGGAGCGCAAGCACGAGATCTACAGGCAAGCGTCGCTGGCGCGTGCCTTCGATGTCGACGTGCGCGAGATTTCGCCCAGGGAAGTCAGCGAGATGTACCCGCATCTCAATGTTTCCGATGTCGTCGGCGCCGTTCATCTGCCGCTCGACGGCCAGTGCGACCCCGCCAACATCGCCATGGCGCTGGCCAAGGGCGCGCGCCAGCGCGGCGCCACCATCGTCGAGAATGTGAAGGTCACCAAGGTCCATACCAAGGCCGGCCGCGTCAGCGGCGTGTCCTGGGCACAGGGCGAAGACCAAGGCACGATCGAAGCCGACATCGTCGTCAACTGCGCCGGCATGTGGGCGCGCGAACTGGGAGCGCAGAACGGCGTCACCATCCCGCTGCATGCCTGCGAGCATTTTTACCTCGTCACCGAACCGATCCCCGGCCTCACCCGTCTGCCGGTGCTGCGGGTGCCGGACGAGTGCGCCTACTACAAGGAGGACGCCGGCAAGATGATGCTGGGCGCCTTCGAGCCGGTGGCAAAACCCTGGGGCATGGACGGCATCCGCGAGGATTTCTGCTTCGACCAGTTGCCGGAGGACATGGAGCATTTCGAGCCGATCCTCGAAATGGGCGTCAACCGCATGCCGATGCTGGCAACCGCCGGCATCCACACCTTCTTCAACGGTCCTGAGAGTTTTACGCCCGACGACCGCTACTATCTCGGCGAGGCGCCGGAGCTGTCCGGCTACTGGATGGCGACCGGCTACAACTCGATCGGCATCGTCTCCTCCGGCGGCGCCGGCATGGCGCTGGCGCAGTGGATCAATGACGGCGAAGCCCCGTTCGACCTGTGGGAAGTCGACATCCGCCGCGCCCAGCCGTTCCAGAAGAACCGGCGCTATCTCAAGGAACGCGTCTCCGAAACGCTCGGCCTGCTCTATGCCGACCATTTCCCTTATCGGCAGATGGCGACCTCGAGGAATGTCAGGCGTTCGCCGCTGCACGAGCATCTGAAGGTGCGCGGCGCCGTGTTCGGCGAAGTCGCCGGCTGGGAGCGCGCCAACTGGTTCGCTCGCGAGGGCCAGGAGCGCGAATACCGCTATTCCTGGAAGCGCCAGAACTGGTTCGACAACCAGCGGGAAGAACACCTCGCGGTCAGGAATGGCGTCGGCCTGTTCGACATGACCTCCTTCGGCAAAATCCGTGTCGAGGGCCGCGACGCCAGCGCTTTCCTGCAAAGACTGTGCGCCAACGACATGGACGTCGCGCCGGGCAAGATCGTCTACACCCAGATGCTCAACCAGCGCGGCGGCATCGAGAGCGACCTGACGGTTTCGCGGCTGTCGGAAACGGCTTTCTTCCTCGTCGTCCCCGGCGCCACGCTGCAGCGCGACCTGGCTTGGCTGCGCAAGCACGTCGCCGACGAGTTCGTCGTCGTCACCGACGTGACGGCGGCCGAAAGCGTGCTCTGCCTGATGGGCCCGGACGCAAGAAAGCTGATCCAGAAGGTCAGCCCCAACGATTTTTCCAATGATAAAAATCCGTTCGGCACGTTCCAGGAAATCGAGATCGGCATGGGCCTGGCCCGCGCCCACCGCGTCACCTATGTCGGCGAACTCGGCTGGGAACTCTATGTCTCGACCGACCAGGCGGCTCATGTCTTCGAGGCGATCGATGAGGCCGGCGCCGAAGGCGGCCTGAAGCTCTGCGGCCTGCACACGCTGGATTCCTGCCGCATCGAAAAGGCCTTCAGGCATTTCGGCCACGACATCACCGATGAAGACAATGTGCTGGAAGCCGGCCTTGGCTTCGCGGTGAAGACCGCCAAGGGCGACTTCATCGGCCGCGATGCCGTGCTGCGCAAGAAGGAAGCCGGCCTGTCACGCCGGCTCGTCCAGTTCCGCCTGAAGGATCCAGAGCCCCTGCTCTTCCACAACGAAGCGATCCTGCGCGACGGCAAGATCGTCGGCCCGATCACTTCAGGCAATTACGGCCATCATCTCGGCGGCGCGGTCGGGCTAGGCTATGTGCCATCCGAGGGCGAGAGCGAAGCGGATGTGCTGGCTTCATCCTACGAAATCGAGATCGCCGGCGAGCGCTTTGCGGCGGAAGCCTCGCTGAAGCCGATGTATGATCCGAAGGCCGAGCGGGTGAAGATGTAGCGCCTCTTACCCTCCCCCTTGTGGGGAGGGTCGGCTCGCGGTCGGAGCAGAGCGGAGATTGCGGGACGGGGTGGGGATAGCGCCCTACGAGACCCCGCTTCTCAAAACCGCTCCAGCTTTGCCCGCACCTTCGCCAGAAACGCCGCCCTTGTTGCCGGCGTCGAGGCATCCATCAAATAGTGCGCCAGGAAAAACGTCCGGCAGCGCGTCGCGCACAGCGCCCGCATGCCGCGCAGCAGGGTCTTGCGTCCCGGCTGGCCGACGACGACGCTCCACCAGGTCGGGGCGCCGCAGGTGGTGATGACACCGACCTTGGTCACATGCGTCATCAGCGACTTGATCCGCCCCTTGCCGGCCGGCAGCTTGAAGGCGACGTCCGTCGCCCACACCCGGTCGAGCCAGCCCTTCAGCATCGCCGGCAGTCCGTACCACCAGGTCGGATATACAAACAGGATCGCTTCGGCCCAGTTGAGCAGCTCGAAATGCGGCTTCAGCGCCGGGTCCTGCGGCGCCTGGTCATTGTAGGAGCGTCGCTCGTCGCAACCCATCACCGGGTCGAATTTATCGGCGTAGAGGTCGAGCAGCCGCACCTCCCAGCCTCGTCGCATCAGCACCTCGACGGCGCTGTCGCGAATGGCCGCACAGAAGCTGTCGGGCACCGGATGGCAGTAGACCACCAGCGCACGCATCAGAAGGCATCCATGCTGGCCGCGACCTTGGCAATGAATTTCCGCCGTGTGTCATCGGTCGAGAGATTCATCGCGTAGTGCGCGAGGTAGGTCACCGGCGCGCCCGGTTTGACGGTGGCGCGCAGCATGCGCTTGATCAGTTTGCGCGGCGGATCGCCCATCAGCATGGCGCGGAACCGGCTGCCGCCATAAGTGGTCACCGCCGCAACCTTGCGTATGTTGTGCAGCGACGGCTGCGCCATGCCGTCGACCAGCTTGAACGACACGCCGGGAAGGAAGACGCGATCGAAAAAGCCTTTCAGTATCGCTGGAAAGCCATAGTTCCAGACTGGATAGGAAAGCACCAGCGCATCGGCTCGCAGCAGGCGTTCGACATAAGGTGCGGCAGCGTCAGCGGCGCCGCGCGGATTGTGGTAGTCCAGCCTTTCCTGCCGCGTCATCCGCGGATCGAAATCCTCCGCGTAGAGGTCGCAGTCATCGACCGTATGGCCCGCCGCCGTCAACCGCTCTACGATCATGCGGTGCAGGCCGGCATTGAAGCTGGTCTCGACCGGATGGGCGTAAAGGACGAGGATGTTCACAGGGGAATATCCCCTAGGTCAGTGCGAGGCACCCCCCTCTGCCCTGCCGGGCATCTCCCCCGCAAGGGGGGAGATCGGACTGCCGTATCGCTTTCGCTAACTGTCGACGCCTCAGAATGGTCGCGACTCAAAGGCTGCCAATCTCCCCCCTTGCGGGGGAGATGTCCGGCAGGACAGAGGGGGGTACTCAAGCGCAAACCTCTCCTCATCCCACTCTCTGCAGCCCCTTGAACAAAAAAGTCCGACCCGAACGGTAGTCGTAGTCCGGGTTCTCCCAGGCGATCATCTTGCCGGGGTTGAGCAGGCCTTGCGGATCGGTCTCGCGCTTGAAGGCGAGCTGCACCGCGTCGGTCTGCTTCATGCCGCCCTCTTCCAGCGTGTAGCGATGCGGGTTGAAGATCGGGCAGCCATTCTCCTCATGCAGGCGCACGATCTCGTCGAGCCGAGCCTCGCTGGTGAACTTGACCAGCGGCAGGCCGAAGCAGGTGATGTTGCCGTCCAGCCGCACGAATTCCAGATGCGAGAAAACCTCGCCCGGAAACATCTTGTCCATCTTTTCGACCAACGCGAGCTGGTTGGGAAAGGGATAGAGCGACTGCAGATAGGTAATCGAAGGATCGACGCGCAGCGCCCTCAGCGTCGTGTGGTTCCAGGCCAGCTCATAGGCCGGCGGCAGCCCCTTCTTTTCGTCCAGCGTTGCGGTTGCGGCATTGTAGATCACCTCGCCACCGGCCCGGCCGGTGAAGGCCAGTAAAGCGTCCAGCCCATGCCGCGCCACCATGACGACGCAGATGCTCTGCCCCTGCTGCAGGAATTTCTGGTGCCGCTTGAAATAAAGCTGTGGCACGGGTGCCGCTATCGGCGTGATCAGCTTGGTCAGGATACCGTCCTGGCACGCCAGTGCATTTCCATAGCGGGCCGCATCCATGAAAGCGTCGAAGCCGACGATGACGTCGATCCATTCATAAGCCGCGGTCAGCGGCATCTCGACCTCCGATATGATGCCGTTGGTGCCGTAGGCATGGGTCACCTTGTGCAGATCCTCGCCGGTGAGTTCGAGCGCTTTCGGCTCGGCCTCCATGGTCACCACGCGCAGCCGGAGCACATTGCCGAAATCACGCAGGCCACCGAAATTGATCGAGCCGACGCCGCCCGAACCGCCGGCGATGAAGCCGCCGATCGAAGCGGTGTTGTAGGTAGAGGGCGATAGCCGGAGTTCCTGCCCGGAATGCGCTCGCGTTGCCTTGTCGATATCGGCCAGAATGGCCCCCGGTCCGGTCACGACGCGACCCGGGGCGATCGACTTGATCTCGTTCATCTCGGCAAGGTTGAGCACGACGCCGCCGGAGAGCGGCATCGCCTGGCCGTAATTGCCGGTGCCGCTGCCGCGCGGTGTCACCGGCACGCCATGGCGATGACAGGCGGCAAGCACGCGGATCAGTTCGGCCTCGTTCTTCGGCGTCACGATCAGATCGCCGGTGACATGGTCCAGTTGCTGCTTCAGCACCGGGCTGTACCAGTAGAAGTCACGGCTCTTCTGCTGGACGATGGCCGGATTGTCGTCGACCTTGAGCCCGTCAAGATCGCGTTTGAGCGCCGAAACGTCCATCATTCCACCATCAGTTCGTCGAGTTCGGCATAGTCGGGCAATTGCCGGTCGATCGCCTTGCCGCCGCGCACCACGATGCGATCCGATTCGGGCCGCGAGAGCAATTCCGTCCAGCTTCGGCCTTTGAACAGGACAAAATCGGCATCGCCGCCGGCGGCAAGCGTGCCGAAGCCATCAAGCCGCATCACCTTGGCCGGCGTCGCGGTGACCGCTTGCGGCCAGTCGGCGACCGGATGGTCCAAATGCAGGATGCGCGTCGCCATGCGGTAAACCTCCAGCATGTCGAGATCGCCATAGGCATAAAATGGGTCACGCGTATTGTCGGATGCGACGGCAACCGCAATGCCCCTCGCCTTCATTTCGTGCAGCAGCGTCACACCACGCCAGCGCGGCGTGGTGCCGTCGCCGCGCCGATCCTGCAAATAGAGATTGCACATCGGCAATGAAACGACGGCTAGCCCTGCCTTCGCCACCTTGTCCAGCGTGTCGAGCACGTCGAGGTCCGGCTGGCGCGCAAGCGAGCAGCAATGGCCGACGAGGATCTTTCCTTCGAAACCGTTCCAAAGAGCGGCCTCGGCGATCTTCTTCAGCGATATGGCGGAGATGTCATCGGTCTCGTCGGCATGGAAATCGAGATCGAGGCCATGCTTGATCGCTTGCGCGAAGACATGGTCGAGCAGTTCTTCGAGGTCCGGCACCATATAGGTGACGACACCGAGCACGCCCTTTGCCGCGGCAACCCTCTTTGCCAGCCTGTCGAACCACTTTTTGTCGCGTACGCCTTCGATGCCGAGCAAACAGGCGCCCTGCAACTCGATGCGGCCGCGCCATGCCTCGCGCATCGTCTCGAACACCGGCCAGGAGATTTCTTCCTGCGGCGCGACACTGTCGAGATGCGTGCGCATTGCCCTGGTGCCATGGGCGTAGGCTGAGCGCAGCGAGAAATCCATCCGTTTCGCAACGTCCTCGGCGCTCCAGCGTGCCACACGATCGGCGCCGGCGGCATTCAGCGCGCCCAAGAACGTGCCGTCGGGATTGGGCTTTCGCGGCCAGATATGGCCCTTGTCGATATGCGTGTGGCAGTCGACGAAGCATGGCAGCACGATGCGGCCGCCAAGATCGACGGCATCAGCAGGCGCTGCACGACCGTGGGCGGCAATGCCTGCGATTTTGCCGTCCGCGATAGTGACGTCGGCAAGCGCAAAGCCATCCCTGTCGAGAGCAGCGCCAAGGCCTGGGGTCAGGGATGCGTGAAGCCTGACATTGGCGAGCCGGTATGAACCTGTGTTCGGAATCAAGGGCCTAGCGCTCCTGCTTCAGTGCGCTTTCGTGCCAGCGCCGCAAAATGAGATGCGAAATCAGCGACAGCACGAGGAAGATCAAAATGCCGGTCAGCGAGATCAGGAACAGCGCCGCGAACAGCCGCGGCGCGTTGAGCCGGTAACCGGCCTCGATGATGCGCGAGGCAAGGCCAGAGGACTGGCCGGTGGTGCCGGCGACGAATTCGGCCACCACGGCGCCGATCAGCGACAGGCCGCCGGCGATCTTCAATCCGCCGAGGAAATAGGGCATCGCCGCCGGCAGCCTGAGATAGCGCAACTGCTGCCAACGCGTCGCGCCGTTGAGCTTGAACATATCGCGCAGATTGCGGTCGACGGAGTTGAGGCCAAGCGTGGTATTGGACAGGATCGGAAAGAAGGCGACGATCCAGGCGCACAGCAGAAGCTTGGTCGTCTGGTCGTTCACATAGATGTTGATCAGCGGGAAAATCGCCACGATCGGCGTCACCTGCAACACGATGGCGAAGGGGAAGAATGACATCTCGACCCATTTCGACTGCGCGAACAGCACCGCCAGCCCGACCCCGCCGATGACGGCCAGAGCCAGGCTGAGGAAGGTGATGCGCAAGGTGACCAGCAGCGAGGAAAACAGCAGGCCGGCATCGTTGTAGAGTGTCCACAGCACCACGCCGGGACGCGGCAGGATGTATTGCGGGATCGCGTTCCACACGCAGATGCGATCCCACAGCCAGATCGCCAGGATCATGATCGCCAGCGGCAGCACCCAGCGGCCGATCCGTTCGAACCGCTCCTGGCGCACGCGGCGTGCTTCCTCGGGGTCGAGTTTGAGCACACGCTCGTCAATGGCCGTCATGATGCGCGCCTGCTGTTGAATTGATGGCCTTGACCAGCACATCGGAGGCCTGACGGCACAGTGCCGCGTAGTCGGGCGAGGTGCGAAACGCCTCGTCGCGCGGATAGGTGGCCTCGATGGCGAGTTCGTCGAACACCCTGCCCGGCCGCGCCGCCATGACGACGACGCGGTTGGAGAGGAACACGCTTTCAAAGACGCTGTGGGTGACGAAAACGACGGTGAAGCGTTCGTCCTGCCACAGTTCCAGGAGATCGTTGTTGAGCTTGAAGCGGGTGATCTCGTCGAGTGCCGCGAACGGTTCGTCCATCAGCAGCACGCGCGGTTTGGTCACCATGGCCCGCGCGATCGAGACGCGCATCTTCATGCCGCCGGACAGTTCGCGCGGCACCGCGTCTTCGAAACCGGTCAGGTGCACCCGCGCCAGCATCTCCGTGATCGCCGGTGTCGCCTTGGCGCGCGAAATGCCTTTCAGCCGAAGCGGCAGCCAGACATTGTCGAAAACATTGGCCCAGGGCAGCAGCGTCGGCTCCTGGAAGACGAAGCCGATGTTCGAACGGTCAAGCGAGCCGCCGCCGCGCCAGTCGAGCACGCCGGAGGTCGGCGTCGACAGGCCGGCGATCAGCCGCAGCGCCGTCGACTTGCCGCACCCCGACGGCCCAAGCAGGCTGAGGAAATCGCCTTCCCGGATGGTCAGGTCGACGTCGCTGAGCGCCGTCACGCCGTTGGAAAATACCTTGCCGACGCCGCGCAGCGCCAGAAGCGTCGGGGCCGTACCCGACACAGCCGGCGCTGGCGCCACTTTTTCCCTTATCATGCCGGGACCGGCCTATTTCTTCAGCTCGAGCCCGACGCCCTTGTTGATGAAGGTCAGCGTGTAGGCCTTCTTGATGTCGATGCCGGCTGGCGTGACCTTGGCCTTGACCATCTTGTCGTAGAAACTCTTGATCCGCTCGTCGGTCATGGCGCCGATGCCGAGCTTTTCGGTGTCGCCGGAATCGGCCAGGCCGAACTTCTTCATCTGCTCGATCGAGAACGCGATCTGCTCGTCGCTCATGTCGGGATTGTCTTTCTTGATCAAGTCGTTGGCGGCCTTGTTGTCGCCGTAGAGATATTTGTACCAGCCCTTGGCGGAGCCATCGACGAAGCACTGGACCACCTCCGGCTTCTTGTCGATCGTGTCCTGCATCACCTCGATCGTCGTCGAGTAGGTATCCCAGCCATAGTCGGCGAGCAGGAACTGGTTCGGCACGAAGCCGCCTTCCTTCTTGACCGCGAACGGCTCGGAGGTGACGTAGCC
This sequence comes from Mesorhizobium sp. M0491, assembly GCF_040321265.1. Classification (NCBI taxonomy): domain Bacteria; kingdom Pseudomonadati; phylum Pseudomonadota; class Alphaproteobacteria; order Hyphomicrobiales; family Phyllobacteriaceae; genus Mesorhizobium; species Mesorhizobium sp. M0491. The sequence continues at coordinate 385,665 of NZ_JAMYRE010000002.1, forward strand.
CTGCTGGATCGACTTCTTGTTGGCGAGGAAGGGAGCGGTGTTGTAGGTGTAGGGCGCGCGCTTGGAGGCATCGAAGCCGAGTTCGATGACCATCCACTGGAAGAAGGTCTGCACGCCCTCGTCACCCAATATGTACTGGTCGGCGTTCTTCAGGTCCTCCCATTTGTCGAGCCCTTCGCCGGGATGGGACATCATGACCTGCGGGTCCTTCTGGAAATCCGCCGCCACCACCCGCATCGGAATGCCTTGCTGCACGGCATCGAAAGCCGACAGCAGATTGCCGCCCATGTAGAAATCGATCTTGCCGGCCAGCAGCATCGGCCGGCCGCTGACCTGCGGACCGCCCTGCATAATGGTGACGTCGAGGCCGCAGGCGGCATAGGTGCCGTCCGCCACGGACTGGTAATATCCGCCATGCTCCGGCTCGGCCAACCAGTTGGTGCCGAAGGTGACTTTCTCATTCGCAGCAGCACCCAGCGTGCTGGCTGCAAGCAGGGCCACAATCGCCACCGAGATCTTCTGTTTTCCGTACATCGACACCACCCTCTGTTTGCTCCGGCGCGCCACGCGCCAGGCTCGACACCAAAGATTCAAGAAGCAAGACACATGCCACCGGCGTCTGGCGCCGGGGCCGCCCGCTTGAAAGACGTTGCCATGCCAAGCGCGGACGGGTCATGCTGTACGGAAGGCATCGTGCCTATTTTTTGAACGGCTGTCCATAATCGCCCGGGCAACATGCACCGCCATCTTGAAGGTGTAGTGGGTCCGGCTTTAGGCTGACGGCATCCAGGAGATTGCCATGTTCAGATTCCTCACCCCGAAGTCGATCAAGCCGCCCTTTGCCCGCTACAGCCACGGCGTCGAGGTGCCGGCTGGCAAGCGGCTGGTGCTGTGCTCGGGTCAGGTCGCCATCACCGCGGACGACCAGATTCCCGAAGACGCCGGCGCGCAGGCCGAACTCTGCTTTCAAAACATCGCGGCGATTCTCGGCGAAGCCGGCCTGGGTCTGAGGGATATCGTGCGCATCAACACCTATGTCACCGATCGCGCGCATCTGCGGCCCTATATGGATGTCCGCGACCGGCTGTTTTCCAGCCCCGCGCCGGCCTCGACGCTGATGATCGTTTCCGGCTTTGCCCGCCCCGAATTCAAGGTCGAGGTCGAGGCCATCGCGGCCGGGTGATCGACAGACCGCGCTTGCCGCGCTAGGTCTGCCGGACCATTGAAGAGGCATGACATGACCGTACCCAAAAGACGTGTGTGGTGGGGCGACTACCGGACCACCGAATACGCCTCGATCGATCCGGAGGCGACGATCGCCGTGCTGCCGGTGGCGGCGATCGAGCAGCATGGGCCACATCTGCCGGTCTCTACCGACACTTCGATCATGAACGGCATGCTCGACACGGTTATTTCGCGCCTGCCCGACGATCTCGACATCCGCATCCTGCCGGTCCAGGCAGTGGGCAAGTCGAACGAACATCTGCACGCGCCGGGCACCCTCACTCTGCCGGCAACCACGCTGATAGAAGCCTGGACCGAGCTTGGCCTGTCGATCGCGCGCGCCGGGGTGCGCAAGCTGATCGTGGTCAATTCGCATGGCGGCAACGAAGAGATCATGGGCATTGTCACGCGCGAACTGCGCGTGCGTGAAAAGATGCTGGCGGTAAAGACCAGCTGGCAACGCTTCGGCCGCCCGTCCGGCATGTACACCGAGCTCGAGGACCGCCACGGCATCCATGGCGGCGATGTCGAGACCTCGCTGATGCTGCATTTCCGGCCGGACCTCGTCGACATGGCCAAGGCCGACAATTTCGTTTCCAATGTCGCCAAGGCCGAGAAGGAATTCTCGCTGCTGCGCCACACCGGCACCCACGCCTTCGCCTGGATAGCTGGCGATCTCAACCCGAACGGCGTCGTCGGCGATGCCAGCATCGCGACGGCGGAGAAAGGCCGGCTGACGGCAGAATATCAGGCCGACGGCTTCATCAGCCTGCTGCGGGATGTCCGCAAGGCGAAGCTCGCGGACTGGTTGACGTAGCCTCCAAACCAGTGGTCTGGCATCGAAAGGCAAACGCTGTCCTCTTGAACAAACCAGGCGACGGAGGGCGGATCAGACGATCACGCTTTTGCACAGAGAGATTTCCGCACAAGAGATTTTGACAAACTTTGCCAAAATGGGCCATACTGGACGGGATATGGAGGCCAGTATGGCAACGATGAACGTATCATTGCCCGATCCGATGAAAGATTGGGTTGAGGCGCAAACCGAAACGGGCCGCTACGCCAACGCGAGCGATTATGTGCGCGATTTGATCCGTCGGGATCAGGAGCGCAACGACAAGATTGCCGCCATGCAGCGCTTTGTCGATGATGGCTTGAAGAGTGGCATCGGCAATCGATCCAGGGACGCGCTTTTCACGGAGGCGGTTAAACGCGCTGAAAAGCCATCCGGCAATAGGTAGTGGGATTTCGCCTTTCTTTAGCCGCGGAAGAGGACATCGTCGGTATTGCCGAGCAAGGGGTGCGCCTGTTCGGCGCTGTGCAGGCCAGACAGTATCATGACGAGTTGTTCACGATCTTTGACCTGATCGCTGCCAGTCCCCGAATAGCGCGAGAGCGGCTTGAATTGAGGCCACCGATGCGTATCCATCCCTTCAAAGCCCATCTTGTCGTCTACCGGATCGAAGCCGACGACGACGTGTTCATTGTCCGGGTACGCCACGGGCATGAAGATTGGGCGAATGAAGGCCACTCGATAATCGAACAACGACATGGGGCAGCTAGCTGTCGATCCTCAGCGCAAAGGGCGTGCCTTCAAAGGCATCCGCACCGCGCCCGATCGATTCGATTGCCTCGATCATGCGGCCGTTGCGATCAAGCAGCGCATCGGCCACCGCAATCAGCCGCGGATTGGGTGTCGCCGATGGCGACAGCGTCCGCAATGTCTGAGCCAGTTCGGCCTCATCGCGTTTCGGCGCCAATGCCGCCGCAATGATGTAGGCGGAGGCGGTCGAGCGGCTGATGCCGGCATAGCAATGCACGAGCATCGGCCTTGCCCGGTCCCAGCGGCGCGCGAAATCGAGCAGGTTACGGACATGCTCCTCGCCCGGCATGGTCATGCCGTCCTGCGCCGCCGCGATGTCATGCATGACCAGATGCAGATGGTTTTCTCGGGCGATCGACGCCGGACGGACCACCTCCGTTCCGGCGGCAAGCAGCGACAGCATGCGGTCGGCGCCGGTCCTGGCCACCGTTTCCTCGATCTTTGCCAGCGAACAGACATGGATCATTGTTCCGAACCCTTCGATTGATCCTCGCGCCGCGACGCCCATTCGGCAAGAGCGGTCTCGAGCCGCTGCCATTCCTCCTCACTTCCCGGCAGGCCGGCGCGCAGAACGTCAGGCCGATCGGCAAAATGGCGAAGCAGGATGCCGCGCTCGCCGAGCGCGGCAAACAAATCGGCGGCATTGGTCAAACTGAGGAAACGATACAATGTGGTGCCGCCCGCTACGGGTACGCCGAAGCGGGCCAACAGCGCGTCGAGCCGCGCCGATGCGCCGGCAAGAGATGATCGCATCGCGTCCTGCCAGTCGATGTCGGCAAGCGCGCGGATGCCGTATTCCAGCGCCGGGCCGGCGACGGCCCATGGCCCGAATTGCGTCTCAAGCCGTTCGACCGTCGCTACATCGGAAAGTGCAAACCCGAGCCGCAGCCCGGCCAGGCCGAAGAACTTGCCGAACGAACGCAGGACGACGATACCGCCCTGGCCGACATCGCCGCAGAGGCTATGCTCGCGCGGCCCAACATCCATGAACGCCTCGTCGACAACCAGCAGCCCGCCCTTGGCGCGCAATCCGGCAGCCAGAGCCAGCAACCGGTCGCGCTCGATGACACGTCCATCCGGATTGTTCGGATTGACGATGATGGCAAGGTCGGCGTCCGCCAGGTCAGCGAAATCGCCGACCTCGGTCACCGCGTGCCCGGCGATCACTGCTGCGCGGGCATGTTCGGCGTAGGTCGGACCCAGCACCAGCGCCCTTCCGGGGGTAATCAGCGAGGCGACGCGCGGCAACAGGATCTGCGTGCCCGGTGCCGCCACGATGTTGGCTGGCGACGGCGCCCCATAGGCACTGGCAGCGATCTCTGTCAGCTCACGCGTGCGCGCGGCTTCCGGCAACCGCGACAGCGAGGTGGCGGGCAGGTCGAAAAGCGGGTAGGAGTGCGGATTGATACCGGTCGAGAGGTCGACGAATGGCAGCAGGGCGTTGGGAAAAAGCCCCCTCGCGCGGCCAAGACTTCCACCATGGTCCACAACCGCCCCATTAAGAAGCTTCATGTCAGTCCTGATCGCTTTCCTGTCATTGGCCGTCGAATTCGCCCTCGGTTACCCCGATTGGCTGTTTCGCGCCATCGGCCATCCGGTGACGTGGTTCGGCAGGCTGATATCCTTTCTCGACCACAGGCTCAACCGCGCCACTGATCCCGACGCGCTGCGTCGCAAGCGTGGTGTCCAGGCGCTGCTGGTCATCGTGCTGGTGCCGGCGATAATTGGCCTGGGCGTGCAGATCCTGTTCTGGTTTGTTCCCATGGGCCTCGTCATCACGGCCCTTCTGGCAACGTCGCTTCTGTCGCAAAAGAGCCTCTATGAGCATGTCGAGGCGGTGGCTGACGCGCTCGACACCGGCGGCCTGGCTTTGGGCCGCGTTGCCGTTTCGCGGATCGTCGGCCGCGACCCTGAAACGCTCGACAGGGCCGGCGTCTGCCGCGCGGCGATCGAGAGCCTGGCCGAGAATTTCTCTGACGGCATCGTCGCCCCCGCCTTCTGGACCGGCGTCGGCGGCCTGGCCGGCGGCGCCGCCTACAAGGCCGCCAACACCGCCGATTCGATGATCGGCCACCGCACCCCGCGCCACGAGGCGTTCGGCTGGGCAGCGGCGCGCTTCGACGACTGGATCAATCTGCCGGCGTCGCGGCTGACGGCGCTGCTGATCGTGCTGGCGGCGTTCCTCGTCAAAGGCGCTGATGCGAAAAATGCCTGGCATGCGGTATTGCGCGACGCGAAAAAACATCGCTCACCCAATGCCGGCTGGCCGGAAGCGGCGATGGCCGGCGCGCTCGGCCTGTCGCTCGCCGGGCCGCGCAGCTACGGCGGCGTACTGGTCGACGACGTCTTCATGGGCGAAGGTGGGCGGCGCGAAGCCGACAGCCTCGACATCAGGCAGGCGCTGAAACTCTATCGCGTTGCCGACTATCTGCTGATCGCCCTGTTCGGGTTGGTTTCGGTCGTTGTCATCGTGACGTGATCTCACGCTCCCCCTTGTGGGCAGGGCTATCGCATATGGAATTCCTGAGATGTCTGCCCGGCACGGACCCCCACCCCTAGCCCCTCCCCACAAGGGCGAGGGAGACTTCCGCTGGCGCCGACCCAAGCGAATCGCCTGTCTTTTCGGCGCCAAAGAAGAATTAAAGGCACGCGGCAGCGTTCCCTCCCCCTTGTGGGGAGGGTTAGGGTGGGGGTCCCTCTTCGCAAGAATCCATATGCGATAGCCCTGCCTTCAAAGGGGGTAAGAAGCCTCAGAACTCGATCCCCTGCTGGGCCTTCACGCCCGCGGAAAAATGGTGCTTGGTCACGCCCATTTCGGTGACGAGGTCGGCCGCCTCGATCAGCGCCGGCTTGGCATTGCGGCCGGTGACGACGACATGCAGGTCCTCGCGTCGCGCCTTCAGCGCCGCAACCACTTTGTCGAGGTCGAGATAGTCGTAGCGCAGCGCAATGTTCAGTTCGTCGAGCACCAGCAGGCTGATCGACGGATCGGCCATCAGTTCGAGCACCTTGACCCACGCGGCTTCGGCGGCTGCGATGTCGCGCTTCAGGTCCTGCGTCTCCCAGGTGAACCCCTCGCCCATCGCGTGCCAGACGACGCGGTCGCCGAAGGCGGCGAAAGCATCCTTCTCGCCGGTGTGCCACTTGCCCTTGATGAACTGGACGACGCCGACGCGCTTGCCGTAGCCGAGCATGCGCAGCGCCAGGCCGAAGGCAGCTGTGGTCTTTCCCTTGCCCGGTCCGGTGTTGACGATGAGCAAGCCCTTCTCGACCGTCTTGCTCGCCACCTCGGCATCCTGCACCGCCTTGCGCTTGGCCATCTTGGCGCGGTGGCGTTCTTCGCCCTTATCGTCGATGTCGGTCATGTCATTTCACCTTGAGCGGCAGCCCCGCCACCATCAGCAGCACCGTATTGGCGACAGCGGCGACCTGCTGGTTGAGCCGCCCGGCGGCATCGCGAAAGCGGCGCGCCAGTGCATTGTCCGGCACGATACCCTGGCCGACTTCATTAGACACCACGAACCATGGCCCGCGCGGCCGCGACAGCACGTCCGCCAACCGACGGCATTCAAGCTCGAGATCGTGATCGGCCAGCATATGATTGGTCAGCCACAGCGTCAGGCAGTCGACAAGCACAGGCTGGCTGTCGGGCAAGGCCCCGAGCGCGCCGGCGAGATCGAGCGGTGCGTCGATGGTCGTCCAGCCTTCGCCACGCCGCGATCGGTGCAACGCGATGCGTTCATGCATCTCGTCATCCCAGGCTTGCGCCGTGGCGACATAGGTCCAGGGCGGCGGCAAGGCGGTCGCCAAAATTTCGGCGTGGGGGGGGGGGGGGGCGGCGCCCCCCCCGCGGCGGCGGCGGGGTTTAAAAACAACCCGCGCCCCCCGCGCGCCCACGCGAAGCAGGCGGGGGGTAGGAGTTGTTATAAA